>CAVFAZ010000066.1:0-40066 GCA_963620825.1 Kurthia senegalensis
TTTTTCCAAGCAAAGAAATTTTATTCCATCCTTTTCGTACTTTTGCAGTCCAAATGCTTCAATATGAGAGTGCGTAAGCTCGGATTTCTATTATTTTGCTCAGTTTTCAGCTGTTTGGGCCCCGCCGCCGGAGCGCAGGTTCCGACGGACTCCACAGGCGTCGCCTCGCGCGAGAGCCTGCTGAAATCCAAGGTGGATTCGCTCCGCCAGAGTATGACCCGGCACAGGGATTTCTCCGTAGCCGAGCTCCGCGCCATCGGGGATTCACTCCGGCTCCGCTATGAATTCGCGCCATCGGTCAAGGCACTCGAGGCCGCATTGGACGCGTCAGCGGACTCCCTCGAACGCATCGACATCGAAAACGATCTGCTCCTGTCGCGCAACGGACTCAGTATGAGCGACTACTGCAGCCGCCCTGTGGCCATTGCACGCAAGCGCCTGTCTATCAACGACTTCTTCCTGTATTACCCGATGCGTGACAGCAGCTGGCGGACTCTTCCGAACTGCCTCGACTCTCTGAGCACACACCCGCTCGTGCACGCGAGCTACGTGCCCGAAGGCGCACAGCAGCTCTACTACAGCGCCACGGACGAGGGCGGCGTGCGCAACGTCTATTATATTGAGCATCAGGACTCCGTGTGGTCCGTTCCGAGACTTGTGAACGAAGGGATGACCACCGCCGGCGACGAGATCTATCCGGTTCTGAGCGAGGACGGCAAGTCGCTGTACTTCGCCTCCGCCGGCCTCTTCGGGATGGGCGGCTACGACCTCTACGTCTCGCATTGGAACGAGCGCACGCGCGACTGGGACACTCCATCCAACCTCGGGTTCCCGTACAATTCCCCGTACGACGATTTTCTCTACTGCAATTCCGAGGACGGCCGCTACACCGTTTTCGCTTCGAACAGAGACTGCCCGCGCGACAGCGTAAACGTCTATGTGCTTGAGTACGACTCTCTTCCGCTGCACGCCGCAGTCACGGATCCCGCAGAGCTCCGCCATCTCGCAGCACTCGAACCCGATTTCTCCCGGCCGGCTCCGCCGTCCAATCCCGCCCTGTCCTCTTCTTCCGCTGCTCCGCAGCCAATGGATGAAGATCTGAGCGCCTATCTGGACCGGATGAACAAGGTCCGCAACCTGCGGGACAGCCTGAATGATTTGTCTTCAGACCTCGACGCCCTCCGGGCTTCGCTCTCCTCGGCATCCGAAGATGAGCGCAAGGCTCTCTCAGCCGATATTCTTCAGAAGGAAATGGCCCTGATTCCGCTCCAGAAGGCTCTGGGAGAGGCAAGCAAGGCACTTCAGGCCACCGAAATGGAATTCCTCGAGAAAGGTATGACAATAGACCCGGAAAGGCTTATGGCCCCTTCCGCAGAGAACGCCCCTGCAGAAGAGGCTCCGTCGGAAGACTTCGAATTCGTCCGCAGACACTGGGGCAAGGCCCTGGTAATGAACTTCCTGCCTCCGGCAGAAAGAGAAAAGGTCCTCCCTTTTGACGGGGAAGACCTCTATTCTGAATAAATTATCTTTTCCTACAGATTCCTGAGGAGATTGTTCATATTAACTCTTTCGTCGATGAGCTTGCGGAGCTCGGCGACAGGGACTCTCTCCTGGGTCATCGTGTCGCGGTCACGCACGGTCACGCAGTTGTCCACGAGAGAATCGTGATCGACGGTGATGCAGAACGGAGTTCCGATGGCGTCCTGACGGCGGTAACGCTTTCCGATGGAATCCTTCTCCTCGTACTGGCAGTTGAAATCGTATTTCAGGTCATCCATAATCTTCTGGGCGAACTCAGGAAGGCCGTCCTTCTTTACGAGAGGAAGAACCGCAGCCTTTACCGGGGCCAGCGGAGCAGGAATGCTGAGCACGGTACGGGTCTCGCCGTTCTCCAGAGTCTCCTCCTTGAGCGAATGGCTCAGAACCGCCAGAACCATACGATCGACGCCTATGGATGTCTCCACTACATAAGGAGTATAGCTCTCACCCGTCTCAGGGTCATAATACTGTATCTTCTTTCCTGAGAACTTCTGATGGTTTCCGAGGTCGAAATCGGTACGGCTGTGCACACCCTCAAGCTCCTTGAAACCGAACGGGAAATTGAACTCGATATCTGTGGCGGCATTGGCATAGTGGGCCAGCTTCTCGTGGTCGTGGAAGCGGTAGTTCTCCGCACCCATTCCGAGATTCACGTGCCACTTCATTCTCTTCTCCTTCCAGGTCTTGAACCAGTCCAGCTCGGTGCCCGGCTTGATGAAGAACTGCATCTCCATCTGCTCGAACTCCCTCATTCTGAATATGAACTGACGGGCCACGATCTCGTTTCTGAAAGCCTTTCCGATCTGGGCGATACCGAAAGGAATCTTCATCCGGCCGGTCTTCTGAACGTTCAGATAGTTCACGAAAATGCCCTGGGCGGTCTCAGGACGCAGATAAATGGTGTTCGCGCCGTCTGCGGTGCTGCCCATAGAGGTGCTGAACATAAGATTGAACTGACGGACTTCCGTCCAATTGCAGGTTCCGCTGATAGGACATACGATGCCGCAGTCGATGATGATCTGGCGGTACTCGGCGAAGTCATTGTTCTGCTCGGCCTTCACATAACGGCCGTGAATCTCGTCATAGCGGGCCTTCTCGCGGAGGATGTTAGGGTTGGTCTCACGGAACTTGGCCTCGTCGAATGACTCTCCGAACTTCTTGCGTCCCTTCTCGACTTCCTTGTTCATCTTCTCCTCAATCTTGCCGAGATAGTCCTCGATGAGCACGTCCGCGCGGTAACGCTTCTTGGAGTCCTTGTTGTCGATGAGCGGATCATTGAACGCTCCGACGTGACCTGAAGCCTCCCAGATTCTCGGATGCATAAAGATGCAGGAATCGATGCCGACGATATTCTCGTTCAGGCGTGTCATCGCATTCCACCAATACTGTTTTATGTTGTTTTTAAGCTCCACGCCCATCTGACCGTAGTCATAGACGGCAGCAAGTCCATCATAGATTTCGCTGGAGGGGAAAATGAATCCGTACTCCTTGCAATGTGCTACCAGCACCTTGAAAAGTTCATCCTGTGTCATTATAATTCTCGTATTTTGAACAACCCGCAAAGGTATAAAGAGTTTCGCTATTTGACAAACTCCAGCCCCGCAAGCGTCGTGGAAAAGCTAATACGTGTGCAGACTGAAGCCCTGCGCGGCAGGGAGATAGTTGATACCCCACCAGCACATCTGCAGAAGCGCGAAGCAAAGAATCAGAAGAAAGAGTTGCGCGCGGCGGGGGGCGGATTGGACGGCTGTGCCGTCCAATTCAGGCCTTCTCTGGCGCAGATGCAGGTAGAGCAGGTAGCTGAGCCAGGTGACGGCGGCCCAGGTCTCCTTCGGATCCCAGGTCCAATAGTCGCCCCACGCCTGCTTCGCCCAGAGCGCTCCCATCGACATTCCCATTGTGAGGAACGCCCAGCCGATGCGCACGAGTCTGTCGCAGAGCGTCTGCTCCTTTTCCACCGGCGCCGGAGCTCCCGGCCGGCCGCTGCGCGTCCGCCAGAGGAGATGAATCGCGAGGATGGTCACGACGCCCATCAGCGTGTATGCGAAAATGTAGGCTGCGACGTGCGGAACAAGCCAGGGACTGCGCAGCGCCGGAATCATATCATCCGTATGGACTCCGGGCCGGAAGATGATTATGAAGATATATATGATGGACGCCAGTATGCTGACGAGGAACCTGTGCCGGGCTCCCTTTTTTCCGGCTCCGCCGAAAAACGCCATCGCTGCCGCCCCGAACAGAATCAGATAGAGAACGGCCTGATATATTCCTGACATTGGCGAACTTACGCATTTGAATACGCTTACGAATTCCTCCGCTGCCGTATCCATACGGTAATCTGTCTGATAGACCTGCCAGGAACCGATTTTCGCGGGATGGTTCACGGAGATTGCGGTCTCGTAAAAGCTCCCGTCGGGCAATGTGACTGCGACTTGAGAAGTGTATGACTCCACATCGAAACTCTTGAGCGTCAGCTCGAAAGGAAGTTTCTTCGCAGCCCCTCCCCTATCGCCTGTCGCGGTGTGTACGGGCGTACCCATAACCGCCTCGAGTTTCGCCCTCTGCGTCATTCCGTCGCCGAAAATTCCTGCGATGAGAATCACTGCCAGACACAGATGGGAGCAGGTGACTCCCGGACGGTGGCGGCGGAAATGCCGGATGTCCTCCATCGCGTTCAGAGTTATGCTGGCGGTGAGAAAAAGAAGCGCCAGAATAAAAACGGGAGAACGCTTCATCGCCCTGAAACCCAGGGCACCGAAAAAACCGTTCCCGCCCCCGTCTTGCGGAACAAGTCCGAAGATCAGAAGCAGGAACAGCAATATCGATATCGAAAGTTTGCAGGCCTTCAGTCCGGCCAGTCTCCTGTACAGAGACCAGCGGTTACGCCGGGCATAGATGACTGCCAGAAAGCAGACATACGCTATGGCCGCGACGATGGCGGCGGACTGGCCCGGAAGAATCATCAGGCCTGAGCCCACTGCTCACGCAGGAGTTCGACGGCCCTGGTGACGGTCTCGGTACGGTCACCGGCGGTGCCGCACTCGAAGCTGACATACTTGTCGTAGCCGATCTCTTTCAGAGCCTTGAAACCGGCGAGATAATTGTCCTTCTCACCGTCCTCTCCCGGCATCAGGCGACGGCCGCGGCTGGCCATATGCACGTGCTGGAGATACTCCTTTCCGGCCGACATAAAGGCGGCGTAATCGGAAGTCTCCTCAGACATATGCCAGAAGTCTCCGAGGACCTTGACACCCTTGCTGCCGCAGTCGCGGGCGATGGCGGCGGCGTCGGCCACAAGACGGAGATAGAACGCCTCCCTTCTGTTAAGAGGCTCGAGAATCACGTGTGTACCGTGCTCCAGGGCATATTCGCCAAGCTTGTAGAGCTCCTCGCAGAGGAAATCGCGGGTCTCCTGTGTATGCGGGCGGCAAGGCTTCTGACCATTGAATGCCGGAACCATAATCACACCTGTGGAGCCAAGTTCTCCGGCGGCCGCGAGAATCTCGCGGTACGTCGTGTCGAACTGCTCCTTGACGGCCGGATCTTCGGCGAGAATGAAACCGTCGAAGCCGGCGCAGATGGCGGAAACCTTGATATTCCTTCCGCTGAGAGCGTCCTGGATCTCCTTTACTCTGCCTGAAAGTCCGTGTCCGCCCGGTTCGAAACCGGTAATTCCGAGTTTTTCCATAAAGTCCAGCCTGTCGGAGAGGGTCTCTCCCGGAGCTGTACTCTCCTGGAAAGAAAGGTTCAGAGGAACCTCCGGCTTCTTTTTATCGGATACGGCTGTACAGCCCGGCAGAATGGATGCGGCAGCCACGGCTGCCCCACCCAATGCTGTTGCGGTCAAAAATTGTCTTCTGTCCATATCCCGCTATTTTCCTGATCCCGGAACAGGGACTGTGTATTTACTCATATCCATCTTGCCGAGCTCAAGTTTCTCCGGCATATAATCCAGATCTGCGGCGCTGACTTCATCCCATTTCACGGTCTGACCTGTGTAAGCCGCCTCACGGCCCATCACACCGCACAGAGAGGATACTCCACACTCTTCGGCCTCCACGTGGGTTTCACCCTTGCGGATATGGTTAACCCAGTCCACGTGCTCGAGCACATACGGGTTAGTCTGCTGATACTGAGCCTTTTCAGCTTCACCGTCAAACTGCCAGAGGATATTGTTCTGATAGTCGCGGATAGCGAAATCCTCTGAACTCCACCAGCCCTTGGTACCACGGACAACCTCTCCGATCTTGTAGGAACATCCGTCTATCTGGCGGCACATACTGTGCAGGTGAACTCCGTTTTCGTACTCGAAGTCGATGCTGAAATTGTCATACTGGTCGCCTGTGATGCGGCGCTGACGGCTGCCGAATCCTGTCGCAGCGATAGGGTGCTTGCCGATCATCCAGTTGAACACATCGATATTGTGAACGTGCTGCTCCACGATATGGTCTCCAGAAAGCCACTTCCAGTTCACCCAGTCGCGGATCATCCATTCCATATCGCTCCAGCCCTTCTCACGCTCCCTGTACCAGAGCATTCCCTGATTCCAATATACGTTTCCGCCGGTTATCTCGCCGATGAGACCTTCCTGGATTTTCTTGAAGGACTCCACATACGGTCTCTGGTGATGACGCTGCGTACCTGTAACGACACAGAGTCCCTTGGTCTCGGCCTGCTTGGCGGTAGCCATTATCAGACGGTAACCCTTGGCATCGACAGCGATCGGCTTCTCGAGGAACGAATGAACTCCCTTCTCGGTAGCATACTGGAAATGTGTCGGACGGAAAACAGGAGGTGTGGCCACGATAACCATATCCACGCCTGAATCTATAACCTGCTTATATGCGTCGAAACCGATAAAGCAGTGATCTTCGGGAACTTCCTGAGAGTTATTGGTCTTGAGACTCTCGCGGAGAGTGTTCAGACGGTCTGCGAAAACATCACCGAGGGCGGTCACTTTGATGCCGTCAGCGGCATTCAGAAGATCCCCGACAGCACCGCTTCCGCGTCCGCCGCAGCCGATTACACCGACTTTCAGCTCCCTTCCGTCGATAGCCTTGTCCGGAAGTTCCGGAACATAATACTCACCGCTCTGACGCAGCGGAGTCACTTTGCCGGATTTGTTTCCATTGCCGCAGGCAGACAGCAATACACTGCCGCCTACCAGCCCCACGCCAATCTTGGCGCTACGTCCGAGAAAATCTCTTCTGTCCATTTTTTTGTTCATATTATTAACTATGTTTGAATTATTTGATTTCATCCGGAACATCGCATACCACCCTGAATCCTATGCCCTTTATGTCAGAATACCACCAGATGCTCTTCGGGTTCTGAGGGTCGGTGCGAAGCCAGTCATCGTGACGGGTATGGCTTCGGGCAGCGCAGCGCACCAGCGAGGCGTCATCCGAATACGAACCTCCGCGGACCACGAACTCGTCTCCGCTTTCAGGGCCTTTCGGATCCAGAGCCCCGTCGGCTATCTTCGAATAGGCATCTTCTGCGTATCTGTCTGAACAATACTCCATTACATTACCCAGCATATTCTTGAGCCCGAACGGATTGGCCTTCACGTCGGACGACTCCTGAGTCTTGCCGAAACTGTCCTGGGAATAGACCACGTAGCGGGTTATGAAGGTCGTATCGACACCGAAAAGTTTGCTTCTGAAGGTCTCTGCCGAGAATCTGCGCGGGTCACCCTCGAAAAAGTACGGCGTCTGAGTGCCTCCTCGGGCTGCGTATTCCCACTCGGCCTCCGTAGGCAGACGGTAATTGCGTCCGGTCTTGAGCGAAAGCCACTGGCAGAAGGTTTCCGCCGCATAATGCGTCATCGTTATGGCCGGGCGTTCGCCCATTCCCCAGCCCTGGTCCGGGAAACCGAACGGTGGCGTAGGACCGCTGACGGCATCGAGATCCGGACGGCTGTTGTTGGCATATATCTTCTCCGGAGGAGTGCGTCCTTCGGACATCGTTTCGTTATAGAAAGCCCAGAACTGATTCCAGGTCACCTCGACTTCCGCCATAAAGAACGGGGAGATTCTTACCTTTTTCGCCGGTCCTTCATCGGAGCTGCGGAAAGGCTCGCTTTCCGGACTTCCGAGCGTGAATTCTCCGCCCGGGATTGCCACCATTCTGATTGCGGCAGAGGTTCCGGGAACGGTTTCGGTGAAATCCGCAAATGAAGTCACTTCGGCGGCAGACTCGTATCTGACGTCGCTATCCGTACGCATCACCTTGCCTTCCAGACGTTTATGCTGATAGCCCGGCATATCGTGGCCTGTGTTGAGGTGGCAGCTGATGCACTGGAGGTCAAGCTTTTCGGAATTTTCATCGTAGTAGAGATGGGCGGTGATTCCGTCATCGGAGATTCCCGATGGGAAAAGATTCTTGTGACATTTCTCGCAGGACTCATTGTAAACTATCCGGGTTCCGTTCTCGAGAGTCCGTTTGGAGTTCCAGTCTATCTCGTCCTTGTCCTTGGTCATCTTGGCCCAGAGATCCTTGGCTCCGATACGGGCCTTGGCCATATAGTAGCGAAGATAGCCGTTCTCCCTGGGCGGAAGATGGCAGGCAGCGCAGTCGGTCACGACTCCGCTTTCATTGTTATAATGTTGCGCCTTTTTCCAGTCCGCATCCGCCTGTTCGTGATAGTGGCAGCTCATACAATACTCGTTCGTGGATGTGCGGTTAAGAGCACCTCCAGCCGCAAGCATAACGCAAATGCCCACTGCCAAGCCGCCAAGACAGGCGATAACGACCAACTTTCCTTTACCTTCCATACCGTTGAACTAACTTCTCCGTCCGACCGCGTTGCTCCGAAAATGCCCTTTCCAGTTGCATCCGGCAACCGGAAAGGCTTGAAACAACGCCAAAATTCAAATCCCTCAAAGGTACTGAAAGTCTTTCAGACTTCAAATTTTTGAGACTTGGAATTTGAATAAATGATTGTAAAACGGAAAGAATTGATACTTAACAAGACTGATGGAGGGCGACCCTGTTTTCCGGCCGCCATCCATCATTTCTATGAAATATTCTTTTTTAAAGAGTAGTAAGGACGAAGTTTCTCCAGAGGACCTTGATATTGTTGCCGTCGTGAATCTGAAGCATAATTCTGCCGTCCTTCGAGCCGATAAGTTCGTCGTTTATGTCAATCATCGCCTCTCCGTTGAGCCAGGTCTTCACACTGTCACCTTCCACTCTGAGCCTGAGGGTGTTCCATTCACCTTCCTTGAGGATTTCCTCCTTCTCGTCAGGAATCTGGACAAGCCAGCCGCGACCGTAAGACTCGTAGATTCCGCCTGTGTCGAAGCCCTTCGGAGCCACTTCACACTGCCATCCGTTGACGATATTGTTCTGATATCCGCCTTCCACGAATGAATGGAAAAACAGACCGGAATTGCCGTTGGAGCACTGCTTGAACTCGACTGTCAGATCAAAGTCCTTGTAATATTCCCTGGTTCCGAGGTAGCCGTAGCGCAGGTCTTCTCCGTTTTCGGTGACGAGATTGCCTTCCTCATCGACCCCGGTGCGCATACTTCCGAACAGCTCCCATCCGTGGAGGTCCTTGCCGTTGAACAGGCTGACTGTCTTGCCTGCGCCCTTATACGGAAGCTCCTTGATTTTGATGTTTCTGAAAGATGCCGGATCGCCGTGGTCCTGAAGGCAGATCACACCCTCGTGAGCCAGGCCGTACTCGGTGGCGTTGCCCCATTTGCCGCTGGCCTTTCTTTCGAACCAGTCATCGGTCCAGGTTTCAAACTCGAGTATCTTTTCACCGTTCAGCCAATGCTCCACGTGGCCGTTGTCGAACACGATCTTGGAATTGTTCCATTCTCCCTGCGGATTGACGTGCATCTTGCTGTTGTCCGGCAGATGCATTGCGTAATCAACACCCAGTTTCTGCCATTCTTCAAGTTTGGCAGGAGCGTTAACTTCCTCCCAGCCTTCATTGTCAATAAGCTGATATTCCGGTCCGGTAACATACGGAACGGCGAATTTCGGGCTTTCGACTACGTGGTAGAGCATTCCGCTGTTGCCTCCGTGGGTGAGTTTCCAGTCCCAGGAAAGCTCGAAGTTAGCGTACTTTCTGTCGGTCACGATGTAGCCGGACCCGTCAGCACCGTTGCCTGAAGCCTGAATGCATCCGTCCACCACAGTCCAGCCGTTGGTCAGCGAGTCGCCGTTGTAATCGCGCCAGCCGTCAAGATTCTCTCCGTTGAAAAGGAGCACCCATCCGTCCGCCTTTTCAGCCGAAGTAAGGGTGTTAGGCTTCTGTGCGCACGAAACGACAGCCAGAGCAACTGCAAGCGTCGCAGTAACAAATAATGATTTCTTTCCCATATCTTTTGTGCTTTAATTATGTGTTCCTTTTCAATACAGCCTGAGCCGATGCCGTAACAGCCGCAAAATTAATAAAAATAGCTGATTACGCATCACTGTGGAAAATCCCCGAATATCTCAGGAAATGCGGACATCAGCTCCGGCGTTGCGATCTCGAGCAGAGGCTTCATCACGAAATCCCGCCGGGAGATCAGAGGATGCGGCACCGTCAGGCGCTCAAGCCCAAAGCGCTGGGTTCCGATGAACAGAATGTCAATGTCGATAACGCGCGAGTGGTAAATCCTTCGTCCCCCCGCATCGTACTGCACATTCTCCGCGCGGCCCATCGCGGCCTCTATCCCTTTCACCTTGTCAAGAAGCGCAAGTGCCTGCTGGTCAGAGAATTCAGAGGGACGGACCGGACGCGCGAGCGGCCTCAGAAAAGCATCGCAGGGCAGGTCGTAGCGGAGCACGCAGTTGAGGAACTCTCCGCCGTCGAAGCCCCACGCCGGCGTCTCGAGCACGCTCGACTTTGCCCGGACGCAAGCGTCCAATTCTGCGTTGAGTCTGCGTTCGGCTTCAGCGAGACCGGCGCTGCGGTCTCCCATATTGGACCCCAGTCCCAAATATACGGAAACGCTCTGCATCAGGCAGTTGGCGTCTCATCCTGCTGCGGAGCATCGTCGAAATCGACATCGAATCCGAGGGTGACCTTTGCCTCGTCGGACATCATGCTCTGGTCCCAGACCGGCTCGAATACCAGGTCTATGCTGCAGCCTTTCACATTCGGGACATCCTCCACATTGCGTTTCACTTCCGCCATAACCTCATCGGCCATAGGACAGTTGGGCGCTGTGAAAGTCATTTTTATGTAAACTTCCTTGCTTTTTCGGATGTTCAGTTCGTAAATCAGGCCGAGATCGTAGATGTTCACCGGAATCTCGGGGTCATAGACCTGCTTGAGGGCGAGTATCACGTTCTCATACAGAGGGGTAAGTTCCTTAACATCCTCTGCCGTAAGAACTTCCCCGTTATTTTTAACTTCGTTTTCCTCCATTGTCTGTATGCTGTCACGGCTCCCGAAAGCCGCTTTTTCTTTAATTTATTTACCTTTCTTAAATCTGGGATACCGCAGCGGAGCGGATGGTCTCTATCATCGAAACGAGTCCGTTGGCCCTGGTCGGCGAGAGGTTTTCCTTCAGGCCGATCCGGTCCAGAAAAGAGAAATCGTCACCGGCTATTTCCTGCGGAGTGCGGCCTGAATAGACGCTGATGAGCAGGGAAATTATGCCCTTGGTGATGATGGCGTCGCTGTCCGCGCTGAAATAGAGTTTTCCGTTTTCGACTTTCCAGTCGAGCCAGACGCGGGACTGGCAGCCTTTGATCAGTCTGTCGTCGGTCTTTTTCGATTCGTCGAACGGCTGGAGATTCTTCCCCAGATCAATGAGATATTCGTATTTGTCAAGCCATTCGTCATAGAGGGAAAAGTCCTCCACGACCTGCTCCTGGGCTTCTTTAAGTGTCAATTCTTCCATATTCTATTTCAGCATTCCGATAGCCCGGTTCAGGCTCTTAATGAAATATTCCGCTTCTTCGAGGGTATTGTACGGCAGGAAGGACGCTCTGACCATTCCCGTAACGCCGTAGCGGTCCATAAGCGGTTCAGCGCACATCTGACCGGACCTCACCGCGATTCCCATCTTGTCCAGAATCAGTGCAAGGTCCTCGTGGTGAGCACCTTCCACAGTGAAAGAGAACAGGGCTACCTTGTCGGATGTTCCACGGGGAACCCCATAGAGCCTTATCCTGCTGTCTTCCGTCAAGGCAGTCAGAACATAGTCTCGGACAGCCTCGTATTCTCTTTGTATATCACTGTCATTCATCTCTTTAAGTATCTCTATCGCCTGTACGAGCGTCGGACTGCCGGAGATATTCTGAGTGCCCGCTTCGAATTTCTGCGGGAGAGGCGCGAAGGTCGTGCGCGCGAAGCTGACGTTTCCTATCATCTCGCCGCCGCCGAGAAAAGGAGGCATATTCTCCAGAAGTTCGCGTCTGCCGTAAAGCACTCCCGTGCCCGGCGCCGCGAACAATTTGTGTCCGGAGAATGCGTAGAAGTCGCAGCCGAGTTTTTGAACATCAGTCTCGCCGTGGAGAACTCCCTGAGCTCCATCGACAAGAACCTTGCAACCTTTTGAGTGACAAAGTTTTACTATTTCCTCAACAGGGTTTCTAAGCCCCAGGACATTGGAAATCTGGGCTATGCAGAGTATTCTGGTTCTTTCTGTGAGCTGGGCCTTCAGAATGTCCAGCCTCGGATATCCATCCTCATCGACCGGCAGGACTTTCAGTGTGGCCTTCTTCCGGTCACAGGCGAATTGCCAGGGAACTATATCCGAGTGATGCTCGCTTTCGCAGACTATCACTTCGTCCCCTTCGTTGATATAAGCTTCTGAAAATGAATAAGCTACGAGATTGAGCGACTGTGTCGCTCCGGAGGTAAAGATGATTTCGCGGGTGCTTTCGGCGTTAAGGAACGCTCGCACAGCTTCGCGTGCTGCTTCATACTGTTCGGTCGCGTCGGCAGCGATCTTGTGCACTGCGCGATGGAGGTTTGCGCTATTGTGGGAACTGAGCTCATACCATCTGTCCAGCACGCTGCGGGGACGAAGGGACGTGGCCGCATTGTCAAGATAGACAAGCGGCTTGCCATATACCCGGACGCCCAGCTGCGGGAAACAATTTCTGAGTTCTTCGATTTTCGACATATATATCGTCTTTGCAAACCGCAAAATTACAAAAGATTGAGTAATTTTGTGGACTTGGAAAGGAATAAATGATCTCGTTATGATAGATTACATCAATGGAAAGATTGCTGAGCTCTCCCCTACTTTTATGGTAGTGGATAATTCCGGTATCGGTTACGGCGTGGAGATTTCTCTTCTTACTTATCAGGCTCTCGATGGTAAAGACAGTGCGAAAGTGTTTATATATCAGGCTGTTAACCAGCGCGATTCGACAGAAGTGATGTATGGTTTCGCATCGAAGGATGAGCGTGAACTTTTCAAGCTTATCATCGGGGTTTCCGGTATCGGAGCCGCTTCTGCGAGGATTATTCTGTCGTCGCTTACTCCGGACGAGCTGCGCGATGCGATTCTTTCCGAGAATATCACGCGTCTTAAGAGTATCAAGGGTATCGGCCTGAAGAGTGCCCAGAGAATGGTTCTGGAGCTTAAGGACAAGATCGTGAAGGGCGAGGGCGCAGATGTGCAGCTGCCTATGAAAGTGGACAACAACGCGGACATCGAAGAAGCTACGAGCGCTCTTCAGATGCTCGGTTTCTCACGTCCAAACATCCAGAAGGCCGTTCAGGCCGTCCTCAAGGAACAGCCCGACGCCAAAGTCGAAAAAATCATCAAAGAAGCCCTCAAACGACTTTAGCGGCCGAAATAGACGAGGAGGACGGAGATGTCGGCGGGAGATACGCCGGAGATGCGGGAGGCCTGGGCGATGGTCGTCGGGCGATACTTTTTCATCTTCTGACGGCATTCTATGGTCATTCCGGTAACTTTGTCGAAATCGAAATTCTCCGGAATTTTCAGATCTTCGAGGCGATGGAGTTTCTCCGCAAGAAGCCTCTCCCTTTCTATATATCCGCAGTATTTCAGAGATACCTCCACTGAATCCACAACCTCATTCTGAAGCATCTCAGGGAAGTTTTCCACAGCCCTGGCAAGAGTTTCTTTCTCTAGACGATAATTACAATTCGACCTTAAGACTTCGATTGCATCAGCATAGGATGTGCCTTCTAAGCCGGCCGGGAGCTGTTTATTCTCGAGAATATAATCTGTATAATCCTTAAGAATCGGGTCGTCAAAATCAGTGATTGGCCTGGAAAGTGTTCCACGTGGAACACTATTTAATAGAGCAGACAGCGAAACCTCTGGACGAGAGGCTATTTCTGAAATCTTTTTTGAGTCAGTAAGAGTTGAAGATCCTATCGACTCAAGATATGGATTAACCTGTTTAGCAGTAAAATTCTTCGAGCTGACATAGTCAGAAAGTGATTTGGCTGCTTCGTACTTACGCATCGTGAAATCGTAGCGGAACTTATCTGCAAGGCCTATCCGGAACGAGCGAGAGGTCAATCTTTCATCAGCATTGTCCTGTCTGAGAAGAATGCGATATTCTGCACGGGAAGTAAACATTCTGTACGGTTCATCCACACCTTTCGTAATGAGATCATCGATGAGAACGCCGATATAGGATTCGTCACGCGAAAGCACGAAAGGCTCCTTCTCCGCAAGCTTCAAATGAGCGTTAATGCCGGCCATAAGTCCTTGAGCAGCAGCCTCTTCGTAGCCTGTTGTACCGTTTACCTGACCCGCAAAGTACAGATTATCAATAACTTTGGACTCCAGAGAAGCCTTAAGCTGAGTAGGATCGAAATAATCATATTCCACAGCGTACGCAGGACGGAAAACTTTTACATTTTCCAGGCCGGCGATGGAATGAAGGGCGTCCATCTGAACCTGCAGCGGCAAAGAAGAAGAAAATCCCTGAAGGTAATATTCACCTGTATGCCGACCTTCCGGTTCAAGAAAAAGCTGATGAGAATCCTTGTCCGGAAAGACACGAAGCTTATCCTCGATGCTCGGACAGTAGCGCGGACCCTTGCCGTGAATCATACCGGTAAAAAGCGGAGACTCATCGAAACCACTTCTGAGAATCTCGTGAGTATGTTCATTCGTATGAAGAATGAAACAAGGCATCTGCGGAGTTCCGTTCTGCACAGTCGAAAGATAAGGCTGGTATGAAAATTTCTCCGGAGCTGCATCTCCTATCTGTTGCAGAAGAGTAGCAGTATCGACAGAGCGGATGTCGATTCTCGGCGGAGTGCCGGTCTTCATCCTCGAAGATTCGAGTCCCATCGAGACGAGCTGTTCGGTTAGTCCGTGAGAAGCGGACTCCCCTATTCTTCCGCCTTCGAAACTGTGACGTCCGATGAAAAGACTTCCTCCAAGGAAGGTGCCGGCCGTCAAAATAACCGCGCGAGATTTAAAAATTGCCCCGGTGGTTGTGCGGACTCCTGAAATTTTTCGATTCTCAAAGAGAAAAGAAGTGACAGAATCCGCGTAAATATCTAATTTACAATTACTTTCGAGAATTCTACGCCAGTTGGCGGAAAACTGGATTTTATCGCATTGGGCGCGCGGACTCCACATCGCGGGACCCTTCGAGCGGTTCAGCATACGAAACTGAAGAGTCGAAGCATCTGTCACAATTCCGGTGTATCCGCCGAGCGCGTCGATCTCGCGGACGATCTGTCCTTTGGCGATTCCGCCAATCGCGGGGTTGCACGACATCTTGGCGAAGCCGAGCATATCCATCGAAACGAGAAGGACTGAAGATCCGAGACGTGACGCAGCCATGGCGGCCTCACAACCGGCATGCCCTCCCCCGACTACGATGATGTCATAACTAAGTTTCATTTCAGAAGAGATTTTCTCATCTCGAGATAGTAATTCTCCTTTTCCCGCATAATCTTCTTCTCCTCGTCAGTATGGTCATCATATCCGATGAGATGAAGAAGTCCGTGGACGATTACACGATTCAGTTCATCAGGAAACTCGGTACCATAGAATGATGCATTTTCACGGACGGAATCCACACTGATGAAAAGGTCTCCGGAGAGTTTGTTGCCTTCACAATAGTCGAAAGTAATGATATCGGTGAAGTAATCGTGCTGGAGATATTTGATGTTCACATCCAGAATGTAAGGGTCTGAACAGAATATGATGGATATATCCCCGAGGCGTTTGATTTCACTCTCGGCAACCATTTTCAGCCAACGGTTGTTGAGCAGTTTGTTCTTGAATACGAAGTCTGTATCCTGAAGAAAATAAGTAACCATAATGTAAAACGGGACTGAATAATGAAGAAGTTCCGTAGCGGATGCAAAGTTAGGCAAATTAAGCGAAAAAGGAGCGGAATGAGCCGTTAAGAGCGTTTTAGAGGTAAAAATCTGGAGCAAAACAGGAAAGAAATATTAAGAGTTTCTCAAAAAATTGTTTTTGAAAAGAATTATTTCTACCTTTGGGAGCCTAATGGGATATTAAAAGAAAAAAGATATGGAAGTTAAAAAAACAAGTAAGGCAAGTCTGGAAAACAAAAGACTGCTGTTTGTTGAGATAGGCTTCGTAATTTCGCTTCTGGTTGTCTGGGGAGCATTCTCATACACATCCAGCGAAAAGGCTGAGGCCGTTCTCAAGGCTGACACAGTTGTCGTAGAGGAAGAGGAGATGATTCCTATCACACAGGAGACTCCCCCACCACCTCCAGAAATTGCGAAGATTCCTGTTCTCTCCGACCAGATCGACATTGTTGACGATGAGATCGAAGTTGACGATGACCTCTTCATGAACCTTGAGGACGATGCCAATATGGGTGTCGAAATTATGGACTATGTAGAGCAAGTTGAAGAGGAAGTTGTTGAAGAAGAGGCTATTCCGTTCCAGCTCATCGAGGACAAACCTATGTTCCAGGGCAAGGATGCCAACTACTTCACCAAGTGGGTCAACCAGCAGCTTGTTTATCCTGAAATCGCCAAGGAGAACGGTGTACAGGGTCGTGTAACTCTCCAGTTCACCATCAATCCTGACGGTTCAGTCAGCAACATCAAGGTGCTGCGCGGCGTGGATCCATCACTTGACAAGGAAGCCGTACGCGTAGTTTCCATGTCACCGAAGTGGACACCTGGAAAGCAGAGAGACCGTGCGGTAAAGGTTACATACACCTTCCCGGTTATCTTCAAGCTCCAGTAAGGAAAATGAAATTCATAAAGAAGGCTGTCCGTACGGATGGCCTTTTTTAGTCTGAAAAGGTCTCATTATAAAGTACTTGGACTATAAGTAATATGACAGAGGAAAGAGTTGAGAAAGCTGTATTCGTCGGTATCATAACCCAGAACGACGACGAAAGAAAGGTAAAGGATTACCTGGATGAACTTGAGTTTCTGGCTGAGACGGCCGGAGCTGAAGGTGACAGAAAATTCATACAGAGACTGGACAAGCCTGAGAAGGCCACATATATAAGAAGCGGAAAACTTCAGGAGATAGCGGACTATTGTGAGGAAAACTGCATAGAGTACGTGATTTTCGACGATGAACTCACCGGAATGCAGCAGAGGAACATAGAAAAGGTTATAAAAACCTCTCACGTAATAGACAGAACAAGCCTTATTCTGGAAATATTCGCTCAGAGAGCCCAGACTTCCTATGCAAAAATGCAGGTGGAACTGGCCAAATATAACTATATGCTGCCCAGACTAGCCGGTATGTGGACCCACCTGGAAAGGCAGAGAGGCGGCGTGGGAACTCGAGGCGGTATGGGTGAGACTCAGATAGAGGTCGATAGACGTATCGTAAAAGAGCGAATAAACCGCCTTAAAGAGCAATTAAAGAAGGTGGACAGGCAGATGGCCACCCAGAGGGGAAATCGCGGCCAAATGGTCCGTTTAGCGCTTGTAGGCTATACCAATGTAGGCAAGAGTACGCTGATGAATGTGCTGGCCAAATCGGACGTTATGGCGGAAAACAAACTGTTCGCCACTCTGGATACCACTGTGAGAAAGGTGGTTATAGAGAACGTGCCTTTCCTTCTGAGCGATACAGTGGGTTTTATACGCAAACTCCCTACCCAGCTCATTGAAGCCTTCAAAAGCACATTGGACGAAGTCCGGGAAGCTGATATACTCGTGCACGTGGTGGATATCTCGCACCCGTATTTCGAAGAGCAGATGCAGGTGGTGGAGAAGACGCTGCGGGAGATCGGAGCTGGCGATAAGCCTGTTTATGTCGTTTTCAACAAGGTAGATCTTTATAAATCAGAGGAATACGATATTTATTCACTGGAGCCGAGGGGAAAGGAACATCTTACTCTCGAAGAACTGAAAAAGAGCTGGATAGCCGATGAGAAGAGTCCATGCATCTTCATTTCGGCTACCCAGAAAAAAGGAATAGAAAAACTCCGCAACGACCTTTACAAGATGGTTGCGGAGATTCATGCGGGGCGTTACCCCTTCAATAATTTCCTTTGGTAGTGATAATCAAATAATTAGTCACTGAATTTAGCGCTGAGGAATTCACGGTTCAGACGGGCGATGTGAGCAACGGAAATGCCCTTAGGACACTCCATCTCACAGGCACGGGTGTTGGTACAGTTACCGAAACCGAGTTCATCCATCTTGGCTACCATATTCTTGGCTCTGTGCTTGGCTTCCAGACGTCCCTGAGGCAGAAGAGCAAGGGAACTTACACGAGCTGCAACGAAGAGCATCGCAGAACCGTTCTTACAGGTGGCTACACAGGCGCCGCAACCTACACAGGCTGCTGCATCCATACTTTCCTCAGCCTCATCGTGAGGGATGAGAATGGTGTTGCCGTCCTGAGCGGAACCGGTACGTACTGAAATGAAGCCGCCGGCCTGAAGAATCTTGTCGAACGCTCCCCTATCGACTACAAGGTCTTTGATTACAGGGAAAGCCGAGCTTCTCCAAGGCTCCACGGTAATGGTTGCACCATCCTTGAAATGACGCATAAAGAGCTGACAGGTAGTAACATGGCTGTCCGGGCCGTGTGCACGGCCGTCGATATAAAGCGAACAGGCACCGCAGATACCCTCACGGCAGTCGTGGTCGAATGAAACCGGACCGCTGCTCTGGCAACCTCTTTCGACTGCTACAGGATCACAGCCTTCGCGTATAAGCTGCTCATTCAGAATGTCAAGCATTTCGAGGAAAGAAGCGTCTTCCTCAATGCCCGCGATATGATAAGTCTCGAAATGTCCCTTATCCTTGGCGTTTTTCTGACGCCATATCTTCAAATTGAATTCCATCTCTGTATTAGTCTTTGTAGTTTCTAGTCTTAACCTCAATAAATTCGTAGTTCAGAGGCTCCTTATGGAGTTCAGGCTCGACATTCTCACCCTTGTACTCCCAAGCCGCAACATACATATATTCGGCATCGTTTCTCTTGGCCTCACCGTCCTCGGTCTGGCTTTCGATACGGAAATGACCGCCGCAGGACTCGTTTCTGTTGAGAGCGTCGCGGGCCATAAGCTCGCCGATTTCGAAGAAGTCCTCGAGACGGAGGGCCTTCTCAAGCTCCTGATTGAACTCAAACTGAGTTCCAGGAACCTTTACATTCTGATAGAATTCTTTCTTGAGATCCTGGATTTTCTGAATGGCAGTCTTGAGACCCTGCTCGTCGCGGGCCATTCCGACATACTCCCACATAATGTTTCCGAGACGCTTGTGGATGGAATCCACGGTCTCTTTACCGTTGATGGAGAAGAGTTTGTCGATTCTGGCCTGGACAGCCTTTTCAGCCTCATCGAATTCCTTCACGTCAGTTCTCTGCTTAGGCTCTGCGAACTTGTGTGAAAGATAATCATTGATGGTGACCGGAACTACGAAATATCCGTCTGCAAGGCCCTGCATAAGGGCTGAAGCACCGAGTCGGTTTCCGCCGTGATCGGAGAAGTTGGCCTCACCGATGGCGTAAAGACCAGGAATCGTGGTCTGAAGATCGTAGTCAACCCAGATACCGCCCATAGTGTAATGGATGGCCGGATATATCATCATAGGCTCTTCCCAAGGTGAAGAATCTGTGATCTTCTCATACATATCGAAGAGGTTTCCGTAACGTTCGGCAACTCTCTTCTTACCAAGACGGTTGATGGCCTCGGAGAAGTCGAGGAACACGGCCTTTCCTGTCTCGTTTACACCGTAACCTGCGTCACATCTTTCCTTTGCGGCGCGTGAAGCCACGTCACGAGGCACGAGGTTACCGAATGCAGGATATCTGCGCTCGAGATAGTAATCGCGATCCTCTTCAGAAATCTGTGAAGGCTTTATGGAATGATTGCGGAGTTTCTTTACATCCTCCATCTTCTTAGGAACCCAGATACGGCCGTCATTACGCAGAGACTCTGACATAAGGGTCAGTTTGCACTGCTGGTCACCGTGCACAGGGATACAGGTAGGATGGATCTGAGCGAAACAAGGATTTGCGAAATATGCACCCTTCTTGTAGCACTGCCAGGCTGCGGAACCGTTGCTGTTCATAGCGTTGGTGGAAAGGAAATAGGTATTTCCGTAACCGCCGGTTGCGATAATTACAGCGTGTGCGCCGAATCTCTCGAGTTTTCCGGTAACGAGGTTACGGGCGATAATACCTTTAGCCTCACCGTTAACTACCACGAGATCAAGCATTTCGTGACGAGGATAGCTTGTAACGGTACCTGCTGCGATCTGACGGTTCATTGCAGCGTAAGCTCCGAGGAGAAGCTGCTGACCGGTTTGTCCGCGGGCATAGAATGTACGGCTTACCTGAACACCTCCGAATGAACGGTTGGCAAGATAACCGCCGTATTCACGGGCGAAAGGAATACCCTGTGCAACGCACTGGTCAATGATCTGGGCACTTACTTCAGCCAGACGGTAAACGTTAGCCTCGCGTGCACGGTAGTCGCCTCCCTTGATAGTATCATAGAAAAGACGGTAAACTGAATCGTTGTCGTTCTGATAATCTTTCGCAGCATTGATTCCGCCCTGTGCGGCAATAGAGTGCGCACGACGAGGTGAATCACTGATACAGAACACTTTGACATTGTATCCGAGCTCTCCGAGTGTAGCAGCTGCAGACGCACCGCCAAGTCCGGTACCGACTACGATGATTTCGAGTTTCCTCTTGTTGTTGGGACTGACAAGATGAATTTCTGACTTGCGCTTGGTCCATTTGTTTTCAAGCGGTCCGGCAGGAATTTTGGAATTAAATTTATCGGCCATTTTATAGTTGTTATGATTGAATTCGAAATTATCCGCAATTTTAGTCATTTTTAATGAAACAACAAAGCTTCTTCCTTTCCTCCCGCGTTTTCCTCGTAATATTGGTCAAGTCCCAGATGTCTGTAAGCCAGTTCCGTGGCAATTCGGCCTCTCTGGGTACGGACTATGAAGCCTTCCTTGATGAGATAAGGTTCATAAACCTCCTCGAAGGTTCCCTGGTCCTCGCTGATGGATGTGGCGATGGTGCTCGCGCCCACAGGTCCGCCTTTGAAGTTTGTTATGATGGTGCGGAGAATCTTGTTGTCTATTGAATCAAGTCCGCGGGTGTCTATCTTCAATTTATCCAGTGCATAGCGGGTGATTTCCAGATTTATATGACCGTCACCCATCACCTGGGCGAAGTCACGGACACGCTTCAGAAGCGCATTGGCGATTCGCGGCGTACCACGGCTGCGCATCGCTATCTCCTTGGCTGCCTCACTGTCTATGGTCACCTTGAGTATGTATGCGCTGCGCTTGACAATTTTCACAAGTTCCGCTGTATCATAATATTCCAGAGCGCAGGTGATTCCGAAACGCTCGCGAAGAGGCGCTGTGAGAAGTCCGCTGCGCGTGGTGGCTCCCACAAGCGTGAACGGATTCAGGCTGATGCGCACTGACCTTGCTCCCGGACCCTTGTCTATCATAATGTCTATCACATAATCCTCCATTGCCGAATAGAGATACTCCTCGACCTCAGGTGAAAGCCTGTGTATTTCATCAATGAAGAGAACATCTCCTGTTTCGAGAGAAGTCAGAAGTCCCGCCAGGTCTCCGGGCTTGTCAAGAACCGGTCCTGAGGTTATCTTCATATTGACCCCCATCTCGTTCGCGATGATATGTGCGAGAGTGGTTTTCCCCAGGCCTGGAGGGCCGTGGAAAAGCGTGTGGTCCAGAGCCTCTCCGCGAAGCTTGGCTGCCTTTATGTAAACGCTTAAATTTGAGACGATTTCCTTCTGGCCAGTAAAATCTTCGAGTTCTTGCGGCCTGATTATTCCGTCTAATTCCTTATCTTTGCTTCCGCTTGTGCTGCGGGGATCGAATTCGGTCATAACGCTGTCGTGTATTTCGAATACAAATATAAGTTTTTTATTTTTAAAGCTTGGTTATTATTATTCTGCTGTTAAAAAGTTAATAACTTTAAAACAGATTGAATTTTAAGATATTAGGTTATAGTGTGATTGTTGAAAACTCTGTTGATGGACTTTTGATGACCTGTGGAAAATTTTCCCGCCGATTTTTTCCACAATTCTGACCCCGGTTATCAACAGGTTTATGAACAGTTTTCCACAGATTTTTCAGGTTAAATGTTGATAAGTTCGTCGTCCTGCGAAAAACTCAAGACAAAATTAAGGAGCCGCGAAGATATATTCTGCACGGGACTGTATCTGTCCGCAAGATGGATGGTCCTGTCCCAGGCAGTAAAGAAAGGTGTCCAATTTATAATTCTTCCGGATAAGGACAATGCTGAATATTGTGCCGCAGACCTTTACAATCTTCTGGAGGGGGATGTGACTTTCTTTCTCCCGTCTTCAGGAAAGGGCATAGAGAGAAGCAATTACAAGTCTTCCCTCGGGGTTCAGCGTACGGCCGCCATTGAAAAAATTATTTCACACGATCCGTCTTCCCTTCTGGTGATAGTGACTTATCCTGAAGCCATAGAAGAGGGGATACCTTCCAGAGACAATATTGCATCCTCCATCCTCACACTAAAAAAAGGTGATGAAATATCCTATGATGACATTCTCAATACCTTGGGTTCCAAGGGGTTTGAGAAAGTTGACTTCGTTTCCGCCCCGGGCCAGTTCGCTCTGAGAGGTTCAGTTGTGGATATATTTTCATACTCTTCCAGCGATCCGTACCGTCTCTCACTGTGGGGAAACGAGATAGAGGAAATACATATTTTCGACTGCAATACCCAGCTTTCCAAGGATACTCTCGATAAAGCCGAAATAGTATCCTCAGTGGTGTCGGAAGGGGAGTCCGAGATATCTGTAGCCGGGATTCTTCCCGAGGACACAAACATCTGGCTGGATTCGTCGGATATGTACTCCCACAAGGATTTCTTCAGGGATTACTCTTCTTTCAGAAAGATTTTCCTGGAGATGCCGCTTTCCTCCCCTGTGGAGAATCCCATAAAATTCAGCATAGCGCCCCAACCGGTGTTCAATAAGAATTTCGAGCTGCTCTCCACGGACATCCGCGCCAAAATCGAGCAGGGTTTCAGAGTACTCATCTACGGCGAGAAAGAGTCCCAGCTGGAAAGACTTAAATCCATTCTGTATCAGAACGGTACGCTGATGCCTGAGTTCGTGAAGGAAAAGAACCTCCACAGCGGATTCATCGACAGCGAGAACAAAGTCTGCTGCTACACCGACCACGAAATCTTCAACCGCTACCACCGCGTCAGCATAAGGCGCAGCGTTGACAAGAGCGAACAGTTGACATTGAACGAGCTCAGCTCGTTCAATATCGGGGATTACGTCGTGCACATCGACCACGGTGTGGGAGTGTTCGGCGGGCTCGTGCGTATGCGGGACGACCACGACCGCGTGCGCGAAGTGGTGAAACTCATTTACAAGGACAATGACATCGTCTTTGTGAGCGTGCACTCGCTGAACAAAATATCGCGATACCGTTCGAAAGACGGGGAAGTTCCGAAGATCAACAAACTCGGATCGAAGGCCTGGTCGAATCTGAAGAGCAGCGCCAAATCGAAGGTAAAGGACATCGCAAAAGACCTTATCCAGCTCTATGCCAAGCGGAAAGCTTCGAAAGGTTTCGCATTCTCGGCTGACTCCTATCTTCAGGAGGAGCTTGAGTCTTCGTTTATGTATGAGGACACTCCGGATCAGGAGGCGGCGACACGCGCAGTGAAAATGGATATGGAGGACAGCTGTCCAATGGACCGCCTTGTCTGCGGTGACGTCGGTTTCGGAAAGACTGAAATCGCGATCCGGGCGGCTTTCAAGGCTGTCGCGGACGGAAAGCAGGTGGCAGTTCTTGTGCCTACCACAATATTGGCTCTCCAGCATTACAACACTTTCACCGCTCGTCTGAAAGACTTCCCCTGCACGATAGATTACGTCAGCCGCCTGAGGACTGCGAAAGAGATAAAGACTATTCAGGACAATCTGGCTTCAGGAAAGACAGAGATAATCATCGGTACCCATAAAATATTGGGTAACGGATTTAATTTCAAGGATTTGGGCCTGCTTATAATCGACGAGGAGCAGAAATTCGGAGTGGCCGCGAAGGAGCGCCTCAGACAGATGAAAATGTCTGTGGATACCCTTACATTGACTGCAACGCCGATTCCGAGGACCCTGCAGTTCTCCCTGCTGGGCGCGCGCGACCTTTCCATAATCAACACGCCGCCGCCGAACAGGATTCCGGTGCAGACTGAAATCATTCTTTTCGATGAAAAAGAGATAAAGAGCATAATCAATTACGAATTGAACCGTGGCGGACAGGTTTTCTTTCTGCATAACAGAGTGGAGGAACTTCAGTCCATCCACGACATTCTGCACAGGCTCGTGCCGGATGCGAGAATCTGTATAACCCACGGACGTATGGAAGCCGGGATTCTGGAAAAGAGAATGCTCGAATTTATACGCGGAGATTATGATATACTATTGAGTACCACCATTATAGAGAATGGTCTGGATATCCCGAATGCCAATACCATAATCATAAACCAGGCTCAAAATATAGGTCTGAGCGACCTGCATCAGCTTCGCGGCAGAGTGGGACGCTCGAATAAGAAAGCCTTCTGTTACCTGATAGTGCCGCCGCTGGTTTCCATCTCGGATGATGCCCGCCGACGGCTGAAAGCCATAGAGGAATTTTCAGATCTGGGAAGCGGATTCAATATCGCGATGCAGGATCTGGACATCCGCGGAGCCGGAAATCTCCTGGGTGCCGAACAGAGCGGCTTCATAATGGATATGGGTTATGAAACATATCAGAAAGTAATATCTGAAGCTCTTGAGGAACTGGGAGTTGAAGCGGGGCTCAGCAATATCGCCACGCGCAATTCCCTTGTCGATGAGTGCACCATCGAAACAGATCAGCCGGCTATGATTCCGGACGATTACATCGATGTCCAGGCAGAGAAAATCCGCATCTACAAGCAGCTGGATTCTATGGTCAACGACAAGGAGATAGACCGCTTCCACAAACAGGTGGAGGACCGTTTCGGAAGGATTCCGCAGGAGCTGGAGAATCTGTTCTGTGTGGTCAAGCTCCGCAATCTTGGCGGCTCGCTGGGCTTCGAGAAGATTATAGTGAAGAATTCCCTGTTTATTCTTTTCTTTATAAGTAATTCTCAGTCAAATTATTATAAATCTGATGCCTTTAGCCGGGTTCTTTCCCGCCTTGCGGATGTGCCGAAGTTTGAAATGAAACAGACGGATAAACTTAAACTGGTGGCCAGGGGAGTGGGAAGTCTCGATAATGCCCTCGAACTGTTGAGAAAATTGAGATAATTTCATATATTTGCCACCCTTTGTGTATTATTTTTGATAATGGCGAATCTGCTCATAGAGATAGGAAATACCGCACTCAAGGCGGCGTGCTCCGAGGGTCTGACTCTGGGCAGGACTTTCCGTTATCAGGGCGAAAAGAAGACAGAATACATCCTTTCCCTTGTGGAAAGGGAGAAGCCTTCGGTGCTCATCATTTCTTCGGTTTATGATATCCAGTCCTATGATGAAAAGCTTCTGAGACAGTTCTGTCCGCAGCTTATTCTTCTGGATCCGTCGCACTCGCGCGAATTCCTGTCCGATCACGCTCTTCCGGACTATCTGACCTGTGACCGTGCTGCAGGGCTTATAGCCGTAAGGCATCTCTTCCCGGGCAAGGGATGCACCCTTATGGATTTCGGAACCACTCTGACGGTGGATTTCATATCAGCCTCGGGAGATTATCTGGGCGGTAACATATCTCTGGGATGCAGAACGAGATTCAAGGCTCTGAACCGGTATTCGAAGGTTCTTCCGCTGGTCGATACCCCCTCTGAAATATCCTCCAGAGGCCATTCCACAGTATCGTCCATAGAAAGCGGAATTATTTCAGGCATAATGTTTGAAATACAGGGCTACATCGATTCAAACACGGATAACGTTACCATATTTACGGGAGGTGACGCTATTTATTTTGCAAAGAAAATGAAAAATCCCATCTTTGTGGTTTGTAATCTTGTAATGATGGGATTAGCGATTTTAACAGACGAGTATGTCAGAGAAAAAATTCAGTAAGGTTCTATTGTTGGCGGCCGCGCTTTTATTCGCGGACATTGCTGTTTATGCACAGTCTGGTGCGTACAGCAACTATACTCCGTATTCCATCTTCGGTATCGGTGAACTGAACAGTCAGGGCTCCGCATACAACAAGAGTATGGGCGGAGTCGGAATTGCCGGACGAAACAAAAGATATCTGAATTATCTCAATCCCGCCGCAGTCACGGCCCGCGACACACTGTCCTTTATGGCGGATATGTCCCTGCAGCAGAATAACAAATACTTCAGGCAGGACGGAGTCAGATCCGTGAACAACACGTTCAATGTGAACGACCTCGTACTCTCATTCCCGGTCTATAAGACATCCGCGATGATGGTCGGTCTGGCACCGTACAGTTCCACCGGCTACGCCTACACTTCCGAAGTGGATTCACAGGATGTTCTGAGTCAGGCGGGCAGCACGCAATATACCGCACAGGGGCAGGGCAGCATGTACAAGCTTTTCGTTTCCGCAGGCGTGATGTTCTGGAACCGTCTCAGTGTCGGCGTGGAGGGTATCCAGTATTTCGGAAACATTGACAAGGCGAATACCCTTTCTTTCGGCAATTCCGCCTACAGCAACATATCCAGCGGAAGCAAGCTTATCCTGCGCGCGACGTCCGCCAAGTTCGGCGTCCAGTATGAACAGCCGGTAGGTACGGGATCATCCATAGTCTTTGGTGCCACTTATTCCCTGGGGGCGAAAATCAGGGGATTCGCAACCAACTACGAGATTTCAGCGGGTGCGGCACAGAATGATACTCTCAGATATTCCACTGATACTCTGAAATTTGCATCACAAAGAGTAAGCATACCTACAGAGTTTGGAGTCGGTGTCTCCTACAATCATAAAAACAAATGGAGAGCCGAAGTCAACTATACCCGTTCCGACTGGACAAATTCAGGAATGTCCGTGGCTGAAGGCTTTGCCGTTTCAGGAACTTCCAGAATCACAGCGACCAGCTCCGAATCCGTCCGTGCCGGTTTCGAGATCGTTCCGAACCGCAACGATGTCCGTTACTTCTACAAACGCTGTGCGTACAGGGTGGGCGCTTACTACGACAAGTCGTACTATCTGATGGACGGAAACAAGGTGAATGCATTCGGAATCACGCTCGGCGGCACCATTCCTGTATTCAGGTACTACAATGGAATCAATTTCGCGATAGATTTCGGTCAGAGGGCATCCACTGCGGGAAATATGGTTCGTGAAAGGTTCATAAATTTCTCGATAGGTTTCAACATCTTCGATTACTGGTTCCAGAAGACCAGATATAATTAGCGGATTTTAAGAATATAAAAATTCTACCATAATGAAAAAATTAAGCTTAGTTATCGCTGCAGTTGCAGTTCTGTTGGGCACGAATGCTTTTGCCCAGGGAAAGTATGGCGCAGACAGCGCCGAGTGTATCAAGTATCTCTCATACTACAAGGAATACTTCAAGCAGAAGAATTACGACGAGTCTCTCCCGAGCTGGAGAAAAGCTTATAAGATCTGTCCTCCTACGGCAAGCCAGAACCTTCTTATCGACGGAACCACCCTCCTCAGAAGGCTCGTGACAAAGAATGCCAAGAATCCCGAATACAAGGCGGCTCTCCTGGATTCTCTTCTCACAATTCACGATGTTAGAGCTCAGTACTATCCCAAGTACGCTGTCACATCCCTGAACAACAAGGCTGTGGATGTTTCCAATTACCTCAAGGATGACTCCCAGCGTGCCTATGACATCTACACTTCCGTAATCGAAGCCAACGGCAAGAATACCAAACCGACGGTCTATATCTTCGCATTCAACTCCGCACTTGAGCTTTACAATGCCGGAAAGATGGACGCCGCTGCGCTTATCGGTCTGTATCAGGACTATATGGATCTCATTGACGGTACCAACCCTGCTAAGGAAAGCGACAAGGAGCAGCTCGCAAGCGTCAAGACCGACCTCGAGAGCCTCTTCATCTCCAGCAAGGTTGCATCCTGCGACGACCTCATCGCACTGTTCACCCCGAGATACGAAGCCAATTCTACCGACAATGCTCTCGTAAGCAACATCGTGAAGATTATGAGCATTACCGAGGACTGTACAGACAACGACCTCTATCTCAAGGCTGTAACTTCGATGCACAAGAACAACCCTACATACACTTCAGCATACTTCCTTTACAGGGTCAATTCTTCCCACGGTCTTAAGGATGAGGCTGTCAAGTATCTCGAAGAGGCCATCGCATATCCTGACTGCAGCGTGGCTCAGAAGGGTGAGTACAACTACGAGCTTGCCACATACTGCTTCAAGAACGGTATGTCCGCCAAGGCTTTCGCAGCCGCCCAGCTCGCAGCCACACAGAATCCTGAATATACCGGAAAGGCATACTTCCTCATCGCCAACATCTGGGGATCCACAGTCTGCGGCGGAGACGATGTTGCAAGACGTGCTCCTTACTGGGTAGCAGTCGATTACCTCCAGAAGGCAAAGAATGCCGATCCATCCCTTGCTGAAGAAGCCAACAAGCTCATCGGCTCTTATGCTACATACTACCCTCAGACGGCCGAGGCCTTTATGTACGATGTTACTGACGGTCAGTCATACACCGTTTCCTGCGGAGGTATGAGGGCTACGACTGTCGTAAGAACACAGAAGTAAAAGACTTTGTCCGGAATACGGCATACGGTTAAAATGATGGCAACCACCCTCGTGGTTGCTATCATCGTCTTTTCATGTCGGGACAAATTGGGCGAAGCCCAGAAGCTGAATCTGGAGCTGACGCCTGTTCAGACGGTGGACAGCATGTTCGCGATCCAGAGCACGAACGGCGTGGTGCAGATGCGCATGGAGGCTCCAAGGATGGAGCGGTACGATACGGATTCCACGACGTACGAGTCTTTCCCGGACGGTCTTTCGGTCTATGCCTATACGTCTGAAGGGCTTCTGGAGACCACGATTTTCTCTGACAACGCGATGCATATCAAGTACAAGAGCAGAGATGACGAGACTTGGGAAGCTTTCGGCAACGTGGTGATACAGAATGTAATCCGGCAGCAGACTATGGAAACGGACACTCTGTACTGGGACCGTGCGAACCACGAAATCTACACTGACTGCTATGTGAGGATGTACTCTTCAGACGGTTTCAGCCAGGGTTTCGGAATGCGTTCCGACGAGCGTGCGAACAACGCGATTCTGCATCGTCCGTTCAATAATTTTATGGTCGTGGTGCGCGATACAACCCGTGTAGTCGTTGATTCAGTTAATTTTATAGGGCCATTTCCTAAAAAATAGTTTCGTATTTGTCATAAAATCACTATCTTCGCAGCCCTATTGGATTGTTTTGTACCGCAGCGGCGGCTCAAACCAGATAAGTAATTAAAAATTAAATAATAATATGGCGGTTCTTCAAAAAATGCGCACGAAGTTCGGTCTGGCGATTTCTATTCTTGTCGCTCTGGGCCTGCTTTCGTTCATTATCGACCCGACTCAGGTGGAGTCGGCCATCAACTCAATGTCTTCAAAGTATGATGTAGGTCAGATTAACGGAAAATCCATCTCCTACACAGATTTTCAGGATGAGGTCAGCAAGTACACAACCATAAGCGAGATGCTTACCGGTTCTTCTGCAAGCTCCGAGGCTCAGCAGCAGCAGATCAGAAACTCTGCCTGGCAGGGTCTTGTGGACAAGTACCTTTTCGTGAAGAACGCCAAGGCTGCCGGCATCAGAGTCGGCGAGGCTGAAATGGTGGATCTGACCACAGGCAACAACATCTCCCCAGTAATCCTTCAGAGCGGTGTTTTCTCTGACGCAAACGGCAATTTCAATGCTGAGAATGTGGTCAATTTCGTTCAGAACATTTCTTCCGACGAGACCGGACATCTCAAGATGTATTGGGATTATCTCCAGAACACGGTTTATAATCAGCAGTTCTATCAGAAATACGGCGCTCTCTTCACATACAGCAACGCCGAGAATGCCCTCACTCTCGCTAAGGCCGTTGAGGAGAACAACAATACCACAAACGTGGATTTCGTTATGGTTCCGAACACCTATGCCACGGATTCCACAATCGTCGTATCCGACAATGAAATCAGGAATTACTACAAATCCCATAAGAAGTTCTTCAGACAGATAGCGAACCGCGATATCGAATATGTTGTGTATGAGGTTGTTCCTTCACAGAAAGATATCGATGAGACCAGCAACAGGGTAACGGAAGTCTATGACGAGTTCTGCACCACAGACAACATGAAGACTTTCCTTCTGAAGAATTCAGACCGCTCCCTTTCCAGCTACTGGTACAAGGCAGGCGAGCTGAAGAGCATTTCTTCAGAACTTGACAGCTATGCCTTCGGCCCGGCTTCCCAGGCTGCTTCCGGAATCTACAAGTCCGGCAACACATTCTTCGCTGCAAGGGTTATGGACAGCGCTATGCGTTCAGACTCCGTATATGTAAAGCATATTCTTCTTCAGGGTGACAATGCGGATCATCTCGCAGACAGCCTTCTTACCGTGGCTTCCCAGAAGGGTACAAGCTTTACGAATCTCGTCGCTATGTATTCTGCAGACCAGAATTCCGCCGCTGACGGCGAACTCGGAAACATCGGCTGGATGACCCAGACCTATATGATTCCGGGATTCGAGTCCGTAATCGACGCTCAGAAGGGCAAGCCGTTCATTCTCAAGACCCAGTACGGTACACACGTCGTTCTCGTAAGTGACAAGACCAAGCCTGTCCTCAAGAAGCAGGTTGCCATCCTCGAGAAGACCACTCTCGCCAGCAACGAGACTTTCAACGAGTACTATGCCAAGGCCAACAAGTTCGCCACCATCGCAAACGGCAACTATGAGAATTACCGCGCTGCCGTAGATTCAATGGGTGTTTATTCCCATCCTATGAACCACGTCACAGAGGCTACAAGCTCTTACGGCGCCATTGACAATGCCAAGGAAGTTACCCGCTGGATCTTCGACAACAAGAAGGGCAAGGTTTCCGACATCATTACCGTAAATCAGAATTATTTCTTCATCACGGTGGTTAAGGATATCCACGATGCAGGTTATGCCAAGGTTTCCGAGGTCGCTTCACAGATCCGCCAGCAGCTTTATGCCGAGAAGGTTTCCGAGAAGAAGGCTGCCGAGATTGCAGAGCAGATCAAGGGTCTCACCACTCTGGATCAGATCGCCGAGAAGCTTGGAACAAGCATCAGCAGCGAGACCGGTGTGGCATTCTCTTCACTTTCGGCACGCTCTCTGGATCCTAAGTTCATCGGCGCATTGAGCGTAGCTCCGGAAGGCCAGATCTGCGGACCTGTAGCCGGAACCATCGGCACATACGTATTCAAGGTTACCGGCCGTGACGTCGCTTCCTTCTACACTGAGGACGATGCCAAGAACTTCCAGAACCAGAAGAACCAGTACAACAGCCAGATGATCGTTCCTGTAATGTCAACTGACGCTGAAGTGGTCGATAACAGAGCACGTTTCTTCTAGAATCATACTAATTTCACATAAATGAAAGGTGGTCCCGTCGCTGGGACCACCTTTTTTTGTGTACGGTCATTGAGCTTGTCGAAATGACCGGGCGCTTCGACAGACTCATCGGCCGACATCCACCAGAATAGGAAGATGATCCGAGAATCCTCCTTTCCAGCGGGGTCCGGAGTAAGTGCGCAGAGGCTTCAGGCCCGAATGTGCGGAATCCTTTTCCATAAGAAAGGGCAGGGGAGAGGCGCGAAAGCTGGATCGCCGCTCCAGCGACGGCGAGACGAAAGCCAGATCGATAAACTGCCACTCCCCGTTGAAGCGGATGCTCCCGGGATATGAATCCTCCCGCACGGGAGCCGGCAGAAGGGAAGGCGCCAGAAGCCCGAAGACGGGATCCGAAATCTGCTCATTGAAGTCCCCGAGCGCCACACGATGAACCCATCCGGCGTTTTCAAGAGAGTCGCTCAGGAAGCGTAACCTTTTCATAGCCAAAGCCCTGAGCTCCACGGAAGCACTTCCTCCGTATTTCGAAGGGTGATGATTGACCAGAATTGCGAGCGAGTCGCCTCCCGTCGTCAGGAACTGCGCGAGAAGGATGTCGCGCGTTGCGAGCGTATCTATATGGCAGGGCTTCGAGGAGAGGGGAGTGAGGCGCGAGCTCCGGTACAGAAGCGCACAGTCTATTCCCCGGTGGTCCGGCGAATCGTAGTGAATGAAGCGGTAATCCAGCTTCCGTAGCAGCGTGGATGAAATGAGGCGTCTTAGCACCCCCGCATTCTCTATCTCCGCAAGTCCCACAGCATCAGGCAGATGTCCCTCCCGCCCCGAAATATACAGCAGCGACTTGGCAAAGAGCTCACATTTCGCATAGAACCGCTTTGACGTCCAATGCCTGCTTCCTCCCGCCGAGAACTCCCAGTCCGACACTCCCGTTCCGGAATCGCTGTAGTCGAAGAAATTCTCGCAGTTCCAGAACATCAGCAGAAGTGACTCAGCGAGCGCGGCGGAGGAATCTTCCGCAGCCAGGGATTGGACGTCGCAGACGGCCCTCAAAAACGCATCCCCGGGCACTCGCGCGAGGTTCACGACGGCCGCTGACGCGTCCAATGCCAACAGCACCAACAACATTTTCCACAGTTTCATATTCAGTTTTTGTGTCTTGCGCGGAGGTCTCGGTCTCCGCGCTGCAAGGCCAATATCGCTGAAATTCCGCTGCCCTCCGCAGAAATGTGGCGAAATTCCGCTCCGCCCGATACGATTCTTTAATACTGGAACTCTTTCTTTAGCCGGGACCGAAAAAAGACGGAGCGGAGTGTCGGGTTATATGGTAATTAATGACTATATTTGCTATTCAAATATGTACGAATAATGTCACTGAAATGTGGAATAGTCGGATTGCCGAATGTAGGCAAATCCACCCTCTTTAACTGTATAAGTTCCGGAAAGGCGCAGAGCGCCAATTTTCCGTTCTGTACCATTGAGCCGAACCTCGGCTCCACCAATGTCCCTGACAGGCGTCTGGATGCCCTTTCTGAGCTTTGCAAGCCCAAACGAACCATCCCGGCCACGGTCGATATCGTCGATATCGCCGGCCTTGTCAAGGGCGCAAGCCACGGGGAAGGCCTCGGAAACCAGTTCCTCGCGAACATCCGCGAGACTGACGCCATCCTGCACGTGCTCCGCTGTTTCGATGACGGGAACATTGTTCACGTGGACGGCAGCGTGGATCCTGTAAGGGATAAGGAAGTGGTGGATGCGGAGCTTCAGATCAAGGACCTTGAGACTGTGGAAACCCGCCTCGCGAAGGTTCAGAAACAGGCTAAAATCGGTGCCGACAAGGAGGCGAAGAAACTGGCCGACCTGCTCGAAAGATACCGCGCAGCCCTTCTGGAGGGCAAATCCTGCCGCACCGTGGAGCCGGCAAATGAAGAGGAGGAAGCAATGGCCAAAGACCTCTATCTCCTGACCAACAAGCCGGTAATGTATATCTGCAATGTCGATGAGGCTTCCGCCGCCACCGGAAACGCCTATGTCGATGCGGTCCGTGAGGCCGTAAAGGACGAGAATGCCGAAATCCTCGTAATCGCAGCCAAGACTGAAGCAGAAATCGCTGAAATAGAGGACTATGACGACAGAAAGATGTTCCTGGAAGAACTCGGTCTGGAAGAGTCCGGAGTGGTCCGTCTGATTCAGAGCGCTTACAAGCTTCTCGGACTCCAGACTTTCTTCACCGCCGGAGCCGACGAGTGCCGCGCCTGGACCATCCGCAAGGGCGACAAGGCTCCGAAGGCCGCAGGTGTCATCCATTCGGATTTCGAGAGGGGTTTCATCCGTGCGGAAGTCATTAAATATGAAGACTATATGTCCTATAAATCAGAGGCGGCCATCCGTGCTGCCGGAAAGATGGGCATCGAAGGCAAGGATTATGTAGTACAGGACGGTGACATTATGCACTTCCTTTTTAATGTATAATCATATAAAACACATAAAACAGTAATTAAATGAAAGCCAAGATTCAGGAAAAATTCCGCACCCTTTTCGGCGAAGAGGGACGTTTCTTCGCGTCTGCAGGACGCATCAATCTCATAGGTGAGCACACGGACTACAACGGAGGATATGTCTTCCCCGGCGCCATTGACAAGGGTATAATGGCGGAAATCTCACAGAACGGAACAGACAGGGTAAAGGTATTTTCCCTCGACTATGACGAGTTCGTGGAGTTCGGCCTTAACGAAGAGGACAAGCCTATCCAGCAGTGGGCACGCTATATCTTCGGCGTATGCCGCGAGACCATCAAGCGCGGCGGCAAGGTAGCCGGATTCAACGCCGTTTTTGCAGGCGACGTTCCTCTCGGAGCAGGCCTGAGCTCTTCAGCCGCCCTCGAAAGCTGCTTCGCTTTCGCTCTCAACGAGCTGAATCAGAATGGGATAAACAAGTTCGAACTTGCGAAGATCGGCCAGAGCACAGAGCACAATTACTGCGGTGTAAACTGCGGAATTATGGATCAGTTCGCTTCCGTATTCGGAAAGAAGGGCTGCCTCATCCGTCTCGACTGCAAGACATTGGAATACAAATACTTCCCATTCGATCCTGAGGCTGCCGGCTATCGTCTGGTCCTCATCGATTCCTGTGTAAAGCACGAGCTTGCATCTTCAGCTTACAACGACCGCCGCGCTTCCTGCGAGGCTGCCGCAAAAGCCATTCAGGCCAGACATCCTGAAGTCGAGTTCCTCAGCGACGCCAAGAGAGTATGGCTTGAGGAAGTTCGCAGCGAGATTACCGAAGAGGATTTCCTCCGTGCAGAATATGTAATCGGCGAGGTTCAGAGAGTGCTTGACGTCTGCGACGCCCTCGAGAGAAATGATTACGAGACCGCCGGCGAGATGATGTATCAGACACACTTCGGAATGAGCCGTCTGTACGAAGTTTCCTGCGAGGAGCTCGATTTCCTGAACAAGATTGCCAGACAGATGGGCGTAAGCGGTTCGCGCGTTATGGGCGGCGGCTTCGGCGGCTGTACCATCAATCTCGTGAAGAAGGAACTCTATCAGCCGTTCATCGACGCTGCAGTGGAGCTCTTCTCCACCAAATTCGGTCACGCTCCGAAGATTTACGACGTAGTCATCTCCGACGGAGCCCGCGAGCTGTAATAAATTGATTATGGGAGGGTTTTCGGTACTTTACACATCAATAAACACCATAAGGACATGAAGATATCAGAAATCCTTTCCGCTTCTGTCAAGCCCTTCGCATCGCTGGAGATAGTACCTCCGCTGAAGGGAATGACCAAGGCCGAACTTCTGGACAGCATCCGTCCGTTTATGGAGTTCAAGCCTCCGTTTATGAATATCACCAGCCATCGGGACGAGGTAGAATATGTACCCCGTCCCGATGGTGGTTTCGACCGTCACCAGATACGCCGCCGCATCAGCGAGACGGCGGTCTGCGCGGCCATACAGAGCGAATTCGATGTGGAAGTGGTTCCCCACGTCATCTGCGGCGGAGCCACGGCCGAGCAGATAGAATTCCTGCTTCAGGATTTCAAGTTTCTGGGAGTCGATAATATCCTGGCCCTCAGGGGCGACAGCCTCGTGGGGGAGAAGCGTTTCACCCCGATTCCGGGCGGCTATTCCCACGCCAGCGAGCTTGTGAAGGCCGTAAGCGACTTTGAAAAGACTAATGACAAGCGTTTCTGTGTGGGTGTGGGAGGCTATCCGGAGAAACATTTCGAGGCCCCGAACATCGAACAGGATATAGCGCATCTGAAGGAAAAGGTGGATGCCGGAGCAGACTACATAGTTACCCAGATGTTCTTCGACAACAGCGCCTTCTACCGCTTCGTCGATCTCTGCCGTCAGGCCGGGATTACCATTCCCATTATCCCCGGCCTCAAACCGCTTTCCACGGCCCGTCAGGTTTCCCTGCTCCCGAAATCCTTCTCCATCGACATCCCGGAGCCGCTCGCATCCGAAATCCAGTCCCACTCAGAGGATAAGACAGCCTGCTACGAGATAGGACGCGAGTGGTGCCTGAGCCAGTGCCGCGACCTTCTCGCGCACGGGGTCAAGGCCATACATTTCTACACTATGGGTCGTCCGGACAATGTCCTGGACATCCTCAGGGAATGTTTCTGAAATGATGGATCCCGAAAAAGACGGTCTCGACAGAATTCTCATCCTCGACGGAGGAATGGGGACTATGATTCAGCGCTATAGTCTTGAAGAACAGGACTATAGGGGCAGCGTATTCGCAGAATCAACTACAGAATTGAAAGGCGACAACGAGTGCCTCAACCTCACCCGCCCGGACATAATAGAATCCATCCATCAGGCCTACATTGACGCCGGAGCCGACATCATAGAAACGAACAGCTTCAACGCGAACGCCGTTTCCCAGGCCGAATACGGACTCTCCGACCGCGCCCCCGAAATGGCATTGGCCGCAGGCCGGATAGCGAGAAAAGTTGCGGACCGCGCAGGCAGGCGAGTGCTCGTCGCGGGCAGTCTCGGTCCCAGCGGCAAATCTCTCACGCTCGCGTCCGACCTGAACTGTCCGGCGTTCCGCCAATACAGTTTCGAGCAGCTGAAAGATGCCTTCGCTGCGCAGATCCGCGCGCTCATTGACGGGGGAGTCGATATGATTCTTATCGAGACCTGCTTCGACGCATTGAACGCGAAAGCGGCCATCAGGGCCCTTGAGGAGGTTAAAAGGGGCTTTCCGCTGATGATTTCCGCGACTGTCAGCGACCGCAGCGGCCGCACTCTCACAGGTCAGACGCTTGAGGCGTTCTATACCGCCGTGCGCCACGCCAATCCCTTCTCTTTCGGCATCAACTGCGCGCTCGGCCCTTCGGATATGCTCCCGCTCGTGGAGGAAATCTCCCGCTTCGCCGCTTGCCGCGTGAGCTGTCACCCGAATGCCGGCATTCCTGACGAAACCGGCTCATACACAATGACTCCGCAAGTTTTTGCGAACGCCGTCGCCCGGATGGCGCGGGAAGGTCTGCTGAACATCGCGGGCGGCTGCTGCGGAACTGGCCCGGAACACATAAAAGCATTGGCGGAAGCCGTAAAAGATATGAAGGCGAGAGCCGTGCCGCAGGCTTCGAAACGGCTCAGCGTCAGCGGATTGGAGACGGTGACGATAGACCGGAGCCGCAATTTCACGAACATCGGCGAGCGCACGAACGTTGCCGGCTCACGCAAATTCGCCAAGATCATTGCGGCGGGCGATTACGACGGAGGACTGAAGATTGCGGCCTCTCAGATTGAGGGCGGAGCGTCGATTATCGATGTCAATATGGACGATGCGATGCTCGACAGCGCTGCCGAGATGCAGAATTTTCTGCGCTGCGCCTCGAACGACCCGGCGGTCTCGCAAGCGGCGGTGATGATCGACTCTTCGCATTGGGAAACGCTCCTCGCAGGGCTGCAAAATGTTCAGGGAAAGGCGATTGTGAACAGTATTTCGCTTAAGGACGGCGAAGCGGAGTTCCTGCGCCGCGCCGCCGAAATCCGCGATATGGGCGCCGCGATGGTCGTGATGGCATTCGACGAAAAGGGTCAGGCGACCGACTTCGCGCGCAAGACAGAAATCTCTCAGAGAGCGTATAAACTCCTGACCGGCATAGGAATACAGCCGAGCGACATCATCTTCGACGTGAATGTTCTGACCATCGGAACGGGAATGCCGGAGCACGAAAGGTACGCTGTCGATTTCATCGAAGCGGTCCGCTGGATCAAGCGGAATCTGCCGGGCTCGCTGACTTCCGGCGGCATCTCGAACCTCTCGTTCGCCTTCCGTGGCAACAACGCCGTCCGCGAAGCGATGCACTCCGCGTTCCTCTATCACGCGATCGCCGCCGGCCTGGATATGGCCATCGTGAATCCGACGATGCTGCAGGTCTATGACAGCATCGAACCCGAGCTGCTCCGCTGCGTGGAGGACGTCATTTTCGCGCGCGACGTCCAAGCCACTTCGCGACTCGTCGCCAAGGCGCAGTCGCTGCTTTCGTCTGCGGCCGCTGACGCGTCCAATCCTGCTCCGGCCGCTCCCGCGTCCAATCCCGATCCTCTTTCGCGCCTTTCTGAGGCTCTGGTAAAGGGCTCGTCAGAGACTCTGTCAGAGGATCTTATGGAAGCGCTTTCCCGTCTGGGAAGCCCTACAGCCGTGATTGAGGGGCCGCTTATGGCCGGGATGGAAAAGGTCGGAAAACTTTTCGGGTCTGGAAAAATGTTCCTTCCGCAGGTTATCAAGTCCGCCAAGGTTATGAAGGATGCCGTGGCGGTGCTCCAGCCTTATATCGATGCCTCGGAAGCTTCTCCGGATTCTTCGCCTGTCCGTAAGAAGGCTGTGATCGCGACCGTCAAGGGGGATGTGCACGATATCGGAAAGAATATCACCGCGATAGTCCTCCAATGCAACGGTTTCGAGGTTCACGACCTCGGGGTTATGGTTCCGGAAGAGGATATTATGGCCGAGGCGGTACGGATAGGTGCCGATATCATCGGTGTCAGCGGTCTTATCACTCCGTCGCTCTACAGGATGGAGGAACTCTGCCGCAAGATGACTGCCGAAGGCTTTACTACGCCTCTCTTTGTGGGCGGCGCCGCGGCTTCAGCCAAACATACGGCCCTTAAACTCAGGCCTTTATACAAGAATGTCCATTACGCTTCGGACGCTTCGCAAACCGCCGTCAAGGCCGTCCGCTGCGTGACGGACCCCGTGGCTTTTGCCGCTGCGGAAGATGCTGAATATGATAAACTTGCAGAGCTCTCGCAAATCGCGGGCCTTCGGGACAGTTCGGTATCCTGCCCTTGCTGCGGGTTGAACAAGGTGCAGCAGATATGTGTCAATACATTGAAAGATATCCATTTCCGGCGGCTGGCGGTTTCTGAAGTGATGCCGTTTTTCGACTGGAGAATGTTCGATGTGGTCTGCGGCACGGCCAAGGCCGGTGACGATATCAAGGAAGAGATGCGGTCTTCAGCCCGCGACCTTCTGGACACCGTCAAATATGATATAAGAGTGGCTGTACGCGTTTTCAACTGCTGTACGGAGGATGAAAGCATAGTCTCTTCAGACTGTCTTATGCGCCTTCCTATGCTTCGTAACGGCTCGGGGGAGTCCCTCTGTGACTTCTTCCCTGGAAAGGCTTCTGCGAAACTCTCACAGTGCGGCCTTTTCGCGGCATCGGTATTTGACGACAGTGAGACCGACCTGCTCCGTCACGCCGTGAGGGTCAGCCTTGCGGAGGCCGCTTCGGCCTGGATGGGGCACAGACTCAGGAAAGGATTGGCCGAAGGCCTGAAAATGATTATGCCGGGCATCGGGTACAGCTGCTGTCCTGACCACAGCCTGAAGGCTGACGTGCTCGCGCTGCTGCCGCCGGAACTTGAGATTCGCCTCACGGAGGGCTTTGCGATGCTTCCGGAGTCGAGCGTCTGCGGGCTTGTAATCGCCCATCCGAGAGCGCATTACACGGATGTTTCCCGCCTTTCCGAGGCGCAGCTTTCCGACTACGCCCGCCGCCGCAGTATCTCCCTCTCCGCTGCCCGCCAGCTCCTCGGCTATCTGCTGGCCTAATCATCATCTGCCCGCCAGCTCCTCGGCTATCTGCTAGCCTAGTCATCATCTGCCCGCCAGCTCCTCGGCTATCTGCTAGCCTAATCATCATCTGCCCGCCAGCTCCTCGGCTATCTGCTAGCCTAGTCATCATCTGCCCGCCAGCTCCTCGGCTATCTGCTAGCCTAATCATCATCTGCCCGCCAGCTCCTCGGCTATCTGCTAGCCTAGTCATCATCTGCCCGCCAGCTCCTCGGCTATCTGCTAGCCTAATCATCATCTGCCCGCCAGCTCCTTGGCTATCTGCTAGCCTAATCATCATCTCGAACGCCGGCCGCCGCTCGCTCCTCGGTTACCAGCTCGCGTAATCCCTACCCGTGGACTTTGTCCTCAAGAACCGTCCTTTTCGTGGACAGACTCTTGCCTTTGCGAACTTTGTCCACAAAAACAGCCATTTTCAGGGACAAGCTATAGTTTTTAGCCATATTGTCCTCAAAAACCGCCGTTTTTAGGG
>CAVFAZ010000067.1:0-12160 GCA_963620825.1 Kurthia senegalensis
TCTTTCTTGCAAGTTTCATAATTTTCCGATATTTTTGTTCTCCTATTGAAAGAACAACGAGATGTACAGACGAGTTTTGCTCAAATTGAGCGGGGAGAGCCTGGGCGGCCCTGACGGAAAAGGCCTGGACGAGAACAGCATCAATGCCTATGCGCGCGAAATCGCGGCCGCGGTCAAGGCGGGGCTCCAGGTAGCCATCGTGAACGGCGGCGGGAACATTTTCCGCGGCCTGCAGGGCGTGGGAAAGGGTTTCGACCGCGTGAACGGAGACAGGATGGGTATGCTCGCCACGGTCATCAACTCCCTCGGACTCGCTATGGCACTGCGCTCCCAGGGTATTGAAGCCGAAGTATTTACCGCCACCCCGATGGAACCCATCGCCCGCTATTACGTGCGCGAACACGCAGTGAAAGTGCTTGAAAACGGTGGAGTCGCTCTCATCGCCGGCGGCACCGGCAACCCGTACTTCACCACAGACTCCGGAGCAGCCCTGCGCGCGCTCGAAATCGGAGCCGACGCCCTGCTGAAGGGCACCCGCGTCGATGGAGTCTATACCGCCGACCCCGAGAAGGACCCATCGGCCGTCAAATACGATGAGCTCACCTTCTCCAAGGCCCTCGCCGACCATCTCAAAGTAATGGACAGCACGGCATTCGCGCTCTGCGAAGGCGGCAATATGCCGATCATCGTCTTCGATATGAACCGCGAGGGAAACCTGACCGCCCTGCTCAGGGGCGAGAAAATCGGAACCCTCGTTCACGTATAGGCGGCCTTGCGGCCAATATTCATACGGCCTGACGGCCAATGCAGAAACAAACACATAAAAGATAATATTATGCTGACAGACAGGGCAAAAGAAATCGTCGAAGCTGCAGACGCCAAAATGCAGGATGCAGTTTCCTTCCTTGAGGAAGACCTCAAGACCTACCGCGTAGGCAAGGCCAACCCGTCCATTCTCAACAACGTGACTGTGGACTATTACGGATGTCCGACACCTCTTCCGAATATGTCTTCCGTATCCACGCCGGATGCCAGAACCATCGTCATCCAGCCTTGGGAGAAGAATATGATAGGAAAGATGGAGAAGGCAATCCTGGACGCCAACCTCGGATTCACTCCTTCTAATAATGGTGAAGTCATCCGCTGCGTCGTTCCGCCTCTCACCGAGGACCGCAGAAAGGAGCTCATCAAGAAGGCGAAGGCCGCAGGCGAGAGCGCCAAGGTAGGCATCCGCAATGCACGCCGCGACGCCATCGACCTCCTGAAGAAGGCCCAGAAGAACGAGGGTCTCTCAGAGGATGCCGAGAAGGAGGCTGAGGACGAGGTTCAGAAAGTGACCGACAGGAACATCAAGGCCATCGATGACCTTACCGGCGCGAAGGAAAAGGAGATTATGACCGTTTAAGCGGTTGTAGTCCAGTTTCTTGAAGCATCTGATGTTCCCGGCCCGATCCCCAAGAAAAGAGCCGGGAACGTCATAATGACGAGAGTATATTTTAACAATTAAACGAGCTTATGAGCATAGACAGACTTACCCTGGTCACGGAATCTTTCAGAAAGAGCCCCGTGGAGGCGGAATGCCCCGGAAAGAAGGCGTCCGATTACTTCGGAGAACTGGTTTTTGACCGCGCGAAGATGCGCAAGTATCTGGACGCGGAAACCCTTAAAGCCCTTCTGGACTGTATCGATGGCGGTCGCCCCCTCGACCGCAAGACCGCTGACGGAGTAGCCGCAGGTATGAAGACCTGGGCCCTCGAGCACGGTGTAACCCACACCACACACTGGTTCCAGCCGCTCACGGAAGGAACGGCCGAAAAACACGATTCCCTCATCGATTATGACGGAAAAGGCGGAGTGATCGAACAGTTCGACGGAAAATCCCTTGTCCAGCAGGAGCCTGACGCATCCTCTTTCCCTAGCGGAGGCATCCGGGCCACCTTCGAGGCCCGCGGATATACCGCCTGGGACCCTACTTCCCCGGTATTCATACAGGAGGACACGCTCTGCATCCCTACGGTCTTCATCTCCTACACCGGAGAGGCCCTCGACTACAAAGCCCCGCTCAAGAAAGCCCTGAAAGCGGTTTCAGATGCGGCCGTTCCTATCTGCCGACTCTTCGACCCGGCAGTAAAGCACGTCTATTCCTATCTGGGATGGGAGCAGGAGTATTTCCTCGTGGACGAAAGTCTCTATGCCAACCGTCCTGACCTGATGATCACCGGCCGCACGCTTATGGGACACAATTCCTCCCGCAACCAGCAGCTTGACGACCATTATTTCGGCGCCATCCCGACCCGCGTGGCAGCCTTTATGCGAGACCTCGAAATAGCCGGCCACAGACTGGGTATTCCTCTGAAAACCAGACACAACGAGGTGGCCCCGAACCAGTTCGAGCTCGCGCCTATCTTCAGCGAGACCAACCTCGCGAACGACCAGAACCAGATTCTGATGAATCTGATGCACAAGATAGCCCGCAAGCACGGTTTCGTGGTCCTCTTCCACGAAAAACCGTTCGACGGCGTGAACGGAAGCGGCAAGCACAACAACTGGTCACTCGGAACCGACACCGGCCGCCAGCTTCTGGCCCCGGGAAAGGACGCGAAGGGCAATCTTCTCTTCGTGACCTTCTTCGTGAATATCCTCGCGGCCGTCCAGAAACACAACGCCCTGCTGAAGGCATCCATCGCCACGGCGACCAATGCCCACCGTCTCGGCGCCAACGAGGCTCCGCCTGCCATCATCTCTGCCTTCCTCGGCAAGACTATGACGGATGTCCTCCGCAAGCTCCTCACCGTACCTTCCGACACCCCTATAGAAATAGCCGGAAAGAAGGGCAAGAATGTGGGAATCATAGAGATACCTGAAATCTTCGTGGACAATACCGACCGCAACCGCACCTCCCCGTTCGCCTTCACCGGCAACCGTTTCGAATTCCGTGCGGTAGGCTCTTCCGCGAACTGCGCCGGAGCGATGACCACCCTCAACGCCGCTGTGGCTGAGCAGCTTACGGAGTTCAAGGCAGCCGTGGACGAAAAGATGGCGGCCGGCGAGAAGATAAACATCGCCGTAATGGACACGCTGAAACCTATCATCGCCTCCATCATCGACGTGGTCTGCTTCGACGGCAACGGCTACGATGACGAGTGGAAGAAGGAAGCCGTCAGACGCGGTCTGGACGTCAAAACCTGCGTGCCTGAAATGATAAGCGAATTCCTGAGCCCGAGTTCCGTGAAGATGTTCACATCCACCGGAGTATATACACTCCACGAGCTGAAGGCCCGCAACGAAGTCAAGTGGGAGACCTACAGCAAGAAGGTGCAGATCGAGTCCCGCGTAATGGCGCGTATGGCCACCAACCACATCTGCCCTGCGGCTCTCGAGTACAAGGCGAAGCTGCTCAAGGAGCTTGCTGACAACAAGTCCGTCTTCGGAAACCTCGACGGCTGCACCACCGAGCTTGAAATGGTCCGCACGATAAATTCCTGCATCGAGGAAATCCACGAGAGGGTGAAAGCGATGACGGCGGCCCGGGCCCGGGCCAATGCGATGACGAGCGAATACGACAAGGCTATGGCCTACCACGAAGTGGCCGAGAGTCTTTACGCTCTTCGCAAGCCTATCGACAGTCTGGAGGAAGTGGTCGATAATCGCCTGTGGCCTCTTCCGAAATACCGCGAATTGCTGTTTATCAGCTAGTTATACAAAATTATGATAGACAGATTACTCCTTTTTCCTTACAGTCTGACTCTCAGGCTCCGCCACTTCTGCTATGACCACGGATTCATTTACAAGTCCAGAGAGGCCTCTGTCCCTACGGTCTGCGTAGGCAACATCGCTGTGGGAGGTACAGGAAAAACGCCTCATACAGAGATGATTCTGAGGACCCTGCTCGAAAGCGACGAGTGGGGAGGCAAGAACATCGCCGTGCTCTCGCGCGGCTACAAGCGCCGCAGCAAAGGATTCCAGCAGGTGAGTCTCGACGGCAGCGCCAGACTCTACGGTGACGAGCCTGTACAGATAAAGAAGAACTTCCCGGCAGTCACGGTGGCCGTGGACAAGAACAGACTGGAGGGCTGCGCCTTCCTCACCGACCCGGAGAGCCTTCAGACTTCGCGCAAGGGGCGCAGATGCAGGAACCGGGAGATGCCCGCGGCAGACCTTGTCGTACTCGACGACGCATTCCAGTACAGAGCCCTTCGAGCTTCGCTCAATATCGTCCTGAGTCCGTACAGTCATCCTCTGACCAAGGACTCGCTGATGCCTATGGGGCGGCTGCGTGACCTTCCTTCCAGAATCAATGCGGCCGACATCGTGATCGTCACAAAATGCCCCAAATACATTGATGACAGCGACAGGGCGGCTTCCGTAAGGGAACTCGGTCTCAAGGATTACAATCCCCAGACCTGCGAGGCGCTCACCGGGAAAGGCAAGAAAATAAAGGTATTCTTCACGGAAACAGCCTATCAGACCCCAAAGGAGGTATATGAGTCCGGCAATCCGCGCTTTATCTACTCCAAGAAGCTCATTCTCTTCTCCGGCATCGCGGATGACACTCCTCTGCGTATGTTCCTGAGTGACAGCTATAAGATAGTTCGCAGCCTGTCATTCTCCGACCATCACCGCTTCACCCGTTCTGATATCCGCGGCATAGAGGCGATCGTGCGCGAATTCCCTACCGCAGCCCTCGCCACAACCGAAAAGGACGCTCAGCGGCTGCTGGACTGCCGTTACGTTTCAGACCGTCTGAAAGAACGCCTCTTCTACGTCCCGATCCGGGCGGAATTCTCTTCCGAAAAGGAAGGCGCATTGTTCAGTTCCGCCCTTATATCGAGTATCTAACTCCCCGGGCCCCTTGAGTCGCTGGCGCTCCACAGGAGCTTCGGGTTAAAGGCCGTAAACTCCCACCGGATCGGCGAGCTGCGTGTCCGACCAGCGTTCGGCGATATAGTCCAGGGTACGATACAGTTCGTCCACATCCGTGGTCGTGACCAGACGGATGCGGGTTTCCTTGAAGTCCGGCAGGCCCTTGAAATAGCAGGACAGGTGGCGGCGCATCTCAAATACCCCCCTGCTCTCCCCCTTCAGCTCTATCGAAAGTGCGAGATGGCGCTTTGCGAGAGAGACTCTCTCCCCCACCGAAAGCGGCGGAAGCAGCTCGCCCGTGTCCAGATAGTGCCTGATCTCCCGGAAAATCCACGGGTGCCCGAAGGAAGCCCGACCCACCATAATGCCATCGACACCATAGCGCTCGAAGCACTCCCTGGCCCGCTCAGGAGAGGAAACGTCTCCGTTCCCGATAATCGGAATATGCATCCGGGGATTGTTCTTCACGGCCGCTATAAGCGTCCAATCCGCTTCTCCCTTGTACATCTGACAGCGTGTCCTGCCGTGTACCGTCAGAGCCTTGATTCCCGTATCCTGAAGTCTTTCAGCAAGTTCCACGATGATCTTGCTGTTCTCGTCCCAGCCCAGGCGGGTCTTCACGGTGACAGGCTTGCGGACAGCATCGACGATCATCTTCGTAATCATCACCATCTTGTCCGGCTCGCGCATCATACCGCTTCCCGCCCCACGGCCGGCTATCTTGCTGACCGGACAGCCGAAATTTATATCCACCAGGTCGCAGCCGTAGCCCCCGGCTATCTCAGCCGCATTTTCGGCCATACGGGCGGCCTCAACCATAGATTCAGGGATATTCCCATAGACCTGGATTCCCACGGGAGCCTCCTGGGGAATGGTGCGCATCTTGGCTATGGCCTTGGCCGCGTCACGGACCAGGCCGTCTGAAGGCACGAATTCGGTATAGACCATAGCGGCGCCCTGCTCCCTGCACAGAATGCGGAAAGAAGCGTCGGTCACATCCTCCATCGGCGCCAGAAGCACCGGCCTGTCCCCTAAATCTATATCCCCTATTTTCATAAATCTTCAGCTTCCGAAACCGTCATCTCGCACGCCCTGCAGTCGAAGCCCAGAGCGAAACGGCGACCGTTGTTCACAAGAAAAAGTTTCCCGCTGTCCTTGGCGCCCTGATGTACGGGGCAGAGCCCCAATTCGTATCTGATGCAGTAGCGGGTACGCATAAGAGCCACTCCGGCGGGGTGTGAAAGCTCATAGGCCGGAGCGGCATCCTCCACCCCGTGCGAGGCGTAAACCTGACGGGCTGCAGAATTCGCCACATTGGCGGTGTAATCCCTTTTCGGAGCAGGGACCCCTGGGTGAGGTTCGCATTGGCCGAGAGGCCGCATAGTACAAGGCTTGTAATCAAGGTCTTCCGCGACGAGGCGGCGGATGGAATTGAGCGTCGCGGCGCTCAGCAGCGGAAGGTACCCGCCACGGGTCGTGACCTTGACCTCCTCCACGCGGAAACTGTATATCGAACTGCGCTTGCCGAGCTGCCCCTCGATCAGGGCCATCTGCCTCTCGCGATTCTCCGCCTTATCGACATCGAGTTTGAACGGGCTCCAGACTTCGCGCCCGTCCTCGCTGCGCGCGCGGACGTCGAACTCGAATTCACCGCTGATTTCCACGGTGAGCGAAACAGGGATCTCGCGCCTGCACATATTCTTCTCGACTTCACGCTCGAACGCCGCGTTCAGATTGCGCCAGAGAGCGGTACCTGCGCAGAGGCCCTCGACAGCCTTGCATTGGACGCGAGTCCCGTCACATACGTCGGCGCGGAAGCCTATCACTCTGCCGTTCGCGGCGAAGCACAGGCCGTCGCCGTTCTGGAGCGTTACCGAAGGTTTGAGACGGAGCTGCAGCTCCATTTCAGGACCTTTTCTTCTGACTGCAACCACCTGACCCACAGGCTCTCCCATAGATTTGGCCGAGTCCGTCGAAGACCATTTGCCGCGCTGGGCGTCTATGTACAGGGACGTGTAGCCGCGGTTGAAGGTCTTGAGGCTGTCCGGAAAGAATCCCCCGCTCACGCGGCCGAAAGAGGACCGCGCGTACTTGTCGGGAAATCTGGAGACGAGATCATCGAGCGCCAGGGAATACTCCCTGACCACGTTTTTCACATAGGAAGCGTTCTTAAGGCGCCCCTCGATCTTGAATGATTCCACGCCGGCCTCAGCGAGGTCTTCCAGACGTTCCAGCAGTCTGTAGTCCTTCAGGGAGAGCAGGGCCCTGTCGCGCACCAATACGCGGCCCGAGGCATCCACAAGGTCATAAAGCGAGCGGCAGGCCTGGATGCAGGCTCCCCGGTTCGCACTGCGGCGGTCGATATTCTCGGAAAGGTAGCATTGGCCGCTGTAGCAGACGCACAGCGCGCCGTGCACGAAAAACTCCAGTTCGCAGTCCACTGCTTCGCGAATCCTGCGCACCTGCTCCAGCGAGAGTTCGCGCTCCAGCACAAGGCGGGAGCAGCCGAGGCTCTCATAGAACCGGGCGTCCTCCGGGGTGCGGATGGAACACTGCGTGGATGCGTGCAGGGGCACTTTTATGTCGCTCCAGGTCATAACTGCCGTGTCCTGAACGATGAACGCATCGACTCCCGCCTCCTGTGCCTGAAGCATCAGGGCGTGAGCACGTTCCAGCTCCGCGTCGTAGAGTATGGTATTCACCGTCAGGAACACCCTGACGCCGAAGCGGTGCGCATATTCACACAGACGCGCGACATCCTCAATGCTGTTCCCGGCATCTTTTCTGGCTCCGAACTCGCCGGCGGCGATATATACCGCATCGGCACCGCAGTCCACTGCCGCGATGCCGATTTCAGCATTTCTTGCCGGAGCAAGAAGTTCCAGATATCGCATAGATTCTTAAGAGTCTATGTGTGAATTACTTATTTCTTCAGAGCCTCGATCTGCTGCTTGGCCTGAGCGCCGAACTGAGGGTCGGAAGCGACCTTGTTGAAGTACTCGAGAGCGTTGGCCTTGTCGCCGTTCTGCTGGTAGAGTGCAGCCACGGTGAAAGTGATGGCGCTGGCATTCTTTGCGCTTGGAGAAGCCTCGAGATATTTCTTGAACCAACTGATAGCCTCGGAATTCTTCTTGAGATTCTGGTAAGCCTGACCTGCTACGAGATAAGCCTGGGCATTGTCGCCATACTCTGTAGCCTTGACAGCGTTCTCGGCAGCCTCGGCATATTTCTTGGCCTTCAGAAGGGAAGCGCCCTGCTTGAGGTAAATGTTGCAGATCTGCTTTTTGGCAGTTTCCTCCTGGCCGTTTGCGGCTGCGGTCTCGAAAGCGGCGATGGCGCCTGCCTTGTCACCTGCCTGGTTCAGGGCCATACCCATACGGAGGGCGGCCTGACCGTTGGTAGGGTCTGCATCGAGGACTTCCTTATATGCGGCTGCGGCCTCGGCGAAGCTCTTGGCCTGATAGAGGTCGGTAGCCTTCTGCATCTTTACCTGAGGGATAAGTTCCTCAGCCTCAGCGATAACCTCGTCGGATCCGTATTCCTTTCCGGCTGCGATGGCATCTGCAAGAGCTGTGAGAGCGGAGTCAAACTGAGAATCCTTGATATAATCCTTTGCTATGGAAAGTTTGATGGTAGGGATGACATTCTTGCAATTTCCTACGAGCTCGGCTCCTTCCTCGCCGCAAGCCTCTCCCTCTTTGAGGGCCTGAAGGAAGAATTCGAGAGCTTTGGCCTTGTCACCGTCTGAGAGTGCAGCTGCACCGCTGTTGTAAGTTTCGGTGGCCTGAGCCATGTCCTGAGCCGATGCTACGCCGGCGAAAAGGACCAGAGAAGCTAAAACAATAATGATTTTCTTCATAACGCTAATATTTGGTTTTTATTCTTTTTTCGGGTGCAATGGCGACAAATGTAGCAAAAATATTTTACTTTTGCGCATAGTATTTGCGCCTTCGGCATAAATACTTGTATGTCGGTTATATGAGAATGTACGGAAAAATAGCCGCAGCCGCCGCTGCCCTCCTTCTTCTTTTCGGTCTTTCCGCCGGAGCACAGAAACTTGTGTCACTTCCCAAGTCTTCTGACACTGTCACAGGAACGCTGCCGAACGGCATCTCATATTATGTAGTCACGAACCCTGTATGCAAGGGTTATGCCGATTTTGCGCTGGTCCAGAAAGGACCGGTGGAGAAGAGCCTTTCGCGGGAGCTGCTCTCCAACCTCCCGAACTTCCAGAAAGACAAGCCTTACGAGTTTCTCTCGCGGCGCGGGATCGGGTACAATGAAGACGGGATGGTTTCGTTTTCAGACAGTTGCACCATTTTCCGCCTGACCGGAGTACATACCGACGACAGAGCAGTGACCGACACCACCCTTCTTATGCTTTTCGGCCTGAGCAGCCGCTATCCGTATGAGCAGGCCGTGGTCATCTGCGGCGATGTGAATGCCGGTCAGATTCAGGAGAGAATGAACGCGTTCTCGATGATGGTCACCCCGCGCGGGAAGTCTCCGGAAAGAAGCGGCCCGGAGTGGAGACCTACCGGAGAGAAGGTTCTGAAGAGCAGAGTCACGGACGGCGGCGAAGCCGGTTTCAGCATAAGCTACTCATCCCCGAGGACTCCGCAGGACGTAATGCCAACGGTACAGCCGGCGGTCACCAAGCTGTTCGCGTCCGAGCTGGGATTCATAATCGAACATCGTCTCAAGTCGCTTTTCCGTCTTCGCGGCATAGCGCTCGGCGGGCTCAGCTGGGACTATCGCAGCAGCGCCGACTCTCCGCTTTGCGAAAAATACACATTGACCGTCAGGACCCTGCCTTCGCAGCTTAAGGAAGCCGTGGAAGCCTGCTCGACGGTCTTCGCCGATCTCGACCAGAAGGGCGCGGGCGTTTCCGAATACGCCATCGCCCGCGAATTGTTCACCATCGAGCCGGTCAGCGACGAGCAGAGATGCATCTCCGCATTCCTCTACTCCTCCTCGCTGGCATCCCGCTCCGATGAAGACAATTACCTGCGCACCAGGAAGATAAGCGCCGAGCGGGAAGTCCCGTTCTTCAATTCTTTCGTTTCCGCGCTTTTCGGGCCTTCGGCCAATCTGGAATTCTCTCTTGCGGCTCCGTCCGGCGCTCCGTCGGCCGGGAGTCTCGGGGACATTTTCTCCTCCGCCTGGCTGAAGGATCCGGGAAAAACTTCATTCCACAACTTCGCAGCCGACAGCACGAAGCTGTCCGGAACATCGATGAAGGTGAAGCTGAAGGCCAGCACGGCTGAACCGGTTACGGGCGGACAGATGTGGACATTCTCCAACGGAATGAAGGTAATCTTCCGTCAGAGCGGCTCCGAACGCGGTTTCCGCTACTGCCTGCAGCTCAACGGAGGTTACAGCGAAGTCAGAAATCTCCGCCAGGGCGAAGCCGGTTTCGTGCAGGATCTGTTCTCCCTGTACAACATCTCGGGAATGGAAGGCAGCACGTTCCGTGCAATGCTGGAAGCGAATCACGTGTCGATGTCCTGTCAGGTCACGGAGTCCGATCTGCGTCTTTCCGGCGAGGCTCCGTCAGGCCGTTTGCAGCTGGTGCTCAAATCTTTGGTTTCCGTCTCTTCCGACCGCAAGACTGACCGGAAGGCCTTCGCCCTTTTCAAGGGCGACGCAGCCGCGGGGCTGCGCTGGGAACGCAGGGAGAGGGAGGCATTGGATGTCCTTCTGGACAGCCTCCTGATTCCGGATTACAAGTATTCAGCGACGAGGAATCCGGACGCATTGGGCGACGACCTGCTTCAGCGCGCGGACGATTACTACAACGCACGCTTCAAGAATTGCTCGGACGGAGTGCTCATTCTGGTGGGTAATCTGGATGAGTTCGAGCTGAAAAAGCAGCTCCTGAGATATCTGGGCGGGTTCGAGACGTCAGGCAGACGCTCTGTCCGGCCTCAGATAAGCCTTACTCTGCCGACATCGACCGTGACCTTTACCGACTGGGCGCCGATGATGAAAGTCGGAGACGGACGGGAGAGCGTCAATATCGCCGTCACAGCCGCATCGCCTTTCAGCCAGGAAAAGGACTACAGCTTCAGGATCGCACTTAAGATATTGGAAGACAGAATTGTATCGGAGCTGCCGGAACTTGGTATGGCGATTTCGGTGACAGGACATTATGAACTGTTCCCGACGGAGCGGATGGTGGTTCACCTCGCGCTTCGCAAAGTGCCGGAAACCGGACTCCCGGAGGGGGTTATTTCGGAGGATCCGCTGGTGGCCATCAGCGAGATACGGTCTCTGCTTGCGGATATAGGCTCCACTCAGATCAGCGATGCCGAGATGAAGTTCTACAAGGCTTGGCTGGGCGACAAGGTAAGCCGGGAGAGGGCTTCGCGCGAGGGGATCGTGGAGGCTGCGGTGCTGCGCTATTCGCTCGGAAAGGATATCGCAAGCAAGTATCAGGATAAATTGAACAGTGTCAATGCTTCGTCCGTGAAGCAGGTTCTTTCGGCCATTTCCGCCGGAGGGAGAGTGGAATATATTATCTATTAACTATTTATGGGGTCAGGAAGAGAGCACGGGGTGATCGTGGAGATAGACGGCTGTCTGGTTTCGGAGGACGTGATTTCGGAATATTTCTGCTGCGATTATGAAAAGTGCAAGGGAAAGTGCTGTATCATAGGAGATTGCGGGGCGCCGCTGGAGGAGGATGAGATAGAGGATGTAGAGAGGTGTTATCCGGTGTATTCGCCGCTGATGAGTTCAGCCGGACGCGAGGCGGCACAGAGCAAGGGCTTTTTCGAGATTGATTTCGAGGGGGATATCGTTACACCGCTCGTTCCGGGGACTCAGGAATGTGCCTATATCCATACGGATGCGGAAGGGAATTGTCTGTGTTCGATGGAGAGGTGCTGGTTCCAGGGGAAGTGCGATTTCCGCAAGCCCATTTCCTGTCAGCTCTACCCTATCCGCATCACGAAGTTAAGCAACGGGACTCTGGCTCTGAACCTGCACCGCTGGGATATCTGCGCGGACGCCTTCACGAAGGGCCGCGAAGAGAAAATCCGTGTATATCAATTCCTTAAAGAGCCCCTGATCCGCCGCTTCGGTGAGGATTTCTACGAAAAGCTCTGCGCCGCCGCTCAGTACGTGAACGGGGAGTAGGCTGTCTGGGCTGATGTATGTCAGAGGGGATATTACCTGATCATGTTCTTAGGATCGAGGGCCTTGTCGAGGTCTTCCTTGCTTAGGAGGCCTTTCTCCAGAACTATGTCATAGACTGAACGGTTCGTCTCGAGGGCTTCCTTGGCTACCTTCGTGC
>CAVFAZ010000068.1:0-18052 GCA_963620825.1 Kurthia senegalensis
ACTCGGGTCGTCCGGAAGGGAGCAGAAATGGCGGAATCCGCTCCCTTTCGGATTTAGTATCGGGCTTTCAGGGTGTCCGCTGCGCTTCGGAAAGCCCACGACCGCAATAAACTTCTTCGGCCGCTTCGCGTCCAATGCGGTCGTGGCCCTTCCGAAGTCTCCGCGGCTATCTCAACCCATTCCCCAGCGTGCCCGCCCTGTCCGGAAGGGAGCAGAAAATGCGGAATCCGCTCCCTTTCGGATTTTTCATCGGCCTTTCATGGCCTTCCAGCTCACTCGGGTCGTCCGGAAGGGAGCAGAAATGGCGGAATCCGCTCCCTTTCGGATTTAGTATCGGGCTTTCAGGGTGTCCGCTGCGCTTCGGAAAGCCCACGACCGCAATAAACTTCTTCGGCCGCTTCGCGTCCAATGCGGTCGTGGCCCTTCCGAAGTCTCCGCGGCTATCTCAACCCATTCCCCAGCGTGCCCGCCCTGTCCGGAAGGGAGCAGAAAATGCGGAATCCGCTCCCTTTCGGATTTTTCATCGGCCTTTCATGGCCTTCCAGCTCACTCGGGTCGTCCGGAAGGGAGCAGAAATGGCGGAATCCGCTCCCTTTCGGATTTGGCATCGACCTTCCAGGACCTTCTAGCTCTCTCGGGCGGTCCGGAAGGGAGCAGAAATGGCGGAAAATGCTCCCTTTCGGATTCGGGGAGGTGTGTGCTGAAGAAAAAAGGAGAGGTGAGGTGACGAGAGGAGGCGAGAGAGGGTGAGAAGTGAGAGGGGAGATGGAAGAGTGAAGAGTGAAGAGTGAAGAGTGAAGAGTGAAGAGTGAAGAGTGAAGAGGAAAGAGGAAAGAGGAAAGAGGAAAGAGGAAAGAGGAAAGAGGAAAGAGGAAAGAGGAAAGAGGAAAGAGGAAAGAGGAAAGATAGTGGATAGTAGTATAGTATGAACGGGGCGAAATGAAGTGCAGGCGGGCGGCGGTTTGGAATCGAGAGGGAATATTGTTAACTTTGAGGGCTTTTAGTCAGGTCCTCCGGCGAAGATGTATGGAACAGAGGACGTGCAGAGGTTGCCGGCGAGGAGGTGCGAAGCAGATGGCTGCAGTGGCAGTCAGGTGGAAAAGGCATGTAAAAGCTGCTGCCTGCGGCTACCTGCGAGGGAAGAAGATAGAGATGAGATTGCTGAGCTTGGTGGAAAAGGCATGTAAAAGCTGCTGCCTGCGGCTGCCTGCGAGGAAAGAAGATAGAGATGAGATTGCTGAGTTTGGTGGAAAAGGCATGCAAAAGCTGCTGTCTGCGGCTGCTTGCGAGGGAAGAAGATAGAGATGAGATTGCTGAGCTTGGCGGGAAAGGCATGCAAAAGCGGCTGCCTGCGGCTGCCTGCGAGGGAAGAAGATAGAGAGATGAGATTGCTGAGCTTGGTGGAAAAGGCATGCAGAACCTGCTGCCTGCGAGGACAAACATTATAGAAATAACAATTACTGATATATATGAAAGAATTTTTCAAGATGCTTCTGGCCGTGGTCTGCGGCCTGTTCATTACAGGATTCATTATCTTCTTCCTGTTTTCAAGCATGGTGACGGCCCTTTCGCTGTCCGGCAGCTCACAGCCCCAGCTCCCTAAATCCGGGGTACTTATGATGGATATGTCCCAGCTCACCATAAGCGAGCAGGCAAGTCCCGCTGACCCTATGGCGATGATCCAGGGCAACACCACCCAGTCCATCGGCATCTGGCAGGCAGTCCAGGCCATCAACGCCGCGGCTGCCGACCCTTCCGTACAATACATCTACCTCAAATCCGACGGACTTTCAGGCAGTTACGCCACCGTGGAGGAAATCAGAAAATCCCTCGACAAATTCCGCCAGAGCGGCAAACCGGTCATCTCATACATTGAAAACCCGACCACCGGAAGCTATTATCTGTCTTCCGTAGCCGACAAGATCTATATGACATCGAACCCCGGCGGCAACCCTACCGTCCTGGGCGTCGGCACCCAGCTCATCTTCCTCAAGGACATCCTTGACCGCCTCGGCGTGAACGTGCAGCTCATCCGCCACGGCAAATACAAGTCAGCCGGCGAGATGTACATCCGCAGCGAATCCAGCCAGGAAAACCTCGAGCAGAACCAGGCTATGGTCGATGCCATCTGGAAGAATATTTCCGACGGCATCACCGGCAGCCGCGAAATCAGCGCCGAGCAGCTTGACGAAGCACTCAACGATCTGAAACTCAATCTCCCGCAGAACTTCCTCGAACTCGGTTTCGTGGATGAACTCCTCACCACTGACGAACTCAAAAGCAAACTCTCCGACCTCGCTGTAGTGGAGGACTATAAGGACCTGCAGTTCATCAGCCTATCAGACTATGCCGCAGCCAAGGTTCTCCCTGACTACAAGTCCAGAAACAAGATTGCCGTCATCTATGCGGACGGTGAAATTGTAGGCGGCACCGACAAGGCGCAGGTTGCCGGCGACCGTTTCGCCAGTATCATTTCCAAAGTCCGCAAGGATGACAGCATCAAGGCCGTAGTTCTCCGCGTGAACAGCCCGGGCGGAAGCGTAATCGCTGCCGACAAGATCAAGAACGAGCTTGACCTGCTCAAGGCCGAGAAGCCTCTCGTCGCATCCTACGGCGGCTACGCTGCCTCCGGAGGCTATTGGATTTCAGCCAATTGCGAGCATATCTTCTCAGATGCCGGAACCCTTACCGGGTCCATCGGAGTATTCAGTATGATTCCTGAATTCAGCAAGACCGCAAAGAACCTGGCGCACGTGAACATCACCACCGTCAAGTCGCACGAACACGCTGATATGTACACTCTTATGCGTCCGTTCGACGCCAAGGAGCTCGAGACCCAGCAGACCCTCGTCGATGACATCTACACCGCGTTCGTGTCCAATGTCTCCCAGGGCCGCAAGCTCGATCCGGACTATGTCGATTCCATAGCCCAGGGCCGCGTGTGGACCGGCGCCGAGGCCCTTGAAATCGGCCTCGTGGATGAAATCGGCACGCTTGAGGATGCCATCCATTACACCGTCGCTCTCGCATCCGATTCAGCATCAGGCAGTCTTGACGGCTGGAGGGTCGAGGAATATCCTCGACCAATCTCTCAGATCGAGTCTCTGCTCGAAATGTTCGGCGCCGGCTCCACCGACACTGACGCATTCGAGGGCACTGCATTCGAGGGCGTCGCAAGCGCGATGCAGACCTTCCTCCGCGACTGCCGCAGCGGCAACTACGTCCTCGCCCGAGTGCCTTACGCAATCGAGTTGAATTAATTCACGGCCGCTTCCGCGTCCAATCCCAATATAAAATTGGCCGCCTCTTTCGGGGCGGCCAATCTTGTATTAAGGATATTTCTTATCACCACAAACCTGTGGCGAGGGAGCTGTAGTAGCGCTCGCAGGTCAATACGTGACCGGTGGAGCAGAGGTTCTTCTTCACCTTGTTGCCGAAGGCTTTTTCTACTGCCAGAGTGTTGGCGTAAGGCACGATTTCGTCATCTTCGGTAGCATAGAGATGAATCTCGTGCTTCGGAGTCCAGCCGGTAATCAGCTCGTTCTTCTTCAGACACTTGAAGAAAGCCTTGCACAGATCGGAATTCGTGTCGAGCGCGGCCTTGCTCAGCATATCCTCAAGGGTAGGAGTCTTGTCCTCGCTTCCGCAAAGGAGTCTCTTGATCAGATGGTTGAGGTCGGTGGTGTTGGTCTTCTTCTTGTCCAGCGCCTCATCGATCTGGTCCTTGACCTTCAGATACTTCTCGCTGTAGAAATCCTCTTCCTTGAAACCCTTCATAATGTCAGGATAGCTTGCCAGCATACTCTTGATAGTCATAGGAATGGCTCCCACATATGCGGTCTTTCCCCACTCGTAGTAAGTATTCATCGTGAGCTCAGGATCGTATGCGCCGCAGCAGCAGTACGAATAGTCGAAGCGCCACTTGTTTGCGATATCCTCGTGAGTGTCGAGATACTTGTGCACTGCCAGAGCGTTGCTTGCGCCCTGGGAAGCGCCGATGACATAGAATCTCCAGTCATCCTCCATCTCGCCGCTTCCGTACTTCTTCCATACGGCTATGGCAGCCTCAAGGGCATCCATTGAATTCTGGACTGCAATCTCGTGGTTCAGATAAGGATGGAGTCTTTCCTTCGTGAGTCCGTAACCGATATAGTCAGGCATAATGAGAAGGTTGTCACCTGTCACAAGAGCCATATCGGTCTTGCCGTTCTCGGAAGGACACTCGGAATTGTCGGTAATCGTATAATGCTCAAGGAGATAGATGTTGTCAGGGTCTGCGTTTCTCCACTTCAGAAGCCAGTAAGTTCCCCAGGCGACTCTTCCTGAGAGCGTTACGCTGTTGCCGTACAGGTCCTTGGACTTGTAGTAGAATTTGTAGCTGGTGTAGCCCGGAACACAGGCGTTGGCACCGTCGAGCTTTTCGACTTCATCTTTATACTTTTCAGTGAGCTCTGCCGCTCTTTCATTGACTTGCTCAAGGTACTTTTTGCGGAGCGCCGCCATTTCCTCATCGGCGTTGGAACCTTCCTCTCCAAAAACTTCGTCCAGCAGATCAGGATCATCGGCTCTGCACTGGATGGTTCCGGTCGGATCGATTTCGAAGTAAACGTCATTGTCTGCAAAAGGATCGTCTTCACCCTTTTCCTTGTTGCAGGAGTTGAATGTGACCATACCCGCCACAGCGGACAGGATCAGAATCAGGTAGTTGAATTTTTTCATCTTAAATAAGTTTTCTAACCAATAATAAAAGTTATAATATTAATAATCAGTTTTTTGCCATTGTGAATTCCCCGAGCGTAGTCTTGCACAGATTCCCGAACCAGTAGGAATTTTCCACATAGACGTGCGAACCGAGGGTATGGGTGTAAAGGTACTCGTAGAGCTCCCTGTAGGTCTGGTCGGGCTTTTCGGAGAGCGTGGTCACGAGATTGTTCGAGAAGCGGTCGCTCATCCAGACGCTGAGCTCGAACGAATGGAAATCCGCGAAGGAGGACTCGTTGCCGTTCGCGCTTGCAATGGCGAGAATTCCCGGTATCCCATCGGCCTGCCGGGCCATATTTCTGGAATAGCATGGCTCCAGAAGCAGCAGCATCTTGCGGTATCGCCGCTGCGAGTGCATCTGTTCGAGCGTGCTGCGGAAATCGCTTTCGGAAAACACGCCCGGCTTGCCGCCCCAGGTGAATCCGTTGACCTTGTGGGTGGCGGCCAGACATCCGTGTCCGCTCCAGAACATCAGAACGTTTGTCTCGTCGTCAGTGCTGAGCACCGTCGGGAGGTGGTCACTGCTCTTTCCCAGCATAATGTCCTGAATATCATTTACCGAGAGACTGTCGATGCTGTAGTCGATGACGGCATTCTCATACAGGTTGTCTCCGTATGTGTATGTGCTGACTCTTCCCGGAAATTTGTTCTTTTCGTTGCCGGCGATTTCATCCGAGATGGCAAGGATGATATGGTCGTCATCCCAGCCGTTTCTGCGCAGCATCTGATATACGTTCAGCACATCGGCCTGATGGCGGTAGTTCGCCCAGCCGCTCGAGCCCTGAATCAGAAGGGCGTAACTGTTTCCGTGCGGCCCGTATTGTGCCGGACTGTCCTGATCCTCAATGTCTTCCATCATCTTGGCCTTCCAGTTCCAGGCGGCGAGGGTGGATGCGGTGCGGTTGCTTCCGTCATCGCTCATATAGTCCAGGGTGAGAATCTGCCCGTTGTAAACCATCCAATGCGCATAGGTGCTCTGAACGAGGCTCGTGCAGGCTTCGCTGTCGAAACGCAGCGGTCCGCTCGCGCCTACCAGCTTCACATACGGCAGGCCTTCCTTCATTAAAGCCATCAGTGATCTCAGACCAAGCTCATCCCAGATAGGGAACTGATCATCTCCGAGTGAGGTTATCATACGGATAATCTCATTTGTATCCATCGATGCATCATAATGGTTCTTTATGAAAGCGGTGATGCCCGAGAGCAGCAGGGCGTCATACACCTGGGCTTCGGCCCCGCCAGGCGACTGACCGAATCTCTCTTCGTAAGCAACCTGGAAGCCTGTGGAAGGGTCGGCGTAAGGGGCGATTCCCTCGGCTCCTTCAGCGAGTTCCCCGAGCTGCAGAAGGTATTCGGAAAGGGCTCCGTTGGTGAAGAGAATCCTGGGAGCCTTGTCTCCAAGGGCGGCCTTCGTCTCGAGCACGATCTGGGCGTCCTTTGCGGAATTGACTGCGCAGATGACGCAGTCCACACCTGAGGACAGGGCCTTTTCAGCATTGACCGCAAGGTCGTCGGTATATTGGAGTATGTTCGCGGTCGTGAGCTCTATGCCCATCTCGGTGGCGAAGAACGGTACCCATTCGAAGAAGGTCTGGCCGTATTCGTCGTCCGGGGTGAGCAGGGCCACACTGCTTGCGCCTGACTCCCAGGCCTTTGCGAGCAGGGCTTTGCTCTGGCTTACGTCGGTTTCGCAGAGCGACCAGAGGAACGGCTTCTCGGCTCTGTCTCCAGACTTGGTCACGGCATAACGGCGGATGATGCTCTCGCTGGTTCCGCTCGGAACGATCAGAGTCTTGCCGTACGGCTCGAATGCGCTTGCCATTATGTCCACGTTCCCGTTTCTCAGCGGACCCACCACGAGCAGCAGGTCCTCGCGGACTGCAAGTGCCTGAGCGAGAGAATCCATCGGGACGCTGTCCTCGTCATACCACTCGACTTTGAGATCCACGACAAGGGAGTCTCCCAATTCGTAAACGTATTTCTGGGCGTTGCGCATATTGGTCGTCGCATAGCCGATGATGCTCTCGAAGCGGGCATTGTATTCTCCGAACTCGAAGAGCGGAAGGACCACGGCAATCTTGTAATCGGTGGTCTTGGCTGTTGTGCAGTAAATTATAGTGTCGCTTTCGTGGCGGCAGGATGCGAAAATGCCGGCTGCGAACACTGTCAGAATTAGAAGCAATTTACTGATTTTCATACTCCTGCTCCTTTTTTACAGCCAATTCGCAATATTTCTCCGCGACTCCGTCCAGGGCTGACTTGTAGGAATCCGCGATGACTATCCCAGTCGCTCCAGAGGAAATCCCGGGAGCCTGATGCCTCTGCAGGTCTCCTTCAGCTCTCCACCAGTTGAAAATCCAGTTGTCCAGAACGTCTTCGAGGTTCTTGACGACGGAGAAAGGAACTTTTGTCGAGTAGATCTGCATATCGGTATCGACTCCGATGGTGTAGAAACTGTCGGGGTTTTCCCTGTTGTATCTGTAGAACCCCTGGGCTGTACCTCCGCAGAGCGGAACCACCAGATCGAAATGCTTGTCTATATCGTAGGACTGCTGATAGGCATAGCTGGACCGGTCATAGCCACCGGTAGTGTCGGATATGAAGGTATTCTCTACGTAAATATTTGAATTGTAGTCTTTTATGGCCTGCGTAAAGCCCTTTCTCATTTCGGCGATGTTTTCATCTGAGGGGTTGGCGCTCACTGTCAGGATGCTGTCCACATCCGCCATACCTTCGCTTGCGAGCATACCGGCCTGATAGCAAACTCCGTACTGGGGAATCCTCAGGGTGTATATCGGGAGGGTGGTGTCACCGGATTCGCAGAGGAGAAAGTCCACGTTCTGAGCCTTGGTCAGGATGGATTCGTATCTGTGCAGGACAGGCTCGAAATTTTCGTTCGCAATGACTACCAGGGCGCTGCGGTCTGGCTTTTCAGTCCGCATATAGTTCAGCATATATTCGAGAGTTGAGAGCGCTGCGGAGGTGTCGGCGGGGAATTCCACAAGCGAGAGCATAAGGTTGCAGCTGTTGGCTCCTCTCACTACGCCGCGGAAGAGGGCATCGACATAGCCGAGGTCGCCGAGCGAACCTTTTTTGGAGACGAAGAATACCATATCGCGGTCTCTGTCGTCTTCATCGGTGTTGATATAGACAGTATTTCCCTCTATCTCGCAGGACAGAAGGGCCAGGCCGCATATCAAAAGAAAACCAACTCTTTTAAGGAATTCCATTCCTCAGTAATACCACTAATAAATCCTGCAAATTTAACCAGATTCTGAAATCCTGCAAAGAATCCGGGCCTGATAAAATGTTTCAGACCCGGATTAAATTGTTATAGATTAATCAGATGCGGGGTCACAGGACGGAGTGCCCGCATCTTTATGTCTTAAAACTCAAATCATCCGTTTACCTTCTCTCCGCGAATGTAATGTTCACGGATGAATGGAGTGTTATAACAATAAGGTATGAACGCCAAAGAGCTCACGGGCTCCGTAAGAATCAGATTAGCGAGCTTTCCGACAGTTATCGAGCCGCATAACTCGCTGACTCCCATCGCATAAGCTCCGTTTATCGTGCAGGCGTTGAACGCCTGGGCGGGGGTGAGCCTCATCTTGATGCAGCCCTGGGCCATCACGAAACGCATATCTCCGCTGGGGGAGGATCCGGGATTGTAGTCGCTTGCGAGGGCCACGCCGAGGCCGGCGCCGACGAAGTCGCGCGCGCGACCGTAAGGGAGCCCCAGAAAGAATGACGAGCCCGGAAGCATTACAGGCATCGTCCTGCTGCCTCGAAGGGCTGAAATCCCCTCGGATGAAGTATGCTCCAGATGATCGACCGAAAGGGCATTGTGCTTCACGGCGACCGGAAGGCCTCCGATGACTGCGATTTCATCCGTATGAACCTTGGCCGCAAGGCCGTAAAAGTCTGCAGCAGAAAGAATTCTGTCCATGTCCGAAGGCGTGAAGAAGCCCTCGTCGCAGAACACATCGACGAAGTCGGCGAGTCCCTCGGCCGCCACGCGCGGAAGCATCTCCGAGCATACGAGATCGACGTAAGCCTCTCTTCTGCCGGCATATGCGCGCCCCACGGCGTGCGCTCCGAGGAAGGTCGAACGGATGACCGCCGGCACGCTTTCGCGGATGCGCCGGATTACGCGCAGCATCTTCAACTCGTCCTCCACGCTCAGACCGTAGCCGCTCTTGATCTCAATCGCGCCGCTGCCCTTGCACATCATCTCCCGAACCCGCACCATACTCTGCTCATACAGCTCGTCTTCGGAGGTGGCGTGAAGCAGGTCGGCGGAGTTCAGGATTCCGCCGCCCCGGGCAGCGATTTCTTCATAACTGAGCCCGGAAATTTTGTCGATGAACTCCTGCTCGCGCGAGCCGGCATAGACGATGTGGGTGTGCGAGTCGCAGAACGACGGCATCAGAAGGCAACCGGAGGCATCCACGACCTCGTCGAAGGATTGGCCGTCAGGCCGCGAGGACATCGGTCCGAAACCGCTTATCACTCCGTCGCAGACCGTGAGATATGCGTCGGAAATGCTCGCGACGGAGGACATCTCAGACCCCTCGAGACGGTGCACGCCGGCAGGCAGAATGCCGACTAACTGCTTGATATTAACGAATATACTCTTCATTGTGAAGGAATTCGACTGATTTCGCGATGAGCGGGTGGAGGTAGGTGTCGTTATCGACGAACGGTACGGCCTTGCGGTAGTCCGCGAGAATCTTCTCCAGAGCCGGGGACGTATGTGCCGGACGGCGGAACTCCATCGCCTGAGCCGCGTTAAGCAGCTCTATGCCAAGCACTTCCTCGACATTGTCCGCTACTCTCACGAGCTTCGTGGCGGCGTTCGAACCCATACTTACGTGGTCCTCCTGACCTTGCGACGAAGGAATCGAATCGCATGACGCCGGCCAGCAGAGACCCTTGTTCTGGCTCACGATGGACGCGGCGGTGTATTGCGGAATCATGAATCCGCTGTTCACGCCCGACTCCGCAACCAGGAACGACGGCAGGCCGCGCTGTCCGGAAATGAGCTTGTAAGTCCTTCTTTCCGAAATACTTGCGAGCTCAGAAAGAGCTATCGCGAGAAAATCCATCGGCATCGCGACAGGCTCGCCGTGGAAATTGCCCGCCGAAATTATCATATCCTCGTCCGGGAAGACGTTCGGATTGTCGGTCGTGCTGTTGATTTCAGTCTCAATCACGCTCTCGACATAGCGGATGCAGTCCTTCACCGCGCCGTGCACCTGCGGGATGCAGCGGAAAGAGTAAGGATCCTGTACGTGCGCCTTCGGTCTTTTTATCAACTCGCTGCCCTCCAGTAGTTTACAGAAGACTTCGCCCGTTTCGAGCTGTCCCCGGTGCGGACGCAGCCGGTGCGTGAGCTCCCAGAAAGGCTCGATGCGGCCGTCGAAGGCCTCGAGCGAAAGAGCTCCGATGCGGTCGGCCCAGCGCGAGAGGCGCTTGCTCTTGAGCACCGCCCAGACCGCGTGCGCGCTCATAAACTGCGTGCCGTTGAGCAGCGCGAGACCCTCCTTCGACTGCAGCGTGATGCTCTCCCAGCCCCTTTCGCGGAATACTTCTGCACTCGGTCTCACTCGGCCTTCGGCCAATACTTCCCCCAAACCGATGAGTGGCAGGCACATATGTGCCAATGGGGCGAGGTCGCCGGAGGCGCCCAATGAGCCGTGCTGATATACGACAGGGAGTATGTCATTGTTGAACATATCCACAAGCCTCTGTACTGTGATCAGCTGGGCTCCGGAGTGTCCGTATGCGAGGTTCTGGATTTTCAGAAGAAGCATTATCTTCACGATTTCAGGACGTACGGTTTCTCCCGAACCGCAGGCGTGTGACATCACCAGATTATGCTGAAGCTGAGAGAGTTTGTCGGCCGGGATGGTCACATTGCAGAGCGAACCGAAACCCGTGGTCACTCCATAGACCGGCCTTCCGATGTCCTCCATCTTCGTGTCGAGATAATGACGGCATTTCTGTATAGCTTCCACGGCCTCCTTCGAGAGCTCCAGAGTAGCGTGACTGTCAATTATTTCCTTGACCCTGTCCAGGGTCAGACGCTGCGAAGATATATAATGTATCATTTGTGTAAAGCCTTTTGTATCAATTCATCATCTGCAATTACAGGTACTGTGACCCTGAGCTGCGGGCTGCGCCCCATTTCCCTCAGGATGGAATGCAGAGCGCCCTCGTTGCGGGCCCAGCTGCGGCGGGCGATGCCGTTGTTCACATCCCAGAAAAGCATCTCGCGGATATGGCGGGCGGAATCTTCCGAACCGTCTATGACCATACCGAAACCGCCGTTAATCACTTCGCCCCAGCCTACACCGCCACCGTTATGGATGGAGACCCAGGTGGCGCCCCTGAAGGAGTCGCCGATGACGTTCTGGATGGCCATATCTGCAGTGTAACGCGATCCGTCGTAGATATTTGCGGTCTCCCTGAACGGGGAATCCGTACCGGAAACGTCGTGATGGTCGCGGCCCAGGACTATCGGGGCGGTGATTTCGCCGCTGCGGATGGCCTCGTTGAAGGCGAGGGCTATCTGAGTGCGGCCCATACAGTCCGCATAGAGGATGCGGGCCTGGGAGCCGACCACCAGATGGTTCATTCCGGCCTCCTCGATCCAGTGGATATTGTCCTGCATCTGGTCGCGGATTTCGTCCGGAGCGTCTTTCGAAAGTTCGCGCAGGACCTTGACGGCCAATGCGTCGCTCTTTGCGAGGTCTTCCGGGTTCTGTGACATGCAGACCCATCTGAAAGGCCCGAATCCGTAGTCGAAATAAAGCGGACCCATAATGTCCTCCACATAGGAAGGATAGCGGAATCTTCCGTCCTCCCTCATCACGTCGGCCCCTGCGCGTGAACTTTCCAGAAGGAAGGCATTGCCGTAGTCGAAGAAATACATTCCGTTGGCAGTGAGCTTATTGATCGCTGCGACGTGGCGGCGCAGCGATGCCTGGACGGCCGCCTTGAACTTCTCGGGCTCCTCGGACATCAGGCGCTTGGACTCCTCGAAGCTGTAGCCGACAGGGTAGTAGCCGCCCGCCCAAGGGTTGTGCAGCGAAGTCTGGTCAGATCCCATATCGACCTTCACGCCTTCGGCTGCGAGTCTCTCCCAGAGGTCCACGACGTTGCCCACGTAGGCGAGCGAAACTACTTCGCGGCCGCTGCAGGCCTTGCGGATTCGCGGCAGGAGCTCGTCGAGGTCATCGTGGAGCTCATCCACCCAGCCCTGGTCGTAGCGCTTGCGGGCCGCAAGAGGGTTGATTTCGGCGGTCACGCTCACTACGCCCGCGATGTTGCCGGCCTTGGGCTGCGCGCCGGACATTCCGCCCAGTCCGGCGGTGACGAAGAGCATTCCCTTCATATTCTCGCGGCTGCCTTCGCGTCCGGCGGCCTTCAGCTGGCGCCGCGCGGCGTTCATCACCGTAATCGTAGTGCCGTGCACGATGCCCTGCGGGCCAATGTACATATACGATCCGGCGGTCATCTGGCCGTATTGTGATACTCCGAGAGCATTGTATCTTTCGTAGTCGTCCTTGCTCGAATAATTCGGGATGACCATGCCGTTCGTGACGACCACTCTCGGAGCGTCGCGGTGGCTCGGAAAAAGTCCCATCGGGAGGCCCGAGTACATCGAAAGCGTCTGCTCGTCAGTCATTTCCGAGAGATACTTCATCGTCAGGCGGTACTGCGCCCAATTCTGGAAGATGGCGCCGTTTCCGCCGTAGATGATCAGCTCGTGAGGATGCTGGGCGACGCGCGGGTCGAGATTGTTCTGAATCATCGCCATAATCGCGGCCGCCTGGCGGCTCCTGGCTGGATATTCGTCAAGAGGTCTCGCAAGGATTTCATTGTCAGGACGATAGCGGTACATATAGATGCGGCCGTAGTCCTTCAGCTCCTGCGCGAATTCCGGGGCGAGAGTCTCGTGGAGGTCCTTCGGGAAATATCTCAGGGCGTTCTTCAGCGCGAGCGCCTTTTCGGCGTCGGTGAGGATGTCCTTGCGCTTCGGAGCGTGGTTTATCCTGGTGTCATATGGCTTTGGCTCAGGGAGATACGAAGGAAGTCCCTCGAGGATTTCCTCCTGCCAGCTGAGCTTGTGATGATGGTGGTCGTCTGTATTACTCATTGTTTATATGGCTGTTTACGATTTCAAGAACTTCTTTTTCGAGTGTGAGAGCCTGCGCCGCGATGGCGTCGGCCTCGGCGTTCAGCTCAGCGGCCTTGGCTCTGTCGGTGAGGCTCGCGGTGTTGATGCGGACATTGAGCTGTGCTCCGCGCACTGCCGCAGTGGCTGCGAGAGCGCCCACGCCGGCATCGGATGCTGAAGCAGGATTGCCCTGCTGCGCCATAGCCTTCGCTATCGGCAGCGCCTTGAGCGATGCCTTCATAGTGCGAAGCGGCACCTGGCTGGCGTAGAGCGTGGCGGCTTCGAGAGCCTCGGCGCGCGCGGCCTTCTCCTCCGGCGTGCCCTTCGGCATCTTGAATACTTCCATAATGCGGTCGAAGGACGCGGTGTCCTCATCAACTAATGCAATCAGCTCGTTCATAACCTCCTGGCCCTTGTCGGCCCAGTCGGAGAACTCCTTCCAGCGAGCGTCCCAGCCCCTCTTGTGAGCCGAGAGGTTTGCCACCATAGTACCGAGGGCTGCGCCCAATGCTCCCATATACGCGGAGATGGATCCGCCGCCCGGGGCAGGAGATTCGGATGCGGTCTCGTCTGCGAAGCCCCTGAGCGTCATCCTTACAAGTCTTTCTTTCTTGGCGACTTCCGCCTCGTCCTGCATCAGGAATTCGATGACCTTCTCCTTCGGGTCGAACGGCTTGAGGTCGTCGAGCCCCATTGATTTAACGGCGATTTTCATTATCTCGCTCTCTGCGATTCCGGTCGAGCGCTGCTGTTTCTCCAGGAAATATTTTCCGGCGTCGATGAGGGCTTTCTTAGGCACGAGCCCGACGATTTCAGTTCCGGTTACTCTCAGACCTCTCTTTTCGGCCGCGCGGCTGACCTCCTCGAAGGCCTTGTGAAGAGGTGTGGCATCGATGTCGGTGATGTTCATGGATACCTGCGCGATGCCGTATTCATCTATATACCAGCCGATTGCCTTGCAGCCCTTCAGGGTGCCCGGAATCCAGATGTCCTTGCCGTCCGCATCCTTGAGGACCTTGCCTGTGAGCGATCCTCCCTCGCGGGCCTTGCGGCCCTTCTCGCGCACGTCGAAGGCTATCGCCATCGCGCGGCGGGTGGATGTGGTGTTAAGGTTGAAGTTCACGGCTATAAGGAAATTACGGGCCCCGACATTGCTCGCACCTGACTTGGCGATGACCTCGTTATATTCTGCCGGTCCGAAATCAGGGCGGCGCGCCGGGTCTGCGATTTTCTCCGGCAGAGCCTCGTACTCGCCGGCGCGGCAGACCGCAAGATTCTTTCTCTCGCTCTTGTAGGCCGACGCCTCGTAGCAGTAGCAGGCGATTCCGAGCTCGTTGTAGATGCGCCCGGCGAGCTTTCTCGCCAGCTCCGCGCATTCCTGAAGGGTGATTCCCGCCACCGGAATCAGCGGGAGCACGTCCAATGCGCCGCTTCTCGGGTGGGCTCCGTGGTGGTGTCTCATATCGATGAGTTCCTGCGCCGTTGCGGCGCCCCTGAAGGCTGCTTCGCAGACCTCTTCAGGTTCACCCACGAAGGTATAGACCGTGCGGTTCGTGGCTTCGCCCGGGTCGATGTTGAGCATCTTGACTTTCCCGCCTTTCGTAATGGCGGAAGCTATCTTGCCGATGATTACCTGGTCGCGTCCCTCGCTGAAGTTCGGAACGCATTCGATGATTCTCTTCATATATCTTTTGTTATCAATTAATTCATATTTTCGCGATCATCGACCGCCTGTCGAAATGCCCGCGAAGGCCCGACTCAAGCAATAAAGGTACATATAATTTTCCTATCATCTGCGAATTTTAAGTAAATTCTTTCCGAAAAGAACAGTTTAAAGTTTGGATACGCCAATTTGTCCCATTTTCTTTGTTGAATTCCTTAAATACTTTAAATTTGTACTTTTGAAAATGAAATAGATATAAAATCATTAATATGTACGATTTAGCGGTTATCGGCGGCGGTCCCGGCGGATACGTTGCAGCTGAAAGGGCCGGAGCGGCCGGACTCTCAGTGGTTCTTTTCGAAAGAAAGTCTCTCGGCGGAGTGTGCCTCAATGAAGGATGCATCCCAACGAAGACCCTTCTCTACAGCGCAAAACTCTATGATTATGCCTGTCATTCAGACAAATACGGAGTCATAGTGGAGAATCCCGACTTCGATTACGGGAAGATTTTCGACCGCAAGGAAAAAGTTGTGAAGAAACTCGTGGGCGGAATCAAAGTCGCTATGAGAAACGCTCAGGTGAATGTCGTAAACGCAGATGCCGTCATCAAGGGTAAAGACTCTGACGGGAACATCACCGTATGCGCTGCCGAAACTGACTATGTTGCCCGTAACCTGCTGATCTGTACAGGGTCCGAAGCCGTCGTACCTCCCATCCCTGGAGTCCGTGAAGCCGGCGATATCGTTATGACTAACCGCGAGATTCTCGCCCTGCGCGAGCGCCCTTCCGAGCTCGTTATCATCGGTGGCGGCGTGATAGGAATGGAGTTCGTCAGCTTCTTCAATTCCCTCGGCACGAAAGTGACTGTGGTCGAGATGCTTCCGAAGATTCTCGGCCCGGTTGACGATGAAATCAGCACAATGCTCCAGGGCATCTACGCCAAGCGCGGAGTCGATTTCAAACTCGGCTGCAAAGTCACCGCCATCGAGGGCAATACCGTTGTGTATGAGGATACTGAGGGCAATGTCTTCCGCGTCAGCGGGGACAGAATCCTTATGAGCGTTGGCCGCAAGGCCAATCTGAAAGGCTTCGGCCTGGAGACTCTCGGCGTGCTCTGCGAACGCGGCATCAAGGTTGACTCGCAGATGCGCACATGCGTGCCGAACGTCTATGCCGCCGGCGACGTGACCGGCTTCTCGATGCTGGCGCACACCGCGAGCCGCGAGGCGGAAGTCGCCGTGAATACCATTCTCGGCCGTTCAGACTCAATGCGTTACGATGCCGTGCCGTCCGTCGTTTACACAAATCCGGAGGTCGCGGGAGTTGGCATTACCGAGTCCCAGGCGGCAGCTTCAGGCCTTGACTACAAGGCGCTGAAGCTTCCAATGGCGTATTCAGGCCGCTTCGTAGCCGAGAACGAGCGCGGAGAAGGTATGTGCAAGATTATCGTGGAGGCTGATACTCATAGGGTTAAGGGCGTGCATATGGTCGGAACCCCGTCGAGCGAGATTATCGCTGCGGCGGGCGTGGCCATCGAGCAGGGAATGACCGCCGAGCAGCTGCGCGAAGTAATCTTCCCTCACCCTTCCGTCTCGGAAATCCTCAAGGAAACCCTCTTCACACTGTAAGAGATTCTTTTTTTTGAGCAGGGATAATACTTTTTTACTGAAATTACATATCTTTGGACTCTGAAACTAAAGTCAGTAGTGTATGAAAAAAGTATTATTCGCTCTTGCAGCGGCCGTTCTTGCGTGTGCCGCCTGCTCGAAAGATCTAGTATTGGAGGTTGACAATCAGTCATTTACCATCAGTTCCAAAGGTGATACGATCACTGTGTCCGTAAACTGCAACAAGCAGTGGGAGATGCAGTACTATGAGTATCTCAACACCTGGTGCCACTATAGTGTCGGCGACCCGGTGAAGGACGTGACCAAGATTACATTCATCATCGATGCCAATGATGAGGCCGAGTCCCGCGAAGCTGAATATACATTCGTCTCCGGCGACCTCAAGCAGACCGTCACTATCACTCAGAGTGCCTTCGAAGTTTCCGAAGACGCTATGAATCTTTCTGCGGCCGGAACGGCCAATTGCTACATCGTGGCTCCCGGCTCCAAGGCTTACTTCAATGCCGGCGTCAAGGGAAATTCCACAGAATCAGTAGGTTCCGTAGTACGCGCCAAGCTTTTATGGCAGTCTGAGGAGGGCCTTGTAAAATCCATAAAGTTCGCTCCTGCAGCTTGTCAGTTTGAGATTGAGACAGCCGATGTTCCGGGCAATGCAGTCATTGCCGCAGTATCAGTGGAAAACACCGTGCTCTGGAGCTGGCATATCTGGGTTGTGGATTATGACCCTTCAACTTCACTCTACTCCACTCCGGCCAATGCTTCCGGTACCGTATGGCAGTTCATGGACCGCAACCTCGGTGCAACTTCCACAACGAAGGGCGATTTCGCCAATGCCGGTGTTTATTATCAGTGGGGCCGCAAGGATCCGTTCCCAGGAGCAGTGGATTTCACCGTTCAGAATGAGGACTACAGCTATCAGCAGGACGGGGAGCCGACTCTGTACAATTTCGAAAACAACGTAACGTTCAAGATCAGCAACTTCGCCGAGTACGAAGGAAGCATAGAAAAGGGCATCGCCAATCCTGATGTATTCTATAAGGTAGGTTCCCGTAAAACCGGCGAGGTGGACGAGTACGGTTCCGAAGTCTATGAAAATGTTCCCAGAAGTTCCGACTGGTCAGACACTTCCGATGACGATGCCTGGGGCGGAGTCTCTATGAAGAAGACCATCTATGACCCGTGCCCTGCAGGATACAAGGTTCCGGTATGCGATGCGGACGGCAACACTCCTTATGCCTGGCTGACATCTCAGAAGAGAACCTGGGAAGAAAAGAACCGCGGCGTTGAGCAGGACGGACAGTGGTTCCCTACGAACGGAACCCGAGTAGCCCAGTCAGGCGGTCTGAACTATACTGAAGCCAATGCTTATTCAGGGCTCTGGATCGGTACAGCAGGAAAGGCCAATTCCAATCTGGACCTCTATCCTACCCTCTACGGCCAGTATATGTTCATCGGCAGCGGCAAGCGTACCTTCAAGGTAAGCAAGGACTGCCGCGCCCAGGGAATGAACGTGCGCTGCGTGGCCGAATAACCTACGCAACATATATTTATATCGGAGGATGGCTTGCAGTCATCCTCCTTTTTTTGCTTGGAGACGTTGGAGTTCCCCGGATTTTTAAACGGAATTAAAAGGCGTCGGAGCTCCTAAGGAGCGTCAGTGTCCACCCGGGTACTATCTAAATCGATAAAGTGTGTCTATGCTCTTTAAATTGTAAAGCATAGATACATTTTATCGATTTAAATGTGGCTTGGGTGGGCATAATGGACGAAAAAAAGCGCCTGCAAACGCAGGCCTTCTATGCGACGCCTGTTATT
>CAVFAZ010000069.1:0-24022 GCA_963620825.1 Kurthia senegalensis
TTTCAGACGTTCCGGGAATGTCCGAGGAGACCAAGAATCTCTACAGGGCCGAGGCAATGGTTCTGCGTGCATACTATTACAACTGGCTCTGGAAGTTCTGGGGCAATGTTCCTTACTATGAGGAGAACCTCACTTCCCCTTACACCTGCGCACAGCTCGGACACGATGAGGTTTATGCAGGAATCGTGAAGACCATCGAGGACGCCCTCGCTCTGAACGTCCTGCCTATGAAGGCTGACGGCGGAAATGAAGGCCGCGTAACCAAGGCTATGGCCTATATGCTTTATGCTGACGTAGTTATGTACCAGAACGACAATTCCCGCTACCAGCAGGCTCTCAGCTATATGAAGGAAATCATCGACTCCGGCCAGTACGCCCTCGTGGATGACTTCGCAAGCATCTGGGAAGAAAGCGGAGAATGGAACAAGGAGTCCATCTGGGAGATTAACTACATGTCCGAAGGCGGTGTACGCAGCTGGGATTCTCCTATCGCCGTCGGCGGAGGTGTTTATCCTGTCCTCATCGGTATCCCTGGAGCTTCGGTTGATTTCGCTGACGGCTGGGGCTTCGGCGGCGTAGCCAAGAGCGCTTACGAAATGTATGACGATACCGATATCCGTCGTGACGGAAGTATTGTCAATATCGAGACCTATGTCACTTCAGCCGGCACCCTGGAGACCTGCACTCCACGTTGGGAGACTGAAGGCTACTATCTGTTGAAATACATTGCACGCAAGAACGGCAACCACGGTTATCTGGGTTCAGATACATTGAACTACGGAAACAACTCCCGCATCTACCGTTTCTCTGAGACTCTTCTGAACGCAGCCGAACTTTCAGTTCTGCTCGGTTCAGACGGCAGCGCCTATCTCAAGCAGGTTCGCGACCGCGCGAAGTGCCAGGATACCGGCACATCCCGTGATGACATCATCCAGGAGCGCCGCAAGGAGTTCCTGGGAGAAGGCAAGCGCTACTGGGACCTCGTACGCTCAGGTCTTGCTTCCTCCACTCTCAAGGCTTCGAACCACGCCTTCCGCCAGAACGATTGGACGGAGTCCAAGAAATACTGGCCTATCCCTCAGTCTGAAATGGACAAGGATCCTAATCTGGTACAGAATGAATATTAATCGAGTCGGATTATGAAAAGTACACTTAAATATACAGTCATAGCCGCTGTGGCGCTTCTCGCCGCAAGCTGCACGATAGACTATGTAGAGCCTGACCAGAACCTTCTTCCTCAGGCATCCGAACTCACTCCGAAGATCACCGTCGATCAGGAGACCAATATGGTCACCTTCGAGGTGGAGAACACGGGAGTGGTTCCGCTCTGGATCTTCGGCGAAGAGAAAATCGACGGCAAGGCATCCAAGAAATACGCTTATGCACAGAACGGCGTGACGCTGCGCATCCGCGACGCGGGTCAGCACAGCGTGGAGCTGAAGGCATACAATGCCAACGGCATCTCCCAGGGCTCACAGATCGTGACTTTCTCCCTGGACAACACCTACAGAGATCCGTTCGACGCTACTCCTTATATGAAGGCTATCGCCAATACCTGGGCCTGGGATTCCGCTAATGCGGGACATTTCGGCTGCGGTCCGAGCATCGAAACAAACACGCCGGAGCAGACGTCCGTAACTGCCGACAACTGGGGCAAATCCTGGTGGTCAGCCGGTGCCAATGAAAAGGCAGACTGGAGTCTCTATGACGACACTATGACCTTCACCGCCGACGGACAGTACACCTACAATCCCGGCGACGGTCAGGTATTCGTAAACTACTCCTCCGGCTACAAGAGCGAATACCTCATCACCGATGCTGTCGACTATGTGGCTCCTATCGACGAGTTCACCTGCAAATACACCATCGAGAACAACTGGAATGACGCCGGCATCGAGGAAATCTTCCTCGTGCTCCCTGAGGGCAAGAACCTTTCCTACATTCCTAATGCCTACGCTCTCCAGAATCCTCGTTACCAGTTCATCGAGACCACGACTTCGAAAATCAAGAAGAATCTGCTTCTTGTACTCGATGACCACTCCAGCATCTCCTGGCGTTACAGCTTCGTGCCTTACGTAAAGCAGGCAGGTCCAGAGGAGATTCTCGCAGGTACTACCGCTGAAGGAAAGGCCTGGGTTATGGATGCAGCTGCAAAGGGTCACCTCGGATGTGGAGAAACTGTCGACAATCCTGCAGGCTGGTGGTCAGCAGGTGCTTATGAGAAGGAAGGCAGCGGTATGTACGATGACGTCCTCACATTCTACCCTGACGGGACATACACCTTCAGCGCAGGCGAAGACGGCCTCATTTATGTGAACAAGGATGTCACAGCTATAGGTTCAGATATCAATCCTCACGACGGCAACGACTTCTCCATGCCTTGGGACGACCAGAAGAGCACTTACACCTTCGACGGTGAGACGCTCTCATTCCCTGCTGGAGTAATCATCGGCTATGTGCCTAATGATGCGATGTTCAACGAGCCTACATTCACGGTAACAGAGATTTCCGAGGACAAACTCGTTCTGGTACACGTAACATCAGGCATCTGCTGGCAGTATATATTCCGTCCTCGTGACCTCGATGTGGAACCTGAACCGGAACCGGACAGCAAGGCCTACTTCGACATCGAGGGCGCTACTAACCTCTGGAGAAGCACCAATATCACTATGGGATACTGGTACGCAAATTCCGGCTGGAGCCCGATCGACAATCCTGAGTTCGAATGGACAGATGAGGCCAAGAAGAACTGCAAGATCGTTCTTCCTGCTGAAGTCGGCGGAGCCGAGTGGCAGGGACAGACCATATTCAAGACCGAAATCCCGGCAAGCGCATCGAAGACTTATGACTTCTGCACTACCTTCCATTGCACCACGGCCTGCACGATTACTCTCAAGATCGCCTGGCTCGACAATGACGCAGACAACTTCATGGTCTATGACAACGCCATCGCAATTCCTGAGGATGAGGACTTTGTCATCAAGAAGGAAAGCCTGGTTCCAAACTGCGATTACGACAAGGTTGTAGTATTCTTCGACTTCGGCCGTACAGCCGGCGGCAGCGTTATCACTCTGACTGATACCTGCTTCCAGGAGCACCAGGAAAAGTAAAAAATGAAATACGTACTTTACCTATTATCTATTCTGGCTCTTACCGCCTCCTCCTGTAACAAGAACGGGGGCGGCGACGAGCCGGTTTCAGGAACTCTTTCCACGTCCGTAACGGAGATTTCCACAGATCATAACAAATCCACCCGGACCATCAGCGTGACCGCCGACTGCGACTGGGGCGTAAGCAGCTCCGACAGGAGCTGGTGCACGGTTTCGCCTTCCGGCGGAGTCTCAGGCACCACGGCCGTGACTGTGAACATCACCGAGAATACCGGCAAGACGGAGAGAGAGACCGCGGTGAATTTCTACTACGGCACCCGGACTCTTGCCGTTCCGGTAAAGCAGGCCGCTCCTCCGAAAGAGGAAGTCGATACTTCCATCAAGGCTCCGGAGGGCTACAGCCTCGTATGGCACGACGAGTTCGAGGGAACCAAGGTGGACACCCAGAAGTGGAAATTCGAGAACTGGGCTCCCGGCTATGTGAACAACGAGCTCCAGAGATATGTCGCCGGAGGCGTTCTGGACGGGAATTATACCGCCTATATCGAGGACGGTGTCCTGATGATCAAGGCCATGAAGGTCAACGGTCAGGTGATTTCCGCGAGAATGAACACCCGCGAGTCCTGGAAATACGGTTATATGGAGGCCCGCATAAACCTGCCGAGCGGCAAGGGCACCTGGCCGGCATTCTGGATGATGCCGAACGACCAGTCCGACGGCTGGCCGAAGTGCGGCGAGATAGACATTATGGAAGAGGTCGGATACCATCCGAACTACACTTCATCGTCCATCCACACCCAGAGCTACAACCATACCATAAACACACAGAAGACAAAAGAGGTCTATACCAAAAACGCCGAGGGCGAATTCCACGTATATGCCTGCGAATGGACTCCCGACGAGATCAAATCTTACGTGGACGGCAAGCAGTTCTTTTCATTCAAGAACGACTGCAAGGGACAGGTGAACACCTGGCCTTTCGACAAGACCTTCTACATAACTCTGAATCTTGCCTGGGGCGGTTCCTGGGGCGGTGCAATGGGCGTGGACGAGACTGTACTACCTGCCATTATGCAGATAGACTACGTACGCGTCTTCCAGAAAGACTAGACTACCTGCCGAGTTTCGCGTTGATGCGTTTGCGCAGGCCCTTGGACAGGGAAACAGGGCAGTCGGCATCCGAACGGTCAAGCCATTCTGAGGCTAGGGCTGGTTCTCCGGTAATCAGACAACCGAGAGCGATATTGTATTCTGCACAAGAACGCTTCACATTGTCATTGGTATCCGTGAGTTCCAGCCATTTCTCTATGGCCTTGTCCCATTCCATATCCTCGGCATAAAGCAAAGCGTCAGTCCACTTGTCACCCCATTCATAGTACAGAAGCGTATAGGACTCGGTCTGCCAGGTACTGGAAAAATACTCTCCGAGAGCATCGGCCACGCTTCCGGCTCCGGCAATATCTGCACTGGACGAAGGAAGATGGGCCTGGACCACCCTTACGGAATCTGTCCCGAGGGCATCGTAACCGTATGCCTTGGCTATGACCAGAGTCTTGCCGTCATTGTCGGACTCCAGGCACTGGGGACTGTCCAGAAGTATCACCGCATCAGTATCCAGCTCCATAATGAGGGAAGTCAGGGTATCGCGGGAGAAATACCTGCTGCCGTTCACCTCAGGCAGACGGTAAATCCCGATCTTCTGCTCCCCGCTGAAATAATCATCCTCCAGGTCGGCTGCCAGACGGTCGGCCACCGTGCAGTTGAAAAGGGAATCCTTGCCGTTGTCAACGAATACCACGGCAACGTTCTTCCCTGTAAAATCGAATCCTGAAGCCGACGGATATCGGGTATCCATCCTCATCGTGTAGGCCGTGGGCCCGCAGGAAACAGCGGCGAGAGAAAGCGCCGCCAGCAGGGATACAAGTGCAATGCGTTTCATATCAATTATTTATTCAACAGGCTCCGCAATCAGGTCGTATTCATCAGCCCCCGTGATACGCACGTTGATGAAGTCGCCCCGGGCCGCACCCGGGAATTTCTTTACAAGAATCTCGCCATCCACTTCGGGACTTTCCCACTGACTGCGGCAGACGAAGATTCCGTCATTCTCAGCATCGATGAGAACACGCTCCACGGTGCCCACACGCGAACGGTTGAACTCCAGGGAAATCCCTTTCTGGATGGTCATAAGTTCGTCCAGACGGCTCTGCTTGACCCTGTCAGTAATGTCGTCGCTGTAATTCTCGGCTCCGTAAGTCCCCTCCTCCTCGGAATACTTGAACGCCCCCAGGCGTTCGAATTTCGCTTCCTTGACGAAGTCGAGCAGCTCGAGGAAATCCTCGCGGCTCTCGCCCGGATGGCCGACGATCATAGTCGTGCGGAGCACGATTCCCGGAACCTTCTCGCGGAACTGCCTGATGAGCGCACGCGTCCCGGCGCCGTCGATATGCCTGTGCATCATCGAGAGAACCTTGTCCGAAACGTGCTGGAGCGGAATGTCCATATACTTGCAGATCTTCGGATTCACCGCCATCTGCTCGAGTACGTCCGTCGGAAAGTCCTGGGGATAAGAGTAATGCACTCTCAGCCACTCGATGCCGTCGATTTCAGAAAGTCTCGCGAGAAGCTTCGAAAGAGCCCTCTCGCGGTAGAGGTCCAGCCCGTAATAAGTGCTGTCCTGAGCTATGAGTATCAGCTCCTTAACCCCGTCTGCGGCGAGAGACTCTGCCTCTTTGACCAGAGTCTCGATCGGCACCGACTTATGAGCCCCGCGGATGAGCGGAATCGCGCAATACGAGCATCTGCGGTCGCAGCCCTCCGAAATCTTCAGGTAGGCATAAGGCCGCTTCTCTCCGATGTAGCGCTTCGTCTCGAGATCAGAGGTCGGCGTAACTCCCAGAACATCAAGCACATCGCTAAGTTTGCGCGCTCCGCACCAGTGATCGACCTCCGGAATCAGCTCAGGCAGTTCAGAAGCGTAGCGCTGCGACAGGCAGCCGAAAACCACGATCTGCCCGACTTCACCGTTCTTTTTTCTCCCGGCTGCGGCCAATATTGCCTGAATGGACTCCTCCTTGGCATCGCCTATAAAGCCGCAGGTATTTATAAGGAGACAGTCAACTTTCTGTCCTTCAGCGTCCTCAGGGATTATGTCATAATGCCCCTGCAGACTCGCGAGCAGATGCTCGGAGTCCACCGTGTTCTTCGAACAGCCAAGGCTTATGAGCTGAAGGCTAGGCATTTGCAGGATCTTCTCCGTTTACTTCCTCTTCCTGTCCGGCCTCTTCCGCCTCAGCTTCTGCCTTGCGGTCCTCATCCGTCATAAAATCGAGGGAAGCATTGTGCTTGAGGTCATTGTACCAATCCACCACCTTCTTCATATGGGACACATAGAAGCGGTCGGAATCGTAATTCGGGATGGCTTTCTCAAAGAGAGCCTTGAGCTCGTCGGCAGAAGCCTTGGATGTAGGGGCATCCTGTTCGCCGAGGACTTCGTGAAGCTTGCCGAACACGTCCTGAAGACGGAGCTCGCCCTCTGAAGTGTAAATCGCGATGTCAGCGAGAGTGGTGATGCGGCTCTTCATATCGAAGGAAGTGCGTTTCTTCGACTCGAGGTTCTCGGCGATGGCGCCGTTGCGGGCCGCAGCTATGTAAAGGAACAGGCCGTGCTGACCTGATACTGAAAGAATTCTTGCGAGATCTGTTTTCATCTTTTTTGTGTTTTAATTTTCAGTTCTGTCCGGAATGTCCGGGTTTGTTTCAGACCGCAAAGATAGCAATTTTGCTCCGCAGATGCATAGTTGTTTCAGCTATCTTTCGTATTTTTGCAGACGGCTTGCGCGATTGACGCAGGCCGGAAAAGAAGGAAGCCTCCATTTCGGGGACTTCTCAGACACAACCAAGATATAAAAGATATGAACAGAACACTATCCGCCGGGCTTCTCGCCCTCTCGCTGCTCGCCGTCGCTCCGTGCAGCCTCAATGCTCAGGAAAACTATGTTCCTTCGCAGGAGGTTCTCGAATCCCGCGAGCGTTTCCAGGACAACAAATTCGGTATCTTCATCCATTGGGGCGTCTATGCGATGCTCGGGGACGGTGAATGGAATATGCAGGTCAACAACCTGAACTGCAAGGAGTACGAGCATCTCGCGGCAGGGTTCTATCCTTCGAAATTCAATGCCGCCGAGTGGGTTTCAGCCATAAAGGCCTCGGGCGCAAAATACATTACCATAACTTCCCGCCATCACGACGGATTCTCGATGTTCCACAGCAAGGCATCCGAATATAATATAGTCGATGCCACCCCGTTCAAGCGCGATGTGATTGCCGAACTTGCAGAGGAATGCCACAAGCAGGGCATCGATCTGCATTTCTACTACTCGCATCTCGACTGGGGAAGAGAGGACTATTGGCCGCTGGGCCGCACGGGCCACGGCACGGGAAGAACCTCTCACGGCGAGTGGAGCAGCTACGCGAAGTTTATGCAACAGCAACTGACTGAGCTGCTTACGAACTACGGCAAGATCGGAGCGATCTGGTTCGACGGCGTGTGGGACCGCGACGAGTTCCCTCGCGAGAAGCAGCCTGAGCTCTGGGGTCTCTACGGCCAATACGAGCTCATCCACAGTCTTCAGCCGGGCTGTATGGTCGGCAACAACCACCATCTGCTGCCGTTCGGAGGCGAAGACATCCAGATTTTCGAGCGCGACATCCCGGGACAGAACGAAGCCGGACTCTCGGGGCAGGAAATCAGCCGTCTGCCGCTCGAGACCTGCCAGACTATGAACGGCTCCTGGGGCTACAGGATGTCGGATATGAACTACAAGAGCTCCGAGGAGCTGATCCGCTACCTCGTGCGCACCGCCGGAATGAACGCGAACCTGCTGCTGAACATCGGACCTCGCGCGGACGGCACAATCCCCGAGCAGGCGCTGGAGCGTCTCAAGGCTATGGGCGAGTGGCTTTCAGCCAATGGCGAATCGATTTACGGCACTCGCGGCGGCATCATCGAGCCGCAGGATTGGGGCGTGACCACCCAGAAGGAAAACAAGCTTTATGTGCATATACTTGATCTTAAGGAGAATACGCTGACTCTCGCCTGCGGCCAGGCTAAGAACAAACTTCGCAGCGCCACGGTGCTGGGTTCCGGCGAAGCCGTAGCTTTCAAACAGACGAAGGACGGAAGCGTGACCCTGAGCTTCTCTGAAGCCCCCAAGGGCACGGACTATATCGTGGTTCTGGATTTCAAGAAGGCGCTGCAGTAAGTCTTCCTACGGCCTTTAGAAAGGCCGTAATACTATGAATTTCAATCTGTTTCTTATAATAATGTCAGCAGTGGCGGCTGTGGTTTTCGTCGCCCTGTATTTCGTGGATGCCGGTTACGGCAAGTTCTATAACCGTAAATGGGGACCGGCGATCGACAACCGCCTCGGCTGGGTGCTGATGGAGGCTCCGGTCTTCATCGCGATGCTGCTGCTCTGGGCCTTTTCGGACCGCAGGACAGATGCCGCACGTCTGGCCTTCCTTATCATCTTCGAGCTCCACTATTTCCAGCGCTCCTTCATATTCCCCCTGAAGATCAAGGGCAAGGGCAAGATGCCGTTGAGCATAATAGTTATGGGCCAGATATTCAACACATTGAACGCCCTTATGCAGGGCGGGTGGATATTTTACATCTCCCCCTCTGAGATGTATCCAGCCTCCTGGCTGCTCAGCCCGCAGTTCATCATCGGAACGCTGATTTTCGCCTTCGGAATGTTCGTGAACCTTCAGTCTGACTATATCATAAGACATCTTCGCAAGAGTCCCGAGGACACGCGGCACTACCTGCCCAAGGGCGGAATGTTCCGCTACGTGAGCTCGGCGAACTATTTCGGCGAGTTTATGGAGTGGGTCGGCTTCGCCGTTCTGACCTGGTCCTGGGCCGGAGCGGTATTCGCCCTCTGGACTTTCGCGAACCTCTGTCCGCGCGCGAGACGTATCCACCAGCGTTATGAGAAAGAGTTCGGAGAAGAATTCGACGGAAAGAAAATCAAATGTCTGATACCGTTCATATATTAGAAATCTGCGGACAATAAATACAGTAAGATATGGAAAGTAAAATATTCACTCCCTGCAAGATAGGCCCGGTGGAACTGCGTAACCGCACCATCCGTTCCGCGGCCTTCGAGAATATGGCCTACGGCAACAGCCCTTCGCAGGATTTGTATAACTACCACGTGGCGGTCGCCCGCGGAGGCATCGGGATGACCACCGTAGCATATGCAGCGGTTTCACAGTCAGGACTTTCCTTCGACGGTCAGCTCTGGATGCGCGAGGAAATAGTTCCGGAGCTGCGCAAGCTCACAGACGCCGTGCACGCCGAGGGCGCAAAAGTCTCCATCCAGCTCGGCCATTGCGGCAATATGACTCACCGCTATACCTGCGGCTGCACCCCTGTGGGAGCCTCCAGCGGATTCAATCTCTACTCCCCTACCTTCGTGCGTGGCCTTCGCAAGGAGGAAATCCTGCAGATAGTGGAGGATTTCGGAAAGGCGGTGGATCTCGCAAGAATCGCCGGTTTCGACTGCGTGGAAATTCACGCGGGACACGGCTATCTCATCAGCCAGTTCCTCTCCCCTTACACGAATCGCCGCCACGACGAATTCGGCGGAAGCCTGGAGAACAGGATGAGGTTTATGCGTCTGGTAATCAAGCGCGTAATGCAGGAGGCCCGCGATGATATGGGAGTAGTGGTAAAGGTCAATATGTATGACGGTTTCAAACGCGGAATGCAGCGCGACGAGTGTCTGGAAGTCGCCAAAGAGCTTGAGAGACTGGGAGTTCACGCTCTGGTTCTGAGCGCCGGTTTCGTGAGCAAGGCTCCTATGGCGGTGATGCGCGGGGCGATGCCGCTCAAGACCCTGGCCCATTATATGAACCCGTGGAAGTTCTGGTGGCTGAAGGCCGGCCTCGCCATCGCGGGACGCAAGATGATACCTACGGTTCCATATAAGGATGCGTATTTTCTCGAGGACGCCCGTTTCTTCCGTGCAAACCTTTCTCTTCCATTGATTTACGTCGGAGGAATGGTCGATCGCGAGCAGATGGAGCAGGTGCTCGACGAGGGCTTCGCCGCGTTCCAGATGGCCCGCGCGCTCGTGCGAGACACAGACTTCGTGAACAAGCTCCGCCGCGAAGAAATCTGCCGGAGCGAATGCGGCCACTCGAACTACTGCATCGGGCGGATGTACACGCTCGAAATGCGTTGCCACAGCTGCGTGAAAAACCTTCCGCGCAAGCTAAGCAAGGAAGTCGATGCGGCCGAGGCGGCCAATGCCAATACGGCCTCCGGCCAATAATCCCCCACTGATTATGTCATTGAAATACACCATAATAACCGGTGCCAGCGGTGCAATGGGATCCGAAGCCACCGCGGCGCTTGCGCGCGCGGGCAGGCCAGTCATAATGGCCTGCAGGGATCTTGACAAGGCGCAGGCCGTGAAAGAAAAGATATTGGACGAAGTCCCGGATGCTGTGCTGGAAATCAAGTACCTGGAGCTGAGCTCATTGGACGCAGTCCGTGAATTTGCCGAGGGGCTTCGCGGGGTGGAGATTTCCTCGCTTTTCAACAATGCGGGGACGATGGAGCGGCATTTCTCGGTGACGTGCGACGGGTTCGAGCGGACGCTGGCGGTGAATTTTGTCGCGCCTTCTCTGCTGACACTTCTGCTGCTGCCGCAGATTCGCGACGGGGTGCTGAATATGGTGTCAATTTCCTGTGAGACAGCGCGTTTCGACCATCGGATATTTTCGCCTGACGCTTCGCGTTTCACGCAGCTGGGCTCCTATTCCACCTCGAAGCTCGCGCTGATGTTCTTCAGCATCGCGCTTTCGCGGCGCTGTTCTCTTCGGGTGAATGTCTCGGATCCGGGCATCGTGAATACGGAGATGATTCGTCTGGACCGCTGGTTCGATCCGCTTACTGACGTGATTTTCAGACCGTTCTGCAACAGTCCCAAGAAAGGGGCCGCGCCGGGAGTGAGGGCACTGCTGTCTTCCGAAGGTACAGGTATGATGTATAAAGGACTGGGCAGCAAGGAGATACCTTCGAAGTACTCTTCGCGCACCGATGACATCGAGTGGCTCTGGAATGAGACTTGCCGGATCGTTTCGGCAGGCTCAATGACCTTTAACAACCTTCGGTAAGAATACGGCGGAGCGTGGAGATTTCGCTGTCAGTCAGGCCGCATTCCTTAAGGTATTTTGTGGCGGATGACTGAAGGGAAGCGCCCTGAAGATTCGTCTTGTAGAATCCGAGGCCTTCCCAGTCGATATCGGAAACGTCGATGGTGTTCCAGTCGATTTTCTTGTAGTCCTCCAGGGCACTCTCATTGCACATAAGCCAGATCATACGGTCGATGGCCAGAGACTGTCTCATCTGATATGATTCGCCTCCGTCCGGAATCTGGTAGAAATTCAGCATAGTGACCATATAATCGCGGCGGAGTTCCTCTATGGAAGCCCCGCAGAGAGCCTCGAAAAGCATCGAGACGAACCCGCAGCGGTCCTTGCCCTCATTGCAGTGGATAAGGTACGGAGGCTCGTGGGCTATCATAAACTTGACGCCGGTCCCGAGTCGGGTCTTGAAATCGTCGCAGAAACTGTTCGCCATCATTCCGCAGGCTACAGTGTTGCCCGCTTTGAAAAGGGCGGGACAATATGTGGATGCGTAGCCCTCTGAGGCCATATATTTCTCCACTTCCTCAGGCTTGTCGGCCAGATCGACTTCCGTTTTGATTTCCTTCAGGCGGGCAAGGCTATCGACTACGCTGTAGCGTCCGGGATTCTTGACGCAGTTGAGCGGGTTGCTGGAACGGTAGAGGACTCCCGGTGCGATTCCTGTAGTGGTGACCATCCGGAAATTGGCGTACTGCTCTGCAGTCTCATTGGAGCGGCGCTCCACAGGATAGACTGACTTCATAAGCTCGTAGGTCTTGCTGTAGCCGCCTTTTTCGGCCAATGTCATAGTGACTTTGTCGCCGATTTCGCCTCCGATATAATAATGGAAATCTCCGTTCAGCATTGCGAAGCCGAAATCGTCTCCGCGGGCATTGTAATCCACATAGGACGGTCCCAGAATGGCGACTTCGTTGAATGAACTTACGTAAGGGACATTGTTCAGGACCAGAGTATCCCCTATCTTCACGTTCACAAGGTCGGCATAGTCGAAGCCGACGGCGCTCATCTGCGCAGGGGTGAAGCTCGGTATCGGCTGTCCATAGCTGTTGACTTCCACGATGGTTCCGGAAATTTCCGGAACAGGCTGTGTTGCAGGTTCTTTCTTATGACAGGCAGAAAGCAGCACCATAGCTGCCAACACTGCAAAAGTTATAGGTTTTCTCATAATACTGTCCGACAAAAAATCCCGCAAATATATAAAAGTTCCTGAAAACTAAAAAAAGGACAGAGACGGATTTGCAATCCGTCTCTGTCCTGGTGGTGCTGGCAGGAGTTGAACCGGCGACACATGGATTTTCAGTCCATTGCTCTACCACCTGAGCTACAGCACCATTCCGCGTTGGGATTGCAAAGGTAGCATTTTTTTGTCAGCCTGCAAATTTTTTTGGAGATATTTCCTAAAAATATTTATCATTTTTTAATCGGCTTCCTAATTAGCGGGAATAGTGTTATTTTTGTAAACGATGCCGTCTAGAAAATACATACAGGTGATTCTTCCGCTGAAGCTGGACTGGATGCCGTGGTACTCCACTGACACCGAGGCCATTGCCGTCGGCGACAGAGTTTCGCTGCGCTTCGCGGGACGCCATTACTGCGCTGTCGTGGCAGGCGTCAGCGACACTCCGGGCATCGAGACCGAGCGCATCCTGCCGATCGACAGCCTCGAAACCGGTCTGGAACGCATCAGCCCTCAGGAAATCGAGCTCTGGAAATTCATAGCGGATTACTATATGTGCAGCATCGGAGAGGTTCTCAAGACCGCATATCCCCTGCAACGCATTGAAAAAGAGCAGACTGCACTTCGTCTCCAGCAGCGGCGGGAAGCCCGGATACAGCGCGGACGCGAAAAGCTTGAATCTCAGATCGCCCGTCTCCAGGCCCGCCTGGACAAGTGCACGCAGCAGCTCCAGACCCGTCATAATGAAACGGTTACGGCCCGTCTCGAAGCCAGCGCAACTTCCATCGGAGAGTCCATTGCCAAACTTCGTGCGCAGCTCTCTTCCCTCGGGCAGCCGTCAGCAACTCCGTCGCGGCCGGCTTTCCAGCCGTCCAATCCGGTGCAGGATTGGCCGGAGGCCGGAAAAATAGCGGAAATGATGGAGAGCGGGAAAACGGTATTGGCCGTAACGGCCTCTACGATTGGTATTTGGCGTGCGATGGCGATGGAACAGCTGGGCCGGGGGCGGAGCGTGCTGGTGCTCGACTCGGAAATCGGCGGCGTCGAGAGTCTGTTCCGGGAAGTTTCCGGCGAGGTCGGCGGACGGGTGCTGCTGTACCATTCGGCATTGGGCGCGGCGGCGCGGCGGGACGTTTCAGACAAGCTCCGCTTAGGCGAGGCGTATCTGGTGACAGGCACGCGTTCGGCATTGCTCCTTCCGTTCAAGTCATTGGGACTCATCGTGTTGCTGAATGAACACGACCCTTCGTACAAGCAGGACGTCACACCCCGCTTTCTCGGGCGGGACCTGGCCGCAGTGCTCGCGCGGATTCATTCTTCGCAGCTGCTGCTCTGCTCGGCGACCCCTTCGCTGGAGAGCATTGCCAACGTTCTCTCGGGCAAGTACCTTATATTCAGGGACTCCACGCCTTCCGGCTGCCCGCCGGCGGAGATAATCGACACGGCGGCCGAAAAGCGCAAGAACGGGATGGTGGGAAATTTCTCGCGGCGGCTGATGGCGAAGATGGCTCAGACTCTGGAGCGGGGCGACAGGGTGCTGCTGCTTCGGACCTGGGGCGACGTGCATTTCCTGCGGGACGAGGTGGTTCCGCTCTTTCCGGAGCAGAGTGTCAGCTGCCTCGGAGACGAAGACTATAATGCTGACTCTCAGATAATTCTTGGCACGATGTCCCAGTCGAAGACTCTGGATCTCTCCCGGATCGCCCTGGTGGCGGTGATGCTCTGCGACAATCTCTTCGCCAGGGCGGATTTCCGCGCAGACGAGCGTGCGATGCAGATTCTCAGGCAGTTGCAGCTGCGCCGATCGAAAGAAACTGAAAACAATATCATAATTCAGACATCCAGGTCTTCACACCCTGTCTATCAGATGCTCTCGGGCCGCAGGGCCTTCTCCTATGACGAGGTTGTGAAGTCGCTGCTGCAGGAGCGGCGCGACCTGGGATTTCCTCCATACAAGAGGATTGTGGATGTACTCGTACGCGATACCTCGGCCCCACGCCTTCATCTGATGGCTTCCCGCCTGGCTTCCGCCCTGCAGAAACTTTCATTGCAGGCCATAATCACCGAGCCGTTCAACGCCTCGCCGTGGGAGACGGACCTGCTGAGAATCAGGATAATACTGCCCCGAGGCAGCGAAGCGGCGGCTGACAAGCGCGCCATACGCTCGGCAGTCACCGCCTTCGAAAAGCAGAACTCTTATCCGTCCCACATCCACTTCGACGTGGATCCTGTCTAAGCCAGATTCATCGTGGCGACAGTGGCAAGTCCCTGAAACTCAATACGTTTGAAGCCCCTTATCATCCTCTCGACACCCTCCTCGAGGCGAGCGCGCGGACAGGCCAGATTTATGCGCATAAAGCCGTCGCGGCCGTACATAACGCCGGAATTGATCCAGACCTTTTCATTCTCGATGAGACTTTTCTCTATCGTGTCGGCGGAAATGCCGAGGGACGTCACGTCAATCCAGGCCAGATATGTGCCCTCCAGACGGGTTACCGGAATCTCCGGAATCTCCTGCTCGAACCTCTTGCAGAGGTGACGGTAATTGCCCCACAGATATTCGTTCAGTTCCTTCAGCCAGGCCTCGCCGTGGCTGTACGCAGCCTCCAGCGCGACCACCCCGAACGGATTCAGCTCGCAGAGCTGACCAATATGCATAGCTCTGTCTATCAAAGCCTTCCATTCAGGATTATTCGTAATGATATTGGAAATTCCAAGTCCCGCGATATTGAAAGACTTGCTCGGGGAATTCAGGGTTATGGTATTGTCCAGGGCCTCCTTCGAGAGCGATGCCATAGGGATGAAATGGGAGCCCGGCATCTCGAGTTCGCAGTGAATCTCGTCGCTGATGACTATGACTCCGTGACGGCGGCAGATATCCGCCACTCTCTGAAGCTCTTCGCGATGCCATACGCGGCCGCAGGGATTGTGAGGATTGCAGAAGAGAAGAATCTTCGCCATAGGATCGGAAGCACGCTTCTCGAGATCCTCGAAATTGAGGTACCAGGTGGCCTGGTCCCCTTCCGTATCATAGATGAGACGGTTTTCTGAGAGTTCGCAGAGATTGTCCTTCACTGTGGAGAAGAAACAGTTGTAGGCCGGGTTCTGGATGATCACCTTCGGGAGTTCCCCTTTCGGACCGCGACCGCGGTCAGCTCTTTCCACGACCTTGCCATCGACAATTTCGTATTGAGTCAAAGCCTTGACTATCACCGACATTGCCGGAACCAGACCGGCGATGGGAAGATACCAGTCCTTCTCTGTATGCCAGCCGCGACGGCGCTGCCACCAGTCAATGGCCGAACGGTAATAGGAATCCGGCACGCTCGTGTAGCCGAAAACGCCCTGGTCCAGACGCCTCTGAATGGCTTCCATAATCTCGGGAGCAGCCTTGAAATCCATATCGGCCACCCACATAGGGATGACATCCTCATCTATAGGCCCGGCAGGGCTCGCCGCATCCCACTTCACGCAGCCCGTGCCACGTCGCGGGACGATCTCGTCAAAGTTGTATTTTCCCATAAATATGTCTGTTATAAAAAAACTGCAGGTCCCGGATGTCGAGAGGGAATCAGACTACGGCTGAAGCCGAAACGACGAAAACTTACAGCTTGCGAATATACGGAAAATGGATGAAAATGCGTAATTTTGTGGGTTCAATCATAAACGATATGACAGAAGAACTCAATCTTGTCGCCGAACTCGGCCTCATACTCTTTGCCGCAGGATTCTGTACCATCCTGTTCAGCAGACTCAGGCAGCCGATCATCCTCGGATACATAGTTGCCGGATTCCTCGTGGGTCCCAAACTTGGGCTTGTTCCACAGCTGGCGGACCCGGAGTCCGTAAACCAGTGGTCAGAAATCGGCATCATCTTTCTGCTCTTCGCCCTGGGACTGGAATTCAGCTTCAAGAAGCTCCTGAAAGTGGGCAGCACCGCGATAATCATCGCGGGCATAAAGATACTGGGTATGTTCATGGTGGGTCTCATCACCGGCTACCTATTGAAATTCAGCACTATGGAATGCATTTTCCTGGGCGGTCTGATGTCTATGTCATCCGCATCCATAGTTCTGAAGGCATACGAGGATATGGGACTGAAGAAAGCTCCGCACACCCAGATAGTGTTCGGAACCCTTGTGGTGGAGGACATTATGGCCATCGTGATGCTCGTGCTGCTCTCCACCGTCGCCATATCGAACAAGTTCTCCGGCAAGGAAATGGTCATCGGCATCGGCAAACTGGCCTTCTTCCTGCTTCTGTGGTTCCTTGTGGGCATCTATATCATCCCTACCCTTCTGCGGAGAGCCAAGAAATACATAAATGACGAGATTCTTCTGATAGTCAGCATAGCCCTCTGTTTCGTGATGGTTTCCTGCGCAACCTATGCGGGATTCTCCTCCGCCCTCGGAGCCTTCGTGATGGGTTCGCTTCTTGCGGAAACCACTGAAGGAGAAAGGATTGAAAAGAATATGAAGAGCATAAAAGACCTGTTCGGAGCCATATTCTTCGTCTCCGTGGGTATGATGCTCGACCCGGCAGTCATAGTTCAGCACTGGGTGGAGATTCTCGTAATCACGGTCCTCACCGCTCTGGGTATGGTATTCTTTACAACCGCCGGCGTAATCGTGGCCGGAAAGGGACTCAGGAACGCCATCAACACCAGTTTCAGCGTCACCCAGCTCGGTGAATTCGCCTTCATCATCGCCGGTCTGGGCTGCTCGCTCGGCGTTATGCGCGACTTCATCTATCCGGTGGTAATCGCCGTTTCAGTCATCACGACATTCACGACTCCTTATATGATAAAGTGCGCGGACCCGTTCTGCGACCGTCTCGAAAAGAAGATTCCGGCGAAGATTCTGAAATGGATCACGCCTGCGCATTCTGACGTCACGATCAGCAAGGAGGACGAAAGCGGATGGAAATATATCTGGGGCCAGTTCATAATGAGAATTCTCTTCTACGGCATCATAAACGGAGCCATTCTCTACGCGTCCAGACATTATACCGAGCCGTTCCTCGAGCGGATGTTCCCGAATATGAGCGAATTGGCTCAAGACATCATCGTAGTTGCCGTCACGCTCCTGGTAATGACCCCGTTCCTCTTCGGTCTCGGAGTCAGCCGAGGCGCCAAGGACGGCAAGGCTAACAGAATCGCCTTCGAGCTCATCAGCAAGAAACCTTCGAACCGCGCGCCGATGGTAGCGATGATGCTCGCGCGTGCCTTCATCACCATCGGTTTCGTGGTAGTACTCTTTATGATGCATTTCAAGCTGACTTTCTGGTTCATTTTCCTCATCGCCATCTCGGGAGTGGAGTTCGTCCTGCTCATAAAGCGTTATGCCAAAGGCTATTCCTTCATAGAAAAGACATTTATGAAGAATCTGAGCGCAAGGGAAGACCAGGAGAAGGAAGACGCTCCGGTCACAGCCACCGTGAAAGAGTCGCTCACAGGCTACGATGTTGTGCTTGAGCTCTTTACCATATCCTCCGATTCTGACGTCGCGGGAAAGAAGCTGTCTGACATTCAGATGCTCAAAGACTGCGGAGTGAACATACTCAAGATTATCCGCGGTTCGCACAACATCCTGATTCCGAGTGGAGAAGAGAGCGTTTACCCTTCCGACCAGCTGCTTGCCGTTGGCACGAAGGAGCAGGTCGCAGCATTCGGGGAGGCGATGAAGGAGGCCGACAAGCCGACCAATGAAGCCCCGGATTCCGAAGAGTTTACAGTGAAGAGAGTGGAGCTCGGGCAGAGTTCGTTCCTGACGGGCAAGGTCCTCCGCAATCTGGATATGCGCTCCGCCGGCTGCATCGTCATCAGTATCCTTCGCGGCGACAAGTTCTACACGAACCCTTCAGCCGATATGGACCTGCGCGAAGGCGACACCGTCTGGGTCGCCGGCACCGCCGAAGGCTGCGCGGACTTCTGCGAATAAAAATCGAAATGTCCAAACAACGTTTCAAACGTACATCTCAACCCTATTTTTAACCTTGAGATGTACAGATAAAACGGTTTCCGCACATTTTGATTTTATTACAAGCCTTTGGTGTTCGTGTATTTGAAGCGGCGGATCTTGCGGGTGGCGGTCTTTTCGAACGGTTCCTTCATTACCTGGACATCGCTGACTTTCGAGGTCTTGTTCACGTTCTTGTTCACGATGCCGAGGATCATCTCCTTCTTTTCCTCAAGCTTCTTGAGGAACTCCTCCTCGCCCTCGTGATTCCAGTCGATTGCGTTCTCATCGAAATTCACGAGAGCCACGAGTTTGCCCTGACGGGAGACGATAACTGATTCATTGACCGTATCTATGCCATTGATTACCTGCTCGATTTCCTCCGGATAGATATTCTCGCCCGAAGGGCCGAGAATCATATTGTTCAGACGACCCTTGATATGATAGCGTCCCTTCTCGTCGAGACACGCCAGGTCGTTCGTGCGGAACCAGCCGTCAGGAGTGAACGCCGCGCGGGTGCGGTTCGGGTCCTTGTAGTAGCCGAGCATCACGTTCGGCCCCTTCGCCACGATTTCGCCCTCTCCGGTGGTCGGGTCAGGATTGTAGAGCTTGAGAGTCACGCCCCGGCAAGGAATGCCGATGGACCCCGGAGTGCGGTTGCGGCCGATCATAAAGCTGAGCAGCGGCGATGTCTCCGTAAGACCGTAGCCGATTGCATAAGGGAAGCGCGCCTTGAGCAGGAAAGTCTCGACCTCCGGGTCCAGCTTGGCTCCGCCAATACCGAAGAAGGTCATCTGCCCTCCGAAGGTCTGACGGAGTTTCATACCGATTATGCGGTAGAGAATGAACGGCATATGCTTCTGCAACCAGGTGAGTGTCTGACTCTTGCTGATGGTAGGCACGATACTGTTGCGATAGATTTTCTCTATGATGAGAGGGACGGAGAGCATCGTGGTAGGCTTGACCTCCTTCATCACTTTCAGAAGCAGAGACGGTACCGGCGGCTTGGAAATATAATAAACGCTTCCTCCCACATACATCGGGTAGAGCATACAGATGGTCATCTCGAGGGTATGCGACATCGGCAGGATGGAGAGCCAGCGGTCATAGGAGTGACGTTTGCAGCAGTGATAGCAGGACTTGATGCAGGAAGTGAGGTTGCGGTGGCTGAGAACCACGCCCTTCGCGTTTCCTGTGGTTCCTGAAGTATAAATGATGCACGCGATGTCGTCAGGCAGAGGCATAGCAACCTTTCCGTCACAGGTGAAAGCCTCGTCATCCTGTTTGATAATCTCGAATGTTTCGATGTCGATCACGAGGGTGAGACGGTCCATAACTTCCTGACTAACATTATGAAGCAGTCTTTTGGACACGAAAAGGACCTTGGATTCGGAATGGATCAGGACGTTGCTTACTTCATTTTCGGAGGATTCCGGAAGGATAGGGACGGCTATGCGTCCGAACGGGACTGCGGAGAAGAAGGCCACTGTCCAGTTGGGCATATTCTGGGAATAGATCGCGACCTTGTCACGGGCATCGATGCCGTACTGGGTGAGTATCTTCGACAGCTCATCGCAGGCGGTCTTGAAACTTGCGTAGGTATAGCTCTTGTCGGCGTCAGCCATAGTGGACATAAGACGCTTCGGGAACTGACCGGTGGCATATTCATAAAGTTTCGCCAGAGTATCGACGTATGCCTCTCTGAAGGCGTTTCTTCTACTGAAAATCTTCATAATGCTGATAAGGGTTCCGGTATCCTCCGCAGGATGGAGAACCGGATTGATTTCGCAAATGTAATAACATCCGCTTTCAAAAACACAAAAATCTCCGCCTTTTGTGGCGAAAATTGTGTTTTCAGCAGTAAAATATTGACATTTTGAAGTGTATTGTCAGCGGGGTATGCAATCGGAGAAAGATATGGATACAGAGTTTTGGAGTTGAGAGAGATTGTCGCTATATTTGTTAACTTTAGGAAATTATATAAGGAATATCATATGAAAAGGATTCTGAGTATTGCGGTGTTGGCCGTTCTGACTGTTTCAGTCTGGGCAGCGCCGAAAACGGTGAAGGAAACGGTAAGTCCGGCTTCCGATTCGCTCATAACTTATGTGGGCAGGACTCTTGTGGACGGCGGAAGCGTCTCTTTCGACTGGACGGCGGTCTATGCACGCATTTCCTTCGAGGGCAACTATCTGGCCATCAATGCATCGGACACACATCGCGACTACTTCAACGTCTGGATTGACAAGGCTCCCACAGCTGAACCGGACCGCATCATCGCGATCGGCGGCGGTGACGAAAAGAGCACTCTCGGCAAGATCGAAGCGAACAGTGTCTATGACGGGCGCATCGAAATCGTGAACGAGGCAGATTTTAAGGCCATTTATGGCAAGAAAATCCCGTCGCAGCACTTTGTGACCATACAGAAGCGCACTGAAGGCGAGCAGGGAACGACCACTTTCAGGGAAATCATCACCAAGGGAAAGCTCATTCAGGCTATGCCTCTCAAGCCCCGTTGCATAGAGTTTGTGGGCGACTCCTATACTTGCGGGTACGGGACCGAGAACAGCGTCGCGACAGACCCGTTCACTCCCGAGACGGAGAACTCCAGCAAGACCTATGCTGCAGTGGTATCCCGCTATTTCAACGCGGATTACATAGTGGTGGCCCACTCCGGAATGGGTATCGCAAGGAATTACAACTCCAAATTCGAGGGATGGTATATGCCGGAGCGCTATACCCAGACTTTCGATATGGAAAAGGACGTAAAGTGGGATGCGGCAAAGAGCAAAATGAAGCCTGACATCACCGTCATCTATCTGGGTACCAATGACTTTTCAGTGAACGTCCAGCCCGCCGAGAAAGTTTTCGTCGCCAATTATCTGGAGCTTCTCCAGGAGATCAAGGACGATTACGGCGAGGATCATCCCGTTCTCTGCATGTCTTCCATCTGCGACGAAAATCTGAGCCGGTATGTGCACGCCGCAGTGAAGCAGAGCGGTATGAAGAATGTGAATTATATGGATTTCACTCCGGGCATCCATCACAACGACGACCGGAATCTCGGTGCCAGCTGGCACCCTAATCAGCTGGGACATCAGAAGCTTGCCTATCAGGTGATTCCGTACATCGCCACGCTGACAAGCTGGGGGCTTAACAATGAAGTGATAAAATAATTTGAATTATATGAAACTGGGTAAAAAGATTGCAGGCATAGTAAGCCTGGTGCTGGTTCTCGCACTGGCGGGATTCTGCTACTTCCGTTACTGCTTCGTCTTCGGCGAAGGCGTGAAAGCCGGTGAACTGAATCAGGTAATGTACAAGGGTTATGTGTTCAAGACTTATGAAGGACGCCTGATCCAGACAGGATTCAAGGGCGCGAAGGGCACGAACAGCATTCAGTCGAACGAGTTCAATTTCTCGATCGTTGACAAGGCTGTGGCCGACTCTCTGATGCGCTGCAGCGGAAAGATCGTGGAAGTTCATTACAAGGAGTACCTCGGCACCCTGCCTTGGCGCGGAATGCAGAAGTACATCGTGGACGAAATCCTCTCCGTCCAGAAATCGGATATGACTACCGTAGTCCCTCTCGAATAATATGAATATCAAGAGTTTAACTGCGCTCAGCTTCGCCATGGCCTGTCTGAGCGCTCCGCTCAATGCGCAAACCTCATCGTATTTCGAGGGTGTCATAGACAGCCGTCCGGCCAATTCCGGCACCAGGGAAATCACGATGGAGGAATCGGTTATGGGCCGTCTGGCGCCGCAGAGAATGCCGGTCAGATGGCTTGAGAACGGGACATTCGCATTTGTGAACCCGGGGGAAAGACAGTGGAAAGTTTCCGATATCGAGGGCAATGTGACTGATTACGAAGCCCCGGCGGCGTCAGCCGCCGCGCAGGCTCTGCCTGCGGGGGTCACCGCCAGGGAGGAATCCATAAGCGGCAACATCGCATACTGTTTCGGCAGAGACCTTTATTATGCTGATACTGAAGGCAATATCCACGAGGTAGCCATCTCGGAAGACCCGTCAATATGCTACGGACAGACTGTTTCCCGCAATGAATTCGCCATCAACGGCGGCATATTCTGGTCGCCTCAGGGAGGCAAGCTGGCCTTCTACAGCAAGGACGAGTCCCACGTTACCGACTTCCCGCTTCTCGACATCTCGACACGCACAGGTACGCTGGAGACCATAAAATACCCTATGAACGGTATGGATTCCGAGCGCATAGGCCTGGGAATCTATGACTTGGAAACAGGAGAGACCGTCTGGGCCGCAGTGACAGACTTCGGAACGGACCGCTATCTCTCGAACATTTCCTGGTCTCCTGACGAGGCCTACGTCTTTATCCAGGTAATCGACCGCACCCAGCATCACGTGCGTCTGAATATGTACGACGCCGCGGACGGCAGTTTCGTGCGCACCATCCTCACCGAGGACAACGAGGCCTGGGTGGAGCCTTACGCACCGCTTCATTTCTTCGGAGCCAAGGGACATTTCATCTACAGCAGCGACAACCGCGACGGCTACAAGAGCTTGTATCTCTGTGATACAGAGGGAGGTATCGTCCGAATAACCAATGTGGAAGCCGATGTGGAATTCGCAGCCGAAGACGGAAAATACATCTATTACACCTCGTCCGAGATCTCCCCTGCCGAGATGCATCTCTACCGCATCGAAGTGAAGGAGCACCGCTCCGGAGCCATCAGCAAAACAAAGTTCGGAAAGCCCGAGAGACTTACTCCCGAGCGCGGCTGGCACAATGCACGGCTTTCCCGGGACTGCCGCTGGTTCCTTGACGACTACAGCGATTTCAACACTCCGCGCGTAGTGAATCTCCGTTCCGCTGACGGCGCTCTGGTACGCAGGCTCTTCGCTGCCGAAGACCCTATGGCGGAATACCGCTGCGGCGAGGCCTTCTTCGGAAAGATCGCAAGCGCCGACGGAGAGTACGAGAACCACTACCGTCTCTTCCTGCCTCCGGATTTCGATCCGGCGAAGAAGTATCCTCTGCTTCTCTATGTCTATGGAGGCCCTCATTCACAGATGGTTCACGACAGCTGGCTGGGTTATGTCCGCTATTGGGAGCTGCTGATGGCCCAGAAGGGATACATCGTCTATGTTCAGGACAACCGCGGCACTCCATACCACGGAACAGCCTACGAGAAGGCCATCAACCGGGAGTGCGGCAAGGTGGAGATGGAGGACCAGATGGTCGGGCTCCACAAGCTTCTCGAGCTGCCGTTCGTTGACAATGAGCGGGTTGGAGTGCACGGCTGGAGTTACGGCGGCTATATGACCATCTCCCTGATGACCCATTATCCGGAGGTGTTCAAGGTCGGCGTGGCCGGCGGTCCTGTAATCGACTGGAAATGGTACGAGATTATGTACGGCGAGCGCTATATGGACACCCAGGCGCTGAATCCCGAGGGCTTCGATAAGACATCTCTTATAAACCGCGTGGATTCGCTGAAGGGCAAACTCCTCATCTGTCAGGGTGCCATCGACAACACCGTGGTCTGGGAGCATTCGCTCAGCTTCGTGCAGCAGTGCA
>CAVFAZ010000070.1:0-6273 GCA_963620825.1 Kurthia senegalensis
TTTACTCCTTTCTGAAGGACTTTACTCCGAATCTGGATTTCTATATTCCGGACCGCAACGACGAGGGCTACGGCGTCTCGCAGAAGGGTCTGGACTGGGCCGCGGATAACGGCTTCACCCTGATCATCACTCTCGACTGCGGCATCAAGGCCATAGAAAAGACCCGCTATGCGGCTTCGCGCGGCATAGATATGATTATCTGCGACCATCATCTTCCTGATAATGAAATACCCGCGGCCGTCGCGGTGCTCGATCCGAAGCGCGAGGACTGCCACTATCCGTTCGACGACCTTTCAGGTTGCGGCGTGGGTTTCAAGCTCGTCCAGGCCTATTCGCAGCGCTACGGCATTCCGTTCGAGAATCTTATACCGCTTCTCGACTATCTCGTCGTGAGCATCGCCTCGGACCTCGTTTCCATCGTGGATGAGAACCGCACTCTCGCGCATTTCGGCCTGAAGCAGCTGAACGAGAACCCGCGCGCCGGACTTCTCGCGATGATAAACCTATCGAAACTCGAGCAGGGTCACATCACCATTGACGACATAGTTTTCAAGATCGGACCCCGCATCAATGCCGCCGGTCGTATGGAGACCGGGCGTCTCTCCGTGGAGCTTCTGACCGCGACCGATTTCGACAGCGCGATGATGATAGGAGAGCGCATAAACGACAATAACAACGAGCGCAAGAGCATCGACCGCGAGATTACCCAGGACGCCATCCAGATGGTTCAGGAGGGCAAATGCCTGTCGTGGAAGAACGCGACCATCGTCTATGACCCTAACTGGAACAAGGGCGTGGTGGGCATCGTGGCTTCGCGCCTCGTCGAGGCGTTCTACAAGCCGACCATCGTGCTGACCCGCTCAAACGGTTTCGTGACCGGTTCAGCGCGCAGCATTCAGGGATTCGACCTGTACGAGGCCATAGAAAGCTGCGCGGACCTGCTGGAGAATTTCGGCGGGCACGTCTATGCCGCCGGTCTGACGCTTCGTGAAGAAAATCTTCCGGAGTTCAGCGCGAGAATGGACAAGTTTATAGGCGAACACATTACGACTGAGATGCTTACGCCTGTGCTGAGTCTCGACGCCAAGCTGGACTTCTCCCGCATCACCCCGAAATTCTTCCGCATCCTGAAGCAGTTCCAGCCGTTCGGTCCCGGGAACAACAACCCCGTTTTCCTCACCGAGAACGTCTATGACGGCGGCAACGGGCGCAAGGTCGGCGCGGGCGGCGTGCATATGAAGCTCGACCTCATCCAGGAGTCGCAGCCGTACCACCAGATTCCGGCGATCGCGTTCAATATGTCCGATTTCTTCGATTACATCAAGGCTGGCAATCCGTTCGATGTCTGCTACTCGATCGTGGAGAACTATTACCGCGGCAACGCCACCATCCAGCTCCGTGTCCGCGACCTGCACGAGCGCGAAGAAGTGATTTAGCCGGCCGGCCTTCAGCCGTCCAATCCTGTTATGAATTCCCGGACCCCACACTGCATAACCCTGATCGGAATGATGGGCAGCGGCAAAACCCTTGTAGGCCAATACCTTGCCCTCCGTCTGGGCTGGGCCTTCATTGACCTCGACGAGCGCATAGTAAAGGACTCCGGCCGCAGCATCTCCGACATCTTCTCTACCGACGGCGAACCCGCTTTCCGCGCCCTCGAACTTCAGACCCTCAGGGAAATCATCTCTCCGCTCACATCTCCCGCGGCCGCTGACGCGTCCAATGAGCCTGTCGAGAGTCCCGCAGCCACTTCCACGGTCCTTTCCCTCGGCGGCGGCACCATCCTCCAGCCGGCCTGCGCCCGCCTGGTCAGGGACCACAGCCTCTGCGTGCGTCTCACAGCCTCAGCCTCAACCCTTTACGACCGCCTTAAAGCCGACCGCAAAAGACCCCTCCTTCGCGGCGCCGAACCATTGGAGGAAAAGATATCCCGCCTTCTGTCCGAGCGCGACCCCGCCTACACCGCCGCCGCCGACCTCTCCATCTCCACCGACGGCCGCCCCGTCGATGACATCATCGATGAACTCCTCTCACTTCTTTGGTAGTCCCACTTAAATAGAAAAATGAAAGCTCTTTCAGATTGAGCACTGGAACCAGAGCGCCATAAATCGGTCATATATGACGTAGCCCTCTGTTTTGTGATAGACAATTTCTTTATCTTCAAGCACTTTCAGGGCAGCCTTGACACTGCTGGCCCCAGGAAGCCGATGCTTCTTTATGAATTTTCCGGATGTCGGCTGAGAAACGATACCGTCCTCCGCAATCGCCTTCAGCAGAGACATCTGGTTCTCCGTGAAGAACTGAACCATACTTTCGTACTGAGGTTCCCGGTTCCGGAGAATTACAGCTATGGCAGAATTGACCTGTGCTATATTGTCCACCACATCATATTCTTCATACAGGCGGTTCATAATGCATTGGATATACCAGGTATGTCCCTCGAAACGTCTGTATATTTCTGAAAATGTATCCCGTGACAGGTCTCCTCCTTTCTCAATGAAAAACTTGCGGCAGAAGTCATAATAGACATCTTCCTTCAGTGGCTTCAGTCCCATCATTTCGGTGCTCTGATAGAACGGGTGCTTGGGGGAGCCGAAAATTTCAGACATCAGATGATGCTTGCTGCCGGAAAAAATGAAATGTACGTGCTGGGCGAACTGGATATATGAACGCAGCATAGCCTCCGTTCCGCTTTCCGGATATTCGGCAATCTTCTGGAATTCATCGAGAGCGATATAAATCTCTTTCCCGCTGCTGTTCAGGCAGTCGAAAAGACTGCGTATGGTCGGTTCTTCCTGCTGCTGTTCAATCCTTATCGAGAAGTTGGTCTCTCCGGAAATAGGATTCAGAGAAAGCACGGGACGCAGTGAACCCAGAAATCCTTCCGCTTTTTTCGCGATGGATTCATTTTTCCGGATAAAGCCGTTGACTGCCATTTCTGCAAATGCTTCCACGAAATCCTGAAGGTTCTTTGTGGCAAATATGTCGAGATAAAGACACACAACCCCCTTGTCTTCTTCCTTCAAGTGATAGAACGTGTTTTTGATGAGTCCCGTCTTACCTATTCTGCGCGGAGATATAAGAGTTACATTCCTGCCGTTCTTCAGGTGAGACAGCAATGTGGCAGTCTCTTCCTGCCTGTCACAGAAATATTCAGGGCTTTCGTATCCCTGATAGATAAACGGGTTTGCCAGTTTGTCATTAATCTTCTTCATACAAATATATGATTTTTGTTACAATAATCTCGTTACAACATTATTGTAACAACAAAATTGCAACAAAAAATCAATATGTGCAAATATTTCAATAACAACTACATCCACGCCGCACCCGCTTCGGAAACTCTGCGACCGTATTGGACGCGAAGCGGCCGGGGAAAAGATTACGGTCGCAGAGTTTTCGAAGCGGGTGCGGCAAAGGGCGCGATTGGACGCGAAGCGGCCGCAGGAATTTACCTTGAATACACCGTTCTGCCCCCGCAGAAGACGCGGGCGATGGCACTCGAGTCGGCCGAATAGACCCAGTTTGAGACTACATTGAAGCACGGCTGCATCTTGCGTGCGTGCAGGTCCAGCAGAATCGCATCCGCAACCTTGCCCTCCGCGATTACGCCGCCGTCGATGCCGAACGCCTCCGCACCGCCGCGTGTGGCCCATTTCAGCACTTCCTCGGCAGGCGCTATGGTCGGGTCCCCGATGAGTTTTGCAAGCAGCGCAGCGAACTTGCACTCCTCGCGCATATCCAGATTGTCATTCGAAGAGCATCCGTCCGTACCCAGCGAAATCCTCACGCCCGAAGCGATCGCCATCTCATAAGGGAAACGTCCGCTGCCGAGTTTCATATTCGAGCAGGGGCAGTGCGCCACGGTCACGCCGCGTTCCGCCAATATGTCCCATTCCTCGCGGTCAATATGCACACAGTGAGCCGCAATCACATCCGGCCCGAGGAAGCCGATACTTTCCAGATATCTTACCGGAGTAGTCCCGTGTTCTTTAAGGCAGTCATCCACTTCCGTCTGAGTCTCAGACAGATGGATATGCAGTTTGAGACCGTTCCGGCGCGCCAGATCAGCCGCCATTTTCAGCCTTTCCTCTCCTACGGTATAGATTGCGTGCGGAGCCACCACAAGGCTGATTCTTCCGCCCGTAGGGTCCTTCCACTCGCTCAGGAACCTCTTTTTCTCCTCCAGAAGGGCCAGAGGATGATTGTCCATAATCGTGATTCCGATGGCCGCGCGGATTTCCGCCTTATCGACCTCATCGATAGTTTCTTCGATGTCGAAATACATATCGTTGAAGAACACGCTTCCGGTCGAAACCATCTCGGACACAGCCAATGCGCTTCCCCGGCGGATATCGGCGGAGGTCAGCTTGTCCTCATAAGGCCAGATATAATCCTGAAGCCAGGTCTGCAGAGGCATATCGTTGGCATAGCCACGAAGCAGGCTCATAGCCGCGTGAGTATGCGTGTTATAAAATGCCGGAACGAGAGCAAAGCCTTCAGCCTCAATCACTTCATCCGCATTGCTGTCTGCTGTCACCCCTTCCAGGGCGAAGCGCCCGTTCTCCATAAGGACACATCTCTTTTCGGAGTCCAGCAGGACATTCTTCAAAAGCGTTCTCATACTTTAAAACAGCGTAAGTTCCTCACCCTCTTCAGGTTCGTCGTTTATATATTCCTGTGGCTCCTGCGGAGCCGTCTCTGGTGCATCCCCTTCGGAAGCACCGTCATCAGTCCCGTCTTCAGGAACACTTTCCTCCGGAACTTCCAGAGGCTCGATGAAGTAAACCTTGGCTACATCCAGACTGTGGACCTTTTTGCCCTTGGCCGCAAGGCCCTTCTTGGCTATGAAATCCTCGGCGCTGAACACTTCCGGTTCGCGGTACTCCCACTTGCCTCCGAACTCCACCTTGAACTGCGGACGCGCATCGTCCGAGAGGTCCACGAGGTAGGAATTCTTGCCCTCGGCGATGAAAAGGGTAGGGGTATTGTCGTTCAGGGCGAAGGAGAACCTCTTGATATAGAAAGACTTGGCCGAAGCGTCCCAATACAGGGCCGTGAAGGTCTTGTCCGGATCGAACTTCTCGATGCGGAGCACATCGCCCTGATATTTGTTCACCAGATCGAACGAAGTCGTGTAGTAGGTGCCGTTCTTGAAAACGGCGAGGACCTTGTCATTAGTCCCGAATTGGCCGAGGTACTGGCCTCGGCCGTCCTCGTTAAGTTTCTGAATGTCAGCGTCGTACCAGATGTCCTTGCCTGAGATGGTGCTCACGCCCTTGCTTCTGAGCTGGATCCTCTGGATCGGATTCTTGGACACGAGGTTTCCGCGCGAGGCCTTGCCCTTGATGGCGAGCTGCGAGAAATCGTACTCCAGGCTGTTCTTCTTGAGCTTCGGACGCGGGCGCAGGAGGATCTTCACGGTCTCGGCTTCTCCGTTCGGATTCGCGGAGAACCAGAGGATGGATGATCCCGGCTCGCCGGTGGTGATGTCGTATTCCTTGTCGCGGGTCACGCTCGTGATGGCGAAACGCTTGGCGTAGCTGATGGCACCCTTGCCCTCGCGATAAATCACATTGTAGATGGTGCGGGTGTCATTGCGGTTGAATACCCCCACGTAGAGCAGATTCTTCCAGAAGAAGGCCTTGTCCGTGACCTTGGTCACCTTGTACTTGCCGTCGCGGGCGATTACGATGACTTCCGACAGGTCGGAGCAGTCGGCTATGAACTGCACCTGCTCGTCTTTCTTGAGGCCTATGCCTACGAAGCCCTCTGCGAGGTTCGCGTAGAGTTTCGCGTTGTTGTTCACTACCTTGGTGGCGGCGATGGTCTCGAAGCTGGTGATCTCGGTGAGACGCGGGTGGTCGGCGCCGTATTTCTTCTTCAGGGACTTGAACCAGTCGATCGTGTAGCGGGTTATATGGTCCAGATCGTCCTGAACCTCAGCCATTTCCTTCTCTATGCCGAGAATCTTCTCGTCCAGGGCCTTGGTGTCGAACTTGGAAATCTTGCGTACAGGTTTCTCCACGAGCTTCAGGATGTCGTCCATCACTATCTCGCGGCGGAACATGTCCTGATACTGCTTCATCCGGTCGAATACGTCACTTATCTGCTGCTCCCAGCTCATCTGGTCCTGCTCCAGAACCTTATAGATGCGGTTCTCGAAGAAGATGCGCTCCAGGGATGACCAATGCCAGTCGTCCTCGAGTTCGTTCATTTTTATATGCAGCTGAGCCTCAAGCAGATCCCTCGTGTGAAAAGTGTCGTAGCGCA
>CAVFAZ010000071.1:0-8187 GCA_963620825.1 Kurthia senegalensis
AGTTCACGCCGTGGATTGCGCCGGTCGGGCACATAGCCTCGCACTCGCGGCACAGGCGGCACTTGTTGAAGTCGATGTATGCGACGTTGTTCTCGACGGTGATGGCGTCGTGCGTGCAGACCTTGGCGCAGCGGCCGCAACCGATACAGGCGGCGGCGCAGGCTTTCTTGGCCACAGGGCCCTTGTCCTTGTTCACGCAGCTGACGTACATACGCATTCCGCGGGGTCCGGCGTTGCGCAGCTCGATGATGCCCTTCGGACAGGCCTTGGCGCAGGCGCCGCAAGCTGTACACTTGCTCTCGTCCACTACCGGCAGACCGGTCTCGGAGTCCATCGAGATGGCGCCGAATTTACAGGCGGCCACACAGTCTCCGCAGCCGAGACAGCCGTACTGGCATCCCGTCTCGCCCGTGTAAAGAGCGGCCATAACCTTGCAGGAACGGTAGCCGTCGTACTCGTTCGTGCGCGGACGGTTGGCACAGGTACCGTTGCAGCGTACCACAGCCACCATCGGAGCTTTCTGCTTCACTTCGTAGCCGAGGATTGCGGCAACTTTGGCCATCACATCGTTTCCGCCGACAGGGCAGAAATTATTGTCGAGGTTCGGCGCCTTCACGGCCGATTCGGCAAACGCGCGGCAGCCTGCGTAGCCGCAGCCGCCGCAATTGGCTCCCGGCATAACCGCTTCCACCTCATCGATTCTCGGGTCTTCCTCCACGCGGAACTTCTTCGCGACGAAGAAGAGCACGAGGGCGAGCAGAAGGCCCAGGACGGTGAGGATCACGATAGTCCAGATGATTATGTTACCCATTTGATTTTATATGTTAATGTTTCTTATTCTGAATTCCCATTTGCTGCCCAGACGGTTTCTGAACAGATAGAGCACAATGTAATATATGGCCGTGACAGCTGCGCCGCAGAGTGCCGAGGCTCCTTCGGAGGCTCCCAGCGACAGCGGCAGCAGGATGAATGTGACCAGCAGTATGAGAGGAAGGACATAGGCAATCCATACGGCCTTGTGGCCCACGGTGGAGCTGAGCAGCACCTCAACCTCCTGTCCCTCAACGTAAGAGCCCGAGTTTCCGACCTTCACTTCGATTTCCTTCCGCGCGGACTCCCCCATCGAGCATACTCCCTTCGCGTGACAGGCGGAGCAGGCCGATTCGGAGAGAATCTCCACGGTCACTTTTCCGTCCGAAACGGAGCTGATTCTGCCTTTATGGGAAACTTCCTCCATATCAGAAATTCTCGTTCGCGCCGAAATCTCCAGGATAGTAGTCCGAAGCCATTCCGTCATCGTCCATATTCATTGCGGAACCCACAGGGGCGTTCATCGCCGACTCGCGTGCCATCTGAACGTCCAGAGTGTCATCGAGTTCCACGAAACGAACCTGCTCGCTGCGGAAGCGCATATCGATGTCGCAGGTCTCGCCGTTACGGTGCTTGGCAATGATGATCTGGGTCTTCTCCCTGTCTTCAGGATTCTCGGCCATACCCACATAGTCGGGACGATGGATGAAGATAACCATATCGGCATCCTGCTCGATGGAGCCTGACTCGCGGAGGTCGCTGAGCACAGGCTTGCCGCTGCCGCCCGTACGCTTCACCGCATCGCGGGAAAGCTGCGACAGGGCTATGATCGGGACGTTCAGTTCCTTGGCCGTCTGTTTCAGGGTACGGGAGATGGCCGCGACTTCCTGTTCGCGCATTGCCCGAAGTTCCTTCGGGCCCTGCATCAGCTGGAGGTAGTCCACGAACACGAGTCTCACGCCCTTGTTCTTCACGAGGGTCTTGAGCTTCGTGCGGAACTCCATAAGCGGAAGTCCCGGAGTGTCATCTATGTAGAGAGGGGCCTTCACGAGGTCCTTGAGCTTGTATTCGAGCTGTGTCCACTCGTGCTCGGCCAGTTTCACGCCGCCCTTTATCTTGTCCATACTCAGGCCCGTCTCGGTCGTCATAAGACGCTTGGCGAGCTGTATGGCGGACATTTCCAGGGAGAAGAAAGCCACTGGCATATGGTGATCCACTGCGGCGTTTCTCGCGAGGTTCAGGGCGAAGGCGGTCTTACCTACTGAAGGACGGGCGGCCAGGATGATGAGGTCCGAAGCCTGCCAGCCCTGGGTGACCCTGTCGATGGACGGGAATCCCGAAGGGACTCCGCTGAGCCCGGTGGTGTTCTGGAGCTTCTCGATCTCGGTCATCGCGGAATTGATGACGGAACCGATGTCCTGGACATCCTTCTTTACGGTATTCTGGATGGCCGCGTAAATCCCGGTCTGAGCCCCGTCGATGAGGTCATCGACCTTTATGGAATCGTCGAAGGCATCGTGCAGAATCTTGTATGAAGCGGAGATGAGATCCCTCTGGATGGTCTTCTGCTTCAGGATCTTGATGTAGTATTCGATGTGGGCTGCGGAGCCTACCTTCTCGGAAAGGCCCACGAGCACAGCCGCTCCCCCGACTTCGTCAAATGCCGTCATCCCCTCCATACGCTCCCGTTCGGCGCTGTCCGAAGGCATAGGAAGATGCTCGGAGAGCTTCATCTCCTTCAGGCGCGAGCTCACTGTGACAATGTCGATGGAGATATGGTCACGGACCAATGTCTGCATCGACTTGAAGATCAGGGCGTGCTTCTTGTCATAGAAGCACGACTCGGTAAGCTCCTCCATAGCCGCATCCACGCAGGCGGGCTCCAGAAGCATCGCGCCGAGTACAGCCTCTTCAACATCAAGAGCCTGAGGCGGTTTATTACCCATCTCAAGCCCTAATGTCTCCAAGTTTGCTGCCTTCTCCTTCTTTCTGTATGAGCGTTTCGGGGTCTCAGGCATATCTTGTCGTTATTCGAAGTCAGCCGGATTCACGATGATGCGGCCGCAGTGTTCGCAGATGATGAGCTTCCTGTTCGAAGCGATCTCGACGAGACGCTGGGCGGTTATGGTGTTGAAGCAGCCTCCGCAGGCGTCTCCGTTATAGACGGACACCACTGCGAGGTGGTTGTGGACACTGCCGCGGATGCGGTCATAGGCGCTCATCGTACGTGCGTCGATCTTTGCCGCGCACTCCTCGCGCTTGGCCTGAAGTTTGGCCTCCTGCTCGGAAGTCGATTCCACGATACCGGCGAGTTCCTGCTTCTTTGCCTTCAGGTCCTCGGTACGGAGGGCAATCCTGTCCTTGAGGTCCTCAAGGTGATATTTCTTGTCGGCGATGGCTGCCTTGGTATCGTTGATGTTCTTCTCTGAAATCTGCCTCAGATAGCCCTGGTTCTCGATTTCCTTGCTGATGGAATCGAATTCGCGGCTGTTGGCGATGTTGTCGAGCTGCTTGCGGTACTTCTCGATCTCCTCGTCGAGATCCACGATACTCTGCTTGCTGGCGGCGATGTTCTTGTTATACTTGTCGATCATCTCGGTGTCGAGAGCCACCTTTGCCTTCAGTTCGGCGACCTCCTGTTCGAGAGCCGCCACCTCGCCCGGGAGTTCTCCGCGAAGCTGGAGAATCTTGTCAATTTCCGTGTCTGCCTTCTGCAGCTCGTAGAGGGTCTTGAGCTTCTCCTCGACGCTCAGTTCCGAGTCTGCGAATGTCTTCTGCAGGGACACGAAGGTCTCCCTATGATCGATAGGGGTCTCAACTTTCTTGATTTTCTTTGCCATATCTATTAGTACTAATTATTCCCAAAACAAGGCAAGGAAGCCGACCTTCCCCGCCGTCATTACATATAAGTATGCAAAGTTAGTGCTTTTTTCGAGATTCTACAACATCTTCTTCACTTCGACGAGCTGTTCGCGGATGTCGCGCAGGCTTTCGAGCACCTGAACGTCCTTTTCGACCTTCTTCTTTTTGGGACTTTCCTCGGAGAGCATCTTCTCGACGCCAGCCAGAGTAAGGCCCTCTATATCCACGAGATACTGTATCCGCTTGAGGACCGCTATGTCTTCTTCGGTATAGCGGCGGTTCCCCTTGGGACTGCGGGGAAGCTTGAAATGGCGGGGGAATTTGTTCGACCAATAGCGTACCAGGGAGGTGTTTTCATTCAGCATTTCGGCAACCTGGCCGATGCTGTAATATTTCAGCGGCTGTTTCATCGTGCGACAACTTGTTAAGACAGACGGAGAGCAAGCAAAAATCAGTCCATAGACTGCCCGGTCGCGGAAGCCATATACAAAAAGTTTGCGTATTCCTCCGGAGTGACGGAAGCGAAGAAGAAATTCACCGGGTCGAGATGGACTCCGTCACGGAGCACTTCGTAGTGAAGGTGCGGGGCGAAGGAGTTGCCGGAGATGCCGACATCGGCGATCTTGGCCCCGCGTCTGACTGAGGCCCCCTTGCGGACCACAATGTCGGAAAGATGGGCATAACGGGTCACGTAGCCGCCCCGGTGGGTGATTTCCACCACATTGCCCATTCCCTTGCGGGAGTGTATGACCTCCGTCACGACGCCGTCGGCGGCGGCCAGCACGTCACTGCCCTGGGATGCGAGCAGGTCGATGCCGTTATGCTGGACCGGAACCTTGTAGAAAGGATTGAGTTTTTCACCGCAGGATGCTCCCACCTGCGCGGAGGAGAGTTCCCTCAGAGGGAGGGACATCGGCGGCGTTAAGGAATCAGGCGACGGAAGAAGCCCGAAAAGAGTACGGAAATTGGACTCCGTGGAGGCCGCGCGGGATATGAGTTCCGCCGCCTTGCGGGAGGTGTAATCCACTATCTCCCTGTCGGGTATGGAGTCCGCGTGTTCGAGATAGTCAGCCGAGGCAATCGGCTGGAGCGAAGGCGGTTCGGCGTTGAAGATCTCCTTGTAGATGCGCTCGTCCTTCACGACGAGGCCTTCCACCACGTCCTCTATGAGCTGCTCCCTGCGCTGCATCTCGGGATAGACCTTCGCGTACATCCTGTTCTCCGTCAGGAGCTTGCGCTCGGTGTCGGTGCTGATGAACAGCGAGAACACGAAGTAATAGACCAGCGCGAGCGTGGCGCTGACTATGAAATACTTGAGTATCCGCCATATCCATTCGGAGACGGAATGGCTGACTTTCCTTATGTGGAAATTGACCTTGTCGAATTCGTATGCGAGTCTTCCCATAGCCTACCTCCTCTTGAGTCTGAACGGCTCGCGGGTCATCGCCTGAGCCTTGGAGCCCCGCATATCCACCATCGAAGCGTACTCCTCGAGCGGAATGTCCAGATCCATATAATTCATCGGGTTAACCGGAGAGCCTCGGTAAATCACCTCGTAATGAAGGTGCGGGCCGGTCGATTTGCCGGAATTGCCGCTTTCGCCTATGCAGTCGCCGCGCTTGATCTCCATTCCCTCTGCCACGTTGATGCTCTTCATATGGGCGTAGCGGGTCTTGTAGCCGAAGCCGTGGTCGATGGTGATCACGTTGCCGTAGCCGAAGAAATTGAACTGCACCTGCTCGACCTTGCCGTCACCGGTGGCATAGACCGGATGCCCGGGCTTCATCGCGAAGTCCTGACCGTCGTGGAAGGCTATGTGGCCGTGGATAGGGTCGGAGCGGTAGCCGAAGGGGCTCGAGAGATGGTATTCGCCGCGCTTGGGCTCGATCGGAGGGATGGCCGGGATGCACGAGGCCATATCGCCGGCGCGCTTCGAAAGAGTGGCGACTTCGTCGAAGGACTTGCTCTCTATGTAGAGTTCCTTGGTCATCCTGTCGAGACGCAAGGCGGTGGTTTTCAGCAGACTGCCCGATCCGATGCCGTCGAGATAGGCATAGCGGTTCTCGCCTCCCAGGCCCGCGTGACGCACGGCTTCGGGAATTTCATCCATACCGAAAATGGAGCGGTAGATGTCATCGTTTCGCATCTGCAGACCCGTCAGAGCCTCGTCGCAGATGTCGAGATTCCGGTTCATCACTTCGATGCGGGAGGCCCAGCTGGCGTTGCGGCTTTTGAGTATGGCGGTCTTGGGGAGATCGTAGCCGAGAACGGCGTTGTAAACCCAGAAATACAGCACGGCCAGACCCACGCTCATGGCAAATACGATCAGGGTCTTGAGGAAACGTGTCTTAAGAGATACCTTAAGCGGCTCATATAGAAGGGTTTCCGGGTTCAGGCTGTATTTTTTGAAATCCGACATATCGTGCAAATGTAAGGTTTATTTACGAAAAATATGCTAAATTCGCGGTTTGTATCAGAATTAGTGATTTACAGATATGACTTCGAAAGAAATTAGAAAGAAGTTCCTGGACTTCTTCGCTTCCAAGGGACACACCATCGTCCCTTCCGCTCCTATGGTAATCAAGGGCGATCCGACTCTTATGTTCACGAACGCCGGTATGAACCAGTTCAAGGATATTTTCCTCGGCAACACGGCTCCCAAATTCCGCAGGGCCACCGACTCGCAGAAGTGTCTGCGCGTGAGCGGCAAGCACAACGACCTGGAGGAAGTCGGACACGACACCTATCATCATACGATGTTCGAAATGCTCGGAAACTGGAGTTTCGGAGACTATTTCAAGGAGGAGGCCATCGACTGGGCCTGGGAGCTTCTCACTGAAGTATATGGCATAGACAAGTCGCTCCTGTACGCCACCGTATTCGAGGGCAGCGCAGAGGACGGCACCACAATGGACGAGGAAGCCAAGCAGGTTTGGCTCAAGCATCTGCCTGAGGATCACATCATTCTGGGCAACAAGCACGACAATTTCTGGGAGATGGGCGACACGGGTCCCTGCGGTCCTTGCAGCGAAATCCACATCGACATCCGCACAGCCGGGGAGAAGGCCGCGAGCGGCATAGAGGGACGCGATCTCGTGAACCAGAGCGATCCGCACGTCATCGAAATCTGGAACCTCGTGTTCATGCAGTACCAGAGAATGGCAGACGGCCATCTGGAACCGCTTCCGGCGAAGAACATCGACACCGGTATGGGCTTCGAGAGGCTCTGCGCAGTGCTCCAGGGCAAGAATTCCAATTATGACAGCGACGTGTTCACCGGACTGCTCGGCAAGATTTCAGAGCTTTCCGGCCACAAATACGGCGAGAGCGCCGAGACGGACGTGGCGATGCGCGTAGTCGCAGACCACGTGCGCACGATCAGTTTCTCCATTGCGGACGGCCAGTTGCCGTCCAATGCCAAGGCCGGCTATGTGATCCGCCGCATCCTTCGCCGCGCGGTCCGCTACGGCTACACCTTCCTCGGATTCAGCCAGCCGTTCCTCTGCCGCCTCGTGCAGCAGCTCGTGGATGACATGGGCGAGGCTTATCCGGAACTCCCTGCACAGCAGAAACTTATAGAGAGCATCATCCGCGAGGAGGAGCTCGCGTTCCTCAAGACTCTGGACCGCGGCATCTCCCTCATCAATGATTATATGGCGAAGTCCGCCGATACCCATCGCATCGCCGGCGAGGATGCCTTCAAGCTTTACGACACCTACGGCTTCCCTATCGACCTCACCCAGCTCATCGCGGGCGAGAAGGGCTACGAAGTGGATCTGGACGGCTTCAACGTGGAGCTCCAGAAGCAGAAGGAGCGCGCCCGCAACGCCACCGCGAACGAGTTCGGCGACTGGGTGGAGTACGCCCACGGTCAGGTCGAGTTCTGCGGCTATGATTTCCGTCATCTGGAGGACGTGACCCTGCTCCGCCAGAGAACCGTAAAGCAGAAGAACCAGACTCTCTATGAACTCGTGTTCGACCGCACTCCGTTCTATGCGGAGAAGGGCGGTGAGGTCGGCGACACCGGCTACATCGTATCCGCCGACGGAGAGAAGATTCAGATACTGAATACTATAGAAGAAAACAACCTTATAATCCACATCGCCGAGCGCATCCCGCAGAACTGTACGGAGCCGTTCACTCTGCAGATCGACGAGGAGCGCCGCCTTCGCGTGACGAATAACCACAGTGCCACCCATCTTCTGGACCAGGCCCTGCGCGAAATCCTCGGAACGCACGTGGAGCAGAAGGGTTCGTTCGTGGGTCCTGACTACCTGCGTTTCGACTTCTCGCATTTCGCCAAGATGACAGACGAGCAGATGGCCGCTGTCGAAGACAGGGTCAATGAGCTGATACGCAGCAACTTCCCTAAGGAGGAGAAGCGCAGCGCGACTATGGATGAGGCCAAGGAGATGGGCGCCATCGCCCTCTTCGGAGAGAAATACGGTGACCGCGTACGCGTCATCAAGTTCGGCAAGTCCATCGAGCTCTGCGGAGGCTGCCACGTCGAGGCTA
>CAVFAZ010000072.1:0-5066 GCA_963620825.1 Kurthia senegalensis
GGGTGACGAGGTGGCACTGGATTTTTGGGAAAACAGTGACACCTGGAGGGTGTGGATGCGGTAGATGGTGGTGTGGAAGCGATAGGGTGACGAGGTGTCACTGGATTTTTGGGAAAACAGTGACACCTGGAGTGAGTTTCGTTCAAACAACAAATTTTGTCCGGAAGGAAGGACGTTTTTGAGGACAAACTGGTGGAAAACCAAGAGTTGTCCTCAGAAAGGGGCGTTTTTGAGGACAAACTGGTGGGAAACCAAGAGTTGTCCTCAGAAAGGGACGTTTTTGAGGACAAACTGGTGGGAAACCAAGAGTTGTCCTCAGAAAGGGACGTTTTTACGGACAAACTGGTGGGAAACCAAGAGTTGTCCTCAGAAAGGGACGTTTTTGAGGAGAAAGTCATTGTTATAGAAGGTTTGTCCTCAAAATGGGGCTGTTTTAGGGAGAAGTTATAAAGGGTCGAATCGCAAATCTTGCCTCGGCGCGTTCCCCGAGCCCGTCGAGACGTCCCTGGCCGCTCCGCCTCGGAAGCTCATCAGCAGCAATCTTTTCTCTCGGCCGCTTCGCGTCCAATGCTACTGAGAAACTTCCGGAATCTCCGCTGCGAGACCCGAACCAGCTTCCGAAATCTCCGCTGCGAGCCCCGAACACCCTCCGGCGGATTCAAACTGCCGTCAGGCCTCGATGACGAGGCCGTCCCAGGCGGGCTGGATGTTTTTCGGTAGGCGGCCGCCGAAGGAGGCGCCGTAGCCGTTCGGGAGAGGGGCGTGGCAGAATTCCTTATAGACAGGGAACGTATGGGAGAGGTGTGTGAGCCAGGTGTGCTCGGCGCCGATTTTCTGTGCGAGCGCCACAGCCTGCTCCAGACTGAAGTGCGAATGATGAGGCTTGTAGCTTACTGTATTAAGAGTCAAGTGCTTGAGCCCGCGAAGCTTGCTGAATTCCGACTCCGGAATGAAGCTCATATCCGTGATGTACGCGATGTCCCCGAAGCGGAAGCCCAGCACCGGCATCTCCCCGTGCAGCCCGCGTATCGGCACGATCTCCACTCCGCCGCGCGCGATATTTTCTTCCGTCGGCCGCTCCGCGTCCAATGGCTTCCCGGACCCCGACAGAGAGAAACTCCCGTCGCTCTGAATATAGCCGTACCCGACATCGTGCTTCCAGACCAGTTCCCCTCCGGCATTAGGATAAACCACAAACGGCTGATCGTCAATGAGATGAATATTCCACTCCGGAGAGCCCGGGTACTTGTGCTCCGCAAAGGCATAGCCGTATTCGCACTTGAGCGTTTCCAGAACCTTCGGTTCACAGAAGATTTCCGCCGGACGGCGGTCAATATAGTTCAGGGCCCGGACATCGTCCAGTCCTCCGGTATGGTCTTTATGATTGTGAGTCAACAGTATGGCATCCAGATGTCCGACCCCTGCCGCAATCATCTGCATACGGAAATCCGGTCCGGCATCCACCAGAATCTTCAGTCCTCCGTATTCCACCAGAGCTGCGGCCCTGAAGCGTTTGTCGCGGGGGTCGGCACTGCTGCAGACCTTGCAGTGGCAGCCGATGATAGGCACGCCCTGGGAGGTCCCGGTACCCAGAAAAGTCAGTTTTACGTTCATCGCTTAAAAAATGCTCACAAAATTATAAATTTTATCGTAATTTTGAATTTCATATTGCACCAAGATGAAGTCAATGAAAGCACTTTTTCTCTCCATACCGCTGACCCTGGCCAGCCTCCTTTTTTCTGTGAACATCGCTCAGGCACAGGATATTATCGGCAGCGAAGCTGCCAATGCCGTTCCGGACAGCACCACCACTGTTGCCGCCTCCTCCGCCGGGACTGACAGTCTCTCAGTAGCCCCGTCAGAGGCCGACAGCGTCACTGTGGCCCCTCACCCGAGACTGCTGATGGGAAAGGATGAGTTCGAAGCAATGAAAGCGAAGATAGCCGCCGCACCGGATTCTCCGCTGGGGATGATACATATATTGGTTATGGAGGGCGCTGACAGGATAATCCGTGAAAGGGAACCGCTGGAATTCAAATTGGACGCAAGCGGAAAGAGACTGCTGGAAGTGTCACGCAAGGCATTGACTCATATCTATTTCTGTGCTTATGCATACCGCTTCACAGGCGACTACCGCTACCTCGAGCAGGCCGACACCGATCTTCGCTCCGTCTGCTCCTTCGCCTCGTGGAACCCTTCCCATTTCCTGGATGTCGGCGAGATGGCTGCAGCTGTGGCCATAGGCTACGACTGGCTTTATGATGCACTCAGCGACGAGACCAAAGAATTGGCCGTCAAGGCCATACAGGATTTCGCCTTTGCTCCGGCGAGGGACTCGAAATACTCCTGGTACCGCACGATCGAGGGTAATTGGAATCAGGTCTGCAACGCCGGACTGACGCTCGCCGCGCTGGCGGTCCAGGATGTCTGTCCGGAGGCTGCTCAGGCTGCGCTGGACGATGCGCTGCTGACCAATATGCCGGTGATGAACAAGATTTACGCCCCCGACGGAAACTATGCCGAGGGACCGGACTACTGGAACTACGGCACTCTGTTCGAAGTTCTTATGCTCTCCGCTATGGAGTCTGTTCTGGGTACCGACTACGGGCTTTCGAACTGTCTGGGCTTCGACAGGACCGCCGACTACATTCTGCATTGCAGCGGAACCGCCGGCAAACTCTTCAACTATTCTGACAATATCGGAGATGACCAGCCTTTCTATCCGCTCTGGTATTTCGCCGACAAGTTCTCCAAACCTTCTCTGCTTTATGGGGAGATTAAGAAACTTAAAGCCGGAAAATATTGTAATATAGATAATTACAGGCTTCTCCCGCTGCTGACTCTCTATGCTTCGAGGCTGGATTCCGCCGTGGTTTCAGAACCGGAAAGCCTGATTTTCGCAGGCAAGGGCGTAACGCCTGTCGTAATGACCCGTTCCAGCTGGAAGGATGACGCTATGTATCTGGGAATCAAGGGAGGAAGCCCTTCCACGTCCCACGCTCACCTCGACGGGGGCTCGTTCGTCTTCGATGCCTACGGGGTACGCTGGGCCGTCGATCTGGAAAGGCAGAGTTATGTGAGCGTCGAGAATCCGTTGAAAAAACTCGGCGGAGATTTCTGGGACCTCGGTGACGGGTCGCTGCGCTGGGCACTGTTCAGAATGAACAACCGGCAGCACAATACGCTGACGGTCAATGACAAGGATCACCGTTCGGAGGGTCGCGCCGAGCTTCTGAAGTCCTTCTGCGACGATAGCCGCAAGGGTGGCGTGTTCGATTTGACTTCGCTTTTCGGAGCTGATCTGGAATATGCTGTGAGGACTGCGGCCATCCGTTGGAACGCATATCTGGAAGTTCGGGATAGCCTTAAGGCTCCGCAGGGGCAGAAGGCGACAGTCCGCTGGTCTATGGTGACAAGGGCGGAAGCCGAGATGTGCGAGGACGGTATCCTTCTCAGCAGCAACGGAATAAAGATGAAATTGAGCGCTGACCGGAAGTGGGTGAAATACCATATCTGGTCAGGCAATCCGAAGGACTATAATTCCAAACTGAATATCTGCAACGAGGCGAATCCGGGAGTAAGCATCGTGGGCTTCGAGTTCACTCTTCAGGCAGGTGAAAGCCTGAATGTGATCACGACCCTCAAGCGAGTGGAAAGCGACAGGGAACTGGCGGACAGAGTATTCGGATTGGCCGCAGGCCAATTGAAGATTCTGGATGCAGCTGTGCCTTCGGATCGGGCTCCGCGCTACTACACTGACAGCGAGGGACTTGTGACTTCGGATCTCGGCTGGTGGTGCAGCGGCTTCTTCCCGGGCTCACTCTGGCTTGCATACGAATACACTGGAGATGAGAGTCTTAAGGAGGCTGCGACGCGCAACAGCGAGAAGCTTGATATGCTCGTTCGTCATAAGACTGACCACGACATAGGCTTCCAGATGATGTGCAGCTACGGGCAGGCTTATCGTGTTACCGGCAGCCGGCGCTGGCTGGGCAGGCTTTTCGAGTCGGCGGAGAAGCTCTCGAGGCGCTTCAATCCTGCGGTGGGAGCCATCAAGAGCTGGGATTTCGTGCGCAAGGACTGGCAGTATCCGGTGATTATCGACAATATGATGAATCTGGAGTTGCTCACGCGCGCTTCGCACCTGTTCCGCTATGACAGTCTGCGCAGCGTTGCGGTGACTCACGCGCGCACTACGGCGCGCAATGCCTTCCGGCCGGACTTTACTTCCTTCCATCTCGTGGACTATGATCCGACTACGGGCGCAGTGCGTTCCAGACAGACGGTTCAGGGCTATTCCGACGGCTCGGCCTGGGCACGCGGACAGGCCTGGGCGCTTTACGGCTACACTATGATGTATCGTGAAACGGGGCTGGAGGAGTTCCTGGCGCAGGCCTGCGACGTCGCGCGGATGCTGCTTTCACGTCTGCCTTCTGACGGTATTCCTTATTGGGATTTCGATGATCCATCCATTCCTTCCGTTCTCAAGGACGCTTCGGCCGGCGCGATTATGGCTTCGGCGTTCGCGGAGTTTGCCGGCCTTGCAAAGGATCCGGCCCTGGCGGAATCCTGCCTGGAGATGGCCAGGACCCAGGTACGCACCCTTTCGACCCTGGAGTATCTCGCTCCCGCGGGCACCAACGGCGGCTTCCTGCTGAAGCATAGCGTGGGCAATCTCCCAGAGAAATCCGAAGTGAATGTCGCCCTAACCTACGCGGATTATTATTACCTCGAAGCTGTTTCCCGGCTTGCCGCCTCAAAATAGCTATAAATACTGGGGCGCGTATTTCCCAGCCCCCCTGGGTCGCACACCCCTGGGTCCCCTGGGTCGCACACCCCTGGGTCGCACACTTCGTGTGCTCATGACTTTTTAGTCGGCCTCTTCTGGATTTGGACGAAAGAGTCGCCGCGGCCGCCAGATCTATTCTCTTCCTCTCCCGTACTCCCCTGGGTCGCACACTTCGTGTGCTCATGACTTTTTAGTCGGCCTCTTCAGAATTTGGACGAAAGAGTCGCCGCGGCCGCCAGCTCTATTCTCCTCCTCTCCCGTACTCAAAACCCGCCTT
>CAVFAZ010000073.1:0-10309 GCA_963620825.1 Kurthia senegalensis
CCTTCGAAATCGGAAGCACGGTGGGCCTTTTCATAAAGCCTTTCGACATCCAGGTCATGCACAAGGCCTGTGTCCGCAACACTTTCGAGGGCGAAATGCTCGCCGAAGACAGCGTCAGCATCCTCGGAACCAGCTTCGAATGCAAACCGTGCGGCTTCGCTGCCGGAGACAAGGTCAGGGTCGAAGTGGATTTCGACAAGGTCGATCTGCTCGACCACGAGGAGGAGGGACTCCTCTCCGGAACCGTCGATTTCATACTCTATAAGGGAAATCATTACCACCTTACCGTGAAAACTGAAGCCGGCAAGCTTCTCGTCGATACGGACGACGTGTGGGACAAGGGTGACATAGTGGGTATCAACATCAGGCCGGAAGACCTCCATATCAGCAGAAATGAATAAAAGGTCGGCCTGGGCGAATCCCTACTTCGTCTTCCTCATACTCTTCGTGGCCCTGCCTCTGCTCCTGATCGTGGTGTATTCCTTTCAGGACGGAAGCGGACATTTCACCTTCGCGAACATAGCCAAGTTCTTCACTGACAAGGACTCCATAGCCACATTCGCCCTCTCCATAGAGGTTGCCATAGAGAACACCCTCATCTGTATCCTGCTCGGCTATCCGGCCGCCTGGATACTCTCGAACTCCACCCTGAACAAGTCCGCGGTGACCATAATGCTCTTCATCCTCCCGATGTGGATAAACGCCCTTATGCGTACGCTCGCCACGGCGGAGCTTTTCAATATGCTGGGAATAGCCCTCGGAAAGGGAACCCTGCTTTTCGGTATGGTCTATGACTATCTGCCGTTTATGATCTATCCGGTCTATAACGTGCTGAAGAAGATGGATCCGTCCTATGCCGAAGCCGCAAGGGATCTCGGGGCCACGCCTTTCCAGGTGTTCTGGAAGGTGACCTTCCCGCTCTCGATGCCGGGAGTCACCAGCGGAATACTGATGGTCTTTATGCCGACCGTCTCCACCTTCGCCATTTCGGAGTTCCTCACGAACAACAAGATAAAGCTTTTCGGTACCATCATCCAGGAGAATATCAATTCCTCGATGTGGAACTACGGAGCCGCGCTATCACTCATAATGCTCATAATCATCGGCATATCCACCCTGCTTACGGGGTCTGACGAGGCCGGAAAAGCTGAAGGAGGGCTTGTACAGTGATGAAAAAGTTCTTCGCCCGGCTCTATATCTGGATCCTGTTGATAATGCTCTATGCGCCTCTGGTGTTCATAGCCGTGTTCTCGTTTACCGAAAGCAAGGTTCTGGGCAACTGGACAGGATTCTCCACCCATCTGTATGAGAACCTCTTCACCGGAGGCTCCCAGGCCACGGGGTCGCTGCTTGACGCCATCCGCAACACCCTTCTCATCGCCCTTGTGGCGGCCACGGTTTCCACCCTTCTGGGGACCCTGGCCAGCATAGGCATCTTCACCCTGCGCGGACGCAAGAAGAAAGCCATCCAGTTCCTGAACAATATCCCGATGCTGAACCCGGACATCATCACCGGCGTTTCGCTCTTCCTGCTCTTCGTGTTCCTGCACATTTCGCAGGGCTATGTGACAGTAATCCTGGCCCATATCACCTTCTGCACCCCTTATGTAGTGCTCAGCGTGATGCCCAAGCTATACCAGATGAATCCGAACATCTACGAGGCGGCCCTCGACCTGGGAGCCACCCCGTACCAGGCCCTGCGCAAGGTCTATTTCCCTCTGCTGCGTCCGGGTATGATTTCGGGCTTCATCCTCGCGTTCACGATGTCCCTGGACGACTTCGCAGTGACCTTCTTCACCCGAGGCACAGTGGGCCTCGAGACCCTCTCTACCTACATCTATATGGATGCCCGCAAGGGAGGTCTCACCCCGGAGCTCCGTCCTCTGATCACGATCATTTTCCTGAGCGTGCTCATTCTGCTGCTCATCATCAACTACAGGAAAATTCACAACCATAAAAACCAAGAAGAAATAGAAAGATGAAAAAACTCCTTTCCCTTTTGACTGCTCTGCTGGTTCTTTTCGCTTGTACGGAAGACAGGGAGCAGGTGCTCAAAGTTTACAGTTGGGCAGACTACATCGATGAAGACCTCCTCGGTGAGTTCGAAACGTGGTACGAAGAGCAGACCGGCGAGACCGTCAGAGTTCTCTACCAGACCTTCGACATCAACGAGACTATGCTCTCGAAGATTGAACTCGGCCACGAGGACTACGATCTGGTATGTCCTTCCGACTACATCATCGAACGTATGCTTCAGAAGGACCTGCTTCTTCCCATCGACAGGGATTTCGGCGACACTCCGAACTACATCGACAGCATCGCTCCGTTCATCGTGAATTTCTTCGACCAGATTCAGGGTTACGGCAAGAATGCCAATGACTATTCGGTCGGCTATATGTGGGGTACCGTCGGTATGATCTACAATACCAAGTACGTGGATGAGTCCGAAGTGCAGTCCTGGAATATCCTGACAGACCCGAAATACTCCGGACAGATTCTGATGAAGGATGCCTTCAGGGACATCTACACGGCACTTCTGGTGTATCTGAACAGGGACGCCATCGCTTCGGGCGAGAAAAAGCTTGAGGATATAACGCTCGACGCTTCGGACGAGAGCATCGCGCTCGTGGAGAATTACATAAACTCCTTCCGCAATTCCATCGCGGGCTGGGAGGCCGACTTCGGCAAGGAGCAGATGACCCAGGAGCGTGCCTGGCTGAACGTTTCCTGGAGCGGCGACGCCCAATGGGCGATAAACCAGACCGAGGGCACGGACGTGAACCTGAAATACGCCATTCCGAAGGACGGCAGCATCATCTGGTTCGACGGCTGGGTGATCCCGAAATACGCCCGCAACGTCAAGGCCGCACGCTATTTCATCGATTATATGTGCCGTCCGGACAATGCGGTCCGCAATATGGACGCCATCGGCTACGTGAGCGCGGTCGGCGGAACCGGAGTCCTCGAAGCTATGAAGGACGGGGAGTTTCCGGCCATCGACGCGACCTATTTCTTCGGTTCTCAGGCCGATTCTGTGTGCCTGAATCCTGTTATGTATCCTGACCGCTCCGTCATCGAGGCCTGCGGAATGATGCACGACACGGGCGACCGCACCGAGGCTCTCCTCAAGATGTGGTCCCGCCTGAAGGGCGACAACGCCTCCTACTGGACCTACATCCTCATCGCCGCCGTCCTCGTGGGTCTCGGCTTCGCGATGTTCTCCCGCTTCTCGAAGAAGAAGAAAGGCCACCACAGACGTCCCGCCGCCCGCAAGAGACGCTAGGAAACCTTCGTCTCGGAGCTCCTAAGGAGCGCTTGCGCGACCGGAGAGGCTCGGGGAGTCCGTTCCCCGAATATAAAATTGGCTGGAACCCGGAGGGTTCCAGCCAATTTTGTATTAAGCGGATTGCTTACTTCGTGCCGAAGATGCGGTCGCCTGCGTCGCCCAATCCGGGTACGATGTACGCGTTCCCGTTGAGACGCTCATCGACTGCGGCGACATAGATATCCACGTCAGGATGCTCCTCCTGGACCTTCTTGAGGCCTTCCGGAGCTGCCACGAGGCACATCAGACGGATGTTGGTGCAGCCGTACTTTTTCTTGAGTATCGTGAGGGCGTCGCAGGAGCTTCCGCCGGTGGCGAGCATCGGGTCCGTCACTATGACGAGTCTCTGCTGGATGTCCTCAGGGAGCTTGCAGTAATACTCCACAGGCTCGTGGGTCTCCTCGTTGCGGTACAGTCCGATATGGCCGACCTTGGCGACAGGGATGAGGGTGAGCATACCGTCGAGCATACCCATTCCTGCGCGCAGGATAGGAACGATGGCGAGTTTGCGGCCTGAAACCTTCGGGGCTGTCATCTTGCAGATAGGGGTTTCGATTTCCTTGTAGGTGAGAGGAAGGTCGCGGGTGACCTCGTAGCCCATAAAGAGGGAGATCTCTGTCAGAAGCTGTCTGAAATCCTTTGAACCTGTGTTCTTGTCCCGCATGATGGTCAGCTTGTGCTGAATCATCGGGTGGTCGATAATGTGGACTGTGCTCATAAAATATTTTTTAAATCGGATTCCTCGGAAGCCCCTGGAAAAATGTGGCGGCTTCTTCAGTTCTGAGATGCAAAATTAGCATATTTTTTCTATTTTTGCGAAAATCCGTTCTGATTCCCGGATTATTACCCAAAACTCAGTGAAAATGGTCAGGATTTACTGCAAGAACACAGGAACTTATGGCGAATTCCCCGAAGGAACGACCCTTCTGGATATGATTGGCAGCTTCGATTTCGAGAAGCCTTATCCGATTCTCTCGGCCAAGGTGAACAATGTCTCCCAGGGTCTGAAGTTCAGGGTCTTCAATAACCGCGACGTGGAATTTCTGGATTTCACCAGCTACAGCGGCCGCCGGTCCTACTGCCATTCGCTCTGCTTTCTGCTGAGCAAGGCCGCGCAGGATGTGTTCCCGGACAGCAAGATCATAATGCGCCGCCCTATATCGAAGGGCTATTTCTGCACCCTCGTCAAGCCGGACTGCACTCCCGTATGCGAGGACGACGTGGTCCGCATAAAGGCCAGGATGCAGCATCTGGTGGAGAAGGGGCTGCCTTTCCGCCGTTACGAAGTGCGTCTCGCCGAGGCCATAAAGGTATTCCATTCCATCGGCTGCGAGGACAAGGTCCGCCTGCTGGAGACCTCGGGAGAGCCCTATGTGGCTTACTATACATTGGACGGAATGCCGGACTATTTCTACAACGCTCTGGTCCCGAATACTTCATACCTTAAGGTCTGGGATCTTATGGCCTATCGCGGCGGAATGATTCTCCGCCTGCCTTCCCGCCATCAGCCGGAGGAGCTCGCCCCGTTCTTCGAGCAGCCCAAAACCTTCGAAGTGTTCGCAGAGACTTCCCGCTGGAACAAGATTATGGGCCTGGGCAACGTGGGAGACGTGAATCTCGCGATTCAGAACGGTCAGGCGAGCGAGCTTATCCAGGTTTCCGAGGCGCTTCAGGAGAAGAAGATAGTAAGGATAGCCGAGGAGATCGAAAGGCGTTTCCACAGTTCGCAGCAGATGAGGGTGGTGCTCATCACCGGTCCCAGCAGCTCGGGAAAGACCACGGTCTGCAAGCGTCTGAGTGTCCAGCTTCTGGCCTGCGGCCTGCATCCTATAACCATCTCCACCGACGACTATTTCGTGAACCGTCTGGATACCCCGAAATTCCCTGACGGAAGCTATGATTTCGACAATTTCGACACCGTCGATCACGAGATGCTCCAGCACGACCTGGTGCGTCTGCTTGCCGGAGAAGAAGTGGAAGTCCCCAACTATAACTTCGTTACGGGACTTCGCGAGTATAACAACAGACGCCTCAAGATGGGCCCCGAGACCGTCCTTCTGCTCGAAGGCATCCACGCCCTGAATCCGAAGCTTACGGATATGGTCGATGAGGACAGGAAATTCCGCATCTTCATAAATGCCATCACCTCCCTTTCCCTGGATGACCACAACTGCATTCCCACGAGCGACAACCGCCTGCTGCGCCGCATCGTGCGCGACTACAACAAGGGCGCTTTCACTCCGATGGAGACCATCTCGAACTGGCCGAACGTGCGCCGCGCCGAGGTGAAGTGGATCTATCCGTTCCAGGAGAAGGCCGATGTGCTGTTCAATTCCGCCTATCTCGTCGAGTTCGCGGTTCTGCGCCTGCATGCCGAGCAGATTCTCTCGCTAGTGCCTAAAGACCGTGCGGAATACAGCGAGGCTCACCGCCTTCTGAAGTTCCTGCATTACTTCACACCGGTTTCAGACAAGGAAATTCCGCCTACATCCCTCCTGCGTGAGTTCGTCGGCGGCAGCAGCTATAAATATTAAGATTATGATGAAAAAGATGATACTGTGGATGGCTCTGCCCGTCCTGATGATTGCAAATTGCTGCACCCCTCCGGCGGAGGATGATTTCATTCACCTCGTAAATCCGCGCATAGGAAGCGGAGGACACGGACACGTATTCGTAGGAGCCAGTGTACCGTTCGGAATGGTACAGCTCGGCCCTACCAGCATACCCCAGACCTGGGACTGGTGCTCAGGCTATCACGAAAGCGACTCCACGGTGATAGGATTCTCGCACACCCATCTGGAGGGAACGGGCATCGGAGACCTCTTCGACATCACGGTTATGCCTGTAATCGGCGACGTGACCTATGCCAGGGGGACGGAACCTGAACCCGGTGCCGGTCCGGAGGAGATTGCGGCCGCAATGCAGACCGGACTGTGGTCTTATGCGGACAGAAGCAGAGAGTTCTGCTGTCCGGGCTATTACAGCGTTCCGCTCACCCGTTACGGAATCCTCGCCGAACTCACCGCGACGTCCCGCGTAGGCGTCCACAGATACACATTCCCTGCAAGCGACAGCGCAGCCCTGGTATTTGACCTGGAAAACGGAGGCTGCTGGGACAAGGTCACCGACGCCGGGATAGAGGTCGTGGACAGCTGCAGCATACAGGGCTACAGATATTCTTCCGGCTGGGCGAAAGACCAGAAGGTGTTCTTCTACGCCCGCTTCAGCAAGCCTTTCGAGAGCTTCGAGATGCACGGAAAATACGGCAGGGCGAACTTCCGCACATCCGAAGATGAGAAAATCGTGCTGCAGGTGGCCATTTCTCCTGTGGATGTCGAGGGAGCGAGGAACAATATGGCGGCGGAAACGGGACTCGACACAGCTGATTTCGATGAGGTGGCTGAGCTCGCCTTCACCGAATGGGACAGGGAGATGTCGAAGATTAAAATCTACACCGACGATGAAAACGCCCGGAAGGTATTCTATACGGCGTTTTACCATACAATGATCGACCCGGCCACATTCAGTGACTGTAACGGAGACTACCGTGGGGCCGACGGAAAGATATACCGGGGCAGCGGATTCACGAACTACACCGTCCTGTCCCTGTGGGACACCTACCGCGCCGCCATGCCGCTTATGACTCTGGTGCATCCGGAGAAGGTGGACGATATGGCCGCCACGATGCTGCATATCTATGAGCAGCAGGGCAAGCTTCCGGTATGGCATCTGTGGGGCAACGAAACGGACTGTATGGTCGGGAATCCGGGAGTTATCGTGCTGTCGGACTTCCTGGCGAAGGGCTTCAACTGCTTCAGCAAAGAATTGGCCTACAAGGCTTTGAAGGATTCTGAGATGAATTCTGAGCGCGGCCAGGGCTACAGAATGGAATACGGTTTCATTCCTGCGGACAAGTTCGAAAGCGAGTCGGTGGCCTTCGATATGGAGTATGCCATCGCGGACGGAGCTATGGCGCAGGCGTGCAAATATCTCGGCAAGGAGGAGGATTATCAGTATTTCACAGAAAGGAGCCATTCCTACAGGAACTATTTCGATCCTCAGACGCAGTTCATCCGCGGCCGCAATTCCGACGGCAATTGGGTGACTCCGTTCAATCCTTACCGCTCCGAGCACCGCTCGGATGTGTATTGCGAAGGCAATGCGTGGCAATACACCTGGCTGGCGCCGCAGGACTTCGAGGGGCTGGTGGCTCTCTTCGGCTCACGCGAGAAGTTCGTCGAAAGGCTTGACAGTCTGTTCGCTGCCGATTCTCAGGTCGTGGGTGACGACTCGTCGCCGGACATCTCCGGCCTGATCGGCCAATATGCCCACGGAAATGAGCCGAGTCATCACATCATTTATTTCTATACGATGGCGGGGCAGCCGTGGAAGACGGCGGACCTGGTTCGTAAGGTGTTCAGTGATTTCTATTTCAATGACCCTAACGGGCTTGCGGGCAATGAAGACGCCGGGCAGATGTCCGCCTGGTATCTGCTGTCAAGTCTGGGATTCTATCAGGCGGAGCCTGCGGTGCCGAGATTCTGGTTCGGCAGTCCGGCATTCCGTGAAGCGTCCGTGAAGGTCGGCAACCATACGTTCACGATAAAGGCGAAGGGTCTCTCCGAGACTAACAGGTATATTCAGAGCGTGACTCTGAACGGAAAGAACCATCCTTATCCTTATATCGAATATAAAGACATCTGCAACGGCGGGACCATTGTATTGAAGATGGGCCCTAAGCCGGCAATATGGTATTAAAATAACTATGTATCCATTGAAATTCAGACCGATTCTAAAGACGGTCGTATGGGGCGGGGAGAAGATAGCGCCCTTTAAGGAAATAACTACAGATCAGCACAATATCGGCGAGAGCTGGGAGCTTTCGGGCGTCAGGGGCCACGAATCGGTCGTAGCCAACGGCGAATTCGAGGGGATGACCGTCACTGAACTGGTGGAAAAATTCAAAGGTCAGCTCATCGGCGGAAAAGTTTATGCCGATACCGGCAATGAGTTCCCTCTTCTAATAAAGTTCATCGACGCGCGGAACGACCTGTCCATCCAGGTGCATCCGGATGACGAATTGGCCGCGAAGCGGCACAATTCGAAGGGCAAGACGGAGATGTGGTACGTGGTGGGCGCTGACGCGGGGGCCCATCTGCTTGCCGGGCTTTCGAAAGAGATTGATCCTGAGCAGTATGTGCGGATGGTTGCTGACAATACCATCACCGATGCTCTCTGCCGTTTCGAGGTGAAGGAGGGGGATGTGTTCTTCCTGCCGGCCGGGCGTATCCACGCGATCTGCTCGGGCTGCTTCATCGCTGAGATTCAGCAGACTTCGGACATTACGTACAGGATTTACGATTACGGCAGGCTCGGGCTGGACGGAAAGCCGCGCGAGCTTCACACCGAACTTGCAAAGGACGCCATCGACTATAAGGTCTATCCGGAATACCGCACACGCTATACGGAAAAGAAGGATGAGGAGAATCTGCTCGTAAGCTGCAAATACTTCACTACCAGCCAGTACGATCTGGACAAGACTTTTACGAAGGATCTTTCCGGAGTGGATTCTTTCCTGGTGGTTATGTGCATCAGTGGACAGGGAACCCTTACCGATCACGAGGAGCAGGACTACACTCTCCCTCTGCATCAGGGCGAGACCGTGCTTGTTCCGGCCACGTCAAAGGGCGTCACATTCTCTCCTTCGGGGAATATGAAACTCATTACAAGCTATATAGAGGGCTAAAATCAGCCCTCTATTTCAGGTTTTCTGTAATTTCTCGGCCGCCAGGCTCCGTAGATTTCACTTACGTTGCCGGCGGTCAGGAAGATTTTTATGTCATTGCTGCGGATGAAGCCCATCAGGCTTGCGAATTCCTGCTGGGTCAGAAGGCTCTGAATTTCAGTTCTTTTCTTGCCTGAGTAACCGCCTGTGACCTCATAGAGGCTGCAGCCGCGACAGAGGTCGTTGATGATATAGTCGCGGATTTTTTCGGCTTCGTCCGAGATGATGCAGATTCTTTTCTTCTTGTTCAGGCTGGCCGTGAAATAGTCGATGCAGAGGCCGTCCATCCAGGTGCCGATGATGCCGATTACCACCATACGGAAAGGGTTGATGGCGAAGGCGGTGCAGCAGATGAGGATGCCGCCGACGGCTACCGAGGCGCCGATGTCGAAGTGGAGGTATTTGTTGAAGATCTTGCCCAGGATGTCCAGGCCGCCGGAGGAGGCGTTGATGCTGAAAAGCAGCGTCTGGCAGATGGAGACCAGCAGCACGAAGCACATCAGGTCGAACCAGATGTCTCCCATCACCGATGTCTGGCCTTCGGCCAATAGTTTTGTGTATGGCAGTACCTTGTCCCAGAATTCCATCAGCGGTCCCAGGATGAGGGCCGTATAGACTGTCTTGATTCCGAATTCCGCTCCTATGAGGAAGTAGGCCAGAATGAGCAGTATGGCGTTCACGATGATTACCATATTGGAGACGCTGATGGTCACGCCGATGTTTTCGAGTATTGCGCTCAGGACGATGGAAAGTCCTGATACTGAGCCGATGATCAGTTTGCTCGGAACGAGGAAATAATAGACGGCTGCCGCTCCGATGAACATTGCGGCTGTCATTATGATGAATTCTTTCCAGAATTTCTTCGTCTTTACGTAAGACAAAGCCTTGTTAAGGTCCATAAATATGTGGTTATTAGTTTATGTTTCAGTTTTATACTACAAATTTACATATAAAATCGATAAATACTAACGAAATGACATTATTGTCGCCCTTTTGTGTTGCAATTTTTACTTTTGGGAACAGCCTCAGCCACATAACGAAAAAAGCGGCCGACTAAAAAGTCAGGAGCACACGAAGTGTGCGACCCAGGGGGTCTGGGGGATACGGCCCCCAGTGCCACATAGGGGCTGTCACGAAGTGACTGGGGGGGGGTAGAAAACTAAAAAGAGGCTGACTTTTTAGTCAGCCTCTTTTTATGG
>CAVFAZ010000074.1:0-5032 GCA_963620825.1 Kurthia senegalensis
ATGGGCAAGGTCAAGAGAGGAAACCGCGAGATCTTCGTCAAGAACAAGTCCGGTGCCGAGAAGAGCTATCTCGTACCTCTTACCAAGCAGATCCTCGTTCAGGAGAACGACTACGTGAAGGCCGGTACCCGTCTTTCCGACGGCGGCGTATCTCCTACCGACATCCTCAATATCCTCGGTCCTGTCAAGGCCCAGGAATACATTGTGAATGAGGTTCAGGCCGTATATCGTCTGCAGGGTGTGAAGATCAACGACAAGCACTTCGAGATCATCGTACGTCAGATGATGCGCAAGGTCGAGATCACCAACCCTGGCGACACTGAGTTCCTCCCTGAGGAGCTTGTGGACAAGTGGGCGTTTATGGATGCGAACGACAATATCTATGGCAAGTACTATGTTCTGGATCCGGGCGAATCAGAGAAGTACTTAGCAGGCGATATCATCGACGCAAGAGATATGCGAAACGAGAACGAATCCCTCAGCCGTCACGGCAAGCAGATGATGGCGACACGCGAGGCCAAGCCGGCCACGGCCAAGCTCGTCCTCCAGGGTATCACCCGCGCCGCTCTCCGCACGAACAGCTTCATTTCCGCAGCATCCTTCCAGGAGACTACCAAGGTGCTCAGCGAGGCGGCCATCCGTGCAAGAGTCGATAACCTCGAGGGTCTGAAGGAGAACGTAATCTGCGGACATCTGATTCCTGCAGGAACCGGTCTCCAGGACTATCAGGACATCATCGTCGGCCGCAAGGACGAGATGGTTCAGGATCTCAACGAACTTTAAAAAGTCATTCTAAATACCAAATTGGCCGGCTGCCTCGGGCAGCCGGCCAATTTTATTTTCCTTGCGAGTATTCAGCGCAGGACGAGCGTGACGGGGCAGTGGTCGGAGCCGAAGATGTCGCAGAGGATGTCGGTCGAGAGCACGCGGGGGCGGAGCTGCTCCGAGACGAGGAAGTAGTCTATACGCCAGCCTGCGTTCCTCTCGCGGGCGTTCATTCGGTACGACCACCAGGAATATTTCACATCTTCTGGATGCTGGAAACGCCAGGTGTCCGTGAATCCGGCGGCGAGAAGTTCAGTCATCTTGCCGCGCTCCTCGTCTGTGAAACCCGCGTTCTGGCGGTTTGTGGAAGGGTTCTTGAGGTCTATCTCCTCGTGCGCCACATTCATATCCCCGCAGACTACCACGCCCTTGTGCGCGGCAAGACCCGCCAGGTACTCCCGGAACGCATCCTCCCAGCCCATCCTGTAGTCCAGACGCCTCAGACCGTCCTGGGAATTGGGCACATAGACATTGACCAGATAGAAATCCTCCATCTCGAGAGTGATGACGCGGCCCTCGTGATCGTGCTCCGGAATCCCGATGCCGTAAGAAACACAGAGGGGAGTACGGCGCGTATAGATGGCCGTCCCGCTGTAACCCTTCTTCTCAGCATAATTCCAGTAGGACTGATAGCCCAGAAACTCCAGATCTATCTGGCCCTCCTGCAGTTTGGTCTCCTGAAGACAGACGAAATCAGCGTCGAACGACTCGAAGATTTCCGCGAAACCCTTGCCGCAGACAGCCCTCAGGCCGTTCACATTCCAGCTGACGAACTTTATTCCATCGTCCATTCCGCGCCGTCCTTAGTGTCCTTGACCTTGATTCCGAGAGCGGCGAGATTGTCGCGGATCTTGTCGGAAGTGGCCCAGTCGCGGGCTTCCTTGGCCGCAGCGCGGGACTCCAGAACCATCTTCATCAGACCGTCGATGGTCTTGCCTGCCTTGCCGCTGTCGCCGTCATCCTTGAGCGCGAGCACTCCGAAGACTATATCGTCAAAGAGCCTCAGAAGGGCCTGCAGGTCGTCTTTCGAGAGCTTTGCCTTGCCTTCCTTAGCGGTATTGACGAGGCGGACGGCATCGAAAAGATGAGAAAGGGCGGTAGGGGTGTTGAGGTCATCGCAGAGCGCGTCATAAACCCCGTCCACGATCTTGCGAACCTCCGGACTTCCGACAGTGCAGCTGTCCGGAGCCACGTCAGTGATGTACTCGCCATAGACCAGCGCATTGGCCGGATGGCCCTGATCGCCTTTCACCGGAGACTCCACGCCGGCTGCGGACGCCATTGACCGAAGGTCCTTCGCGCCCTGGAGAATACGCTTGAGACCCTTCTCGGCTGCCTGCAGGGCCTCGTTCGAGAAGTCGAGCGTGCCGCGGTAGTGCGCCTGGAGGATGAAGAAGCGGACGGTCATCGGGCTGTACGCCTGCGCGAGCTTCGGATGGTCGCCGCTGAAAAGCTGCGGCAGAGTGATGAAGTTGCCGAGCGACTTGCCCATCTTCTGGCCGTCGATGGTGATCATATTGTTATGCACCCAGTAGTGCACGCCCTGGGTTCCGCGGCAGGCCACGTTCTGCGCGATTTCGCACTCGTGGTGCGGGAAGAGCAGGTCGATTCCGCCTCCGTGGATGTCGAACTCGCGGCCGAGATACTTCTCGCCCATCACCGAGCACTCCAGATGCCAGCCCGGGAAACCCTCTCCCCAAGGCGACGGCCATCTCATAATGTGCTGAGGCTCAGCCTTTTTCCACAATGCGAAATCGTACGGAGCCCGCTTGTCGCTCTGGCCGTCGAGATTTCTCGTGCCCTCGAGCGTGTCGTCCAGCGAGCGCCCCGAAAGCACCCCGTAATGGTGGTCGGCATTGTACTTCTGCACGTCGAAATACACGCTTCCGTTGCTGATGTACGCATATCCCGCGTCCAGAATCTTCTGCACGGCCATAATCTGCTCGATGATGTGTCCCGACGCGCGCGGCTCGATGGACGGCGGAGCGACGTTCAGCTGGCGCATCGCCTCGTGGTAGCGCAGCGTATAGGTCTGCACGACCTCCATCGGCTCGAGCTGCTCGAGTCTCGCCTTCTTCGCGATCTTGTCCTCGCCCTCGTCCGCATCGTGCTCCAGATGACCCACGTCGGTGATATTGCGCACGTAGCGTACTTTATAGCCGAGATGCCTGAGCAGGCGCTGCAGCACGTCGTAGGTCACGCCCGGGCGCGAATGTCCGAGATGCGCGTCCCCATAGACCGTAGGTCCGCAGACGTACATCCCCACGTGTCCCGGCTGCACAGGCACGAACAGTTCCTTGCGGTGCGTGAGCGTATTGGTAAATCTGATGTCTCTCATATCTTATTTCTTATAATACTCTGATGTATATATGCCGCGGCGCCGCACACGACGGTCATAACCGCCTGTGACTCGTGCGAAAGCGTCGCGAATACGATACCCGTCTCCCAAGGAATGCCATAGACGGCCGACAGGGCCAGCGCCACCATATAGTGGAACGCCCCGAAGCCGCCCGGCACAGGCACGATGCCCGCCACGCTCCCGACCAGCATCAGGAACAGCGCATCGATCCAGCCGAGCCCGTACTGCTCCGGCAGCGCCCAAATGATGAAAAGACTCATCATCAGGAACATAACCCAGAGCAGAAGCGTGTAGAGCATAAACAGCCCCTTGCCCTTCATCCGAAGGCAAGCCAGCGCGCCCTGCCACATCCCGCTGAAAAAGTGCGCGACTTTTCCGCAAGCCGCGTTCTTCTCCCGCATCCGGAAGACTATTATCACGGCCGCGGCTGCGGCCAATACGACTCCTCCCACGATCCACCAGAGGCTGAAGTTGAGGCTCTGTCCGACGGGTGTCCAGATCTTCTCGACCGCGAAGGTCCCGAATCTCTGCCAGCCGAGGCTTAGGGTCAATATTATTATCAGAATCAGGGTGAATATGTCCCAGGAGCGTTCCACGACTACCGTGGCGAGAGCCTTGTCATAGCTTAGCGGTGCCCTGCAGACGTAGCCGCAGCGTATGAATTCTCCCACGTGGGGGAGGAAGGTGTCGGTGAATTTTCCTATCGCGAATCCGTCGTAGCAGTCCGTGCGCTTTATGTCGGGATTCATCGGGAGCAGCAGCAGGCGCCATCTCAATGCCCTGATGATGAATGCTCCCAGGCCCGCGGCCATAGAAAGGAGCACCCAGGCCCACCGGCAGTTTTTAAGCACGCCGAGGAAGTCCGCCCATTTCACGCCCTCGAAGGAGAAATAGAGCAGAACCGCAGCTACGGCCGTCCACGCCAGATATTGCCAGGCATTGTGTTTACCTTTCTTCACAGATGCAAATATACCTATAATTCGGAAAAAATGTCTGATTCCCCAGGCACTGCACGCTTTCAGTTTTTCTCCCAGATATAGAGCTTGTCTCCCCGGCGCAGGCGCTCGAAGCCCGGATTCTTGTCGCCCGGATTGACTGCGACTGAGCAGCGCACGCCCTTGCAGGCCTCCGCGGCGGGCTTGAGGTTCACCCTCATATCCTCCACGGTGAATTCCACCACGCCCGTGGTGGCGCCGATCGCCATCACCTCGTCGCCGAGCCTGAGCGGAGTGCTCTCCACGGTGATTTCGGCCACCCCGATGCGGTCGAACCAGTTCGTCACCTTACCGCAATAGACCTTCTTGCGGGTGGCCTGACTGCCATAGACATCACTCCATTGGCCGAGATAGGCCCCCTGATAGTAGCCGTCCCAGAACCCGCGGTTGAATACCTCCCCGAGTTCGGTCTTGAGAGCCGCCGCGAGTTCCGGAGTATAAGTCCCCTCGCAGACGGCGTCAGCCGCCCTGCGGTAGCAGGACGCGCAGCGCTTCACATATTCCGCGCTGCGGGCGCGCCCCTCGATCTTGAATACCTTCACTCCCGCGTCGATGATCCTGTCCATAAAATCGATGGTACACAGGTCCTTGGGTGACATTATATACTTGTTGTCGATATTCAGCTGCTTGCCCGTCTCCAGATCCGTGACCTCATAGCCCCGGCGGCAGATCTGATAGCACGCCCCGCGATTGGCGGAAGCCCCGTAAGAGTGGAGCGAGAGGTAACATTTGCCGGAAATCGCCATGCAGAGAGCGCCGTGCGCGAACATTTCGATGCGCACCGGACGTCCTGAAGGGCCGCAGATGCCCTCGCGCACGATCGTCTCGTGGATGTCCTTGACCTGGTCGAGAT
>CAVFAZ010000075.1:0-3167 GCA_963620825.1 Kurthia senegalensis
CCATTGGGATTAACAAATAAAAAATGAGGGCGACTATCAGTCCGAAGACTTTTTAGTCTCAACCTTGGTTTTTTTACTCACTTGTCCGTAAAAACACGCTTTTTTACGGACAAATGCGGTTTACTTGATCTCCGGGAGCCCGAGGTCCTTGAAGGTGCGGGGAGCTGGGGTGGAAGGAAGAGGCTTGTAGTCCTTGAGCTGCTCGAGGGCCACCTCTATGGCCTTGTTAAGCTGCTCATCCTCACCGGCATACTCCTTAATCGGATCATTGTCCAGAAGAATGTCCGGATCCACGCCGTGATTCTCCACAATCCACTGCCCGGTTTTGGCGTCGTAATTCGTGAAGAAAGGAACACGGACATCGGTCCCGTCCATATAAGGCAGCGAACCGCTGATACCCACGATGCCGCCCCAGGTCCTGGTGCCGATAACCGTACCGATATTGTTCGCCTTGAAACTCCACGGGAACAGATCACCGTCAGAGGCCGAGTACTTATTGATCAGCAACACCTTAGGCCCGTCGTGAGTGCCTTCCGGAGTGGTGCCGTTCATACTTGACCCGCGCGACATGGTCATCCGGTAAGTCTTGCGCAGAAGCCTTTCGATAACCATAGGCGAAATGTTGCCGCCGCCGTTCTCACGGTCATCGATGATGAGAGCCTCCTTGTCCAGCTGCGGATAATACCATCTCGCGAACTCGTTCAGACCCTCAGGTCCCATATCAGGAATATAGATATATCCCACCTTGCCGCCGGACTTCTCCTCCACGGTACGGATATTCTTCATAACCCACTCATAGTGCTCCAGCGGATACTCGTCCGCGATAGGCTTGACCACAACCTTGCGCCCGCCCTCGGCAGCCGACTTGTTCACCGTCAGCTCCACAAGTGCTCCGGCCTTGCCCACCAGAAGCTTATAGATATTATCGACACCCTTCAGGGACTCCCCGTCAATAGCTGTAATATACTCACCCTCAGCGATATCCATACCCGGCTCGGTAAGAGGGGAGCGAAGCTCCGGACGATATACGGCGCCCTCATAGATATGGTCGATACGGAAGAATCCGCCGTCAGCCTTGCTCATCTTTGCGCCCAGAAGACCCATAGGAATCCTCTCAGGCTTAGGATAATCGCCGGGACTTACATAGGCGTGTCCGCTTGCAAGCTCGCTTATCATCTCACCGATGATATAGTTCAGATCCAGGCGGGTCTTCACATAAGGCAACAGCTCGGCATATTTCTCCTTGACCGCCTTCCAGTCCCTTCCGTGCATATTCTCCAGATAATAACCGTCTCTGAAAGCCCTCCAGACCTCATCGAAAATCTGCGGCCACTCCTGGGAATAATCCACGGTCGTGTACATATTGTCCACATCGATAGGGTCTCCGCCGCCAGCCTTCGGGGCAGGGAAGTTCACTGCAGTCCACTTGCCGCCGGCAGTACAGATGGCTTTCTTGTCACCGGCCCTGTACATAATCATACCGTCAGTGCAGTTGTCTGTCTTGCCAGTCTCGAAATCAAAGACTTTCGTGCCTCCGCGACCGCTGAACCACACCTTCTTCCCGTCACAGAAATAGGAGCGTGATCCGTCGATAGGAAGCTTGACTGTACGGTCCACAAGGCCATCCGGGTCAATCTTCACCACCACGGACGGGGCAGGATTGGACGCCTTGGCGGCCGTCTTCTTCGACTTGGAAGCAGGCTTCCCGGCAGGAGCTTCCGCGGCCGGCTCTTCAGAAGAAGCTACCGACTCGCTGTCCGAAGGCAGTAGCGGCGAAGGTGTGCCGGCGGCGAGCATTGTCATATACGCGCCGCTCATATCGCCGTACGCGTAGTTCCACTCGATGCGGCTGTAGATCGGGTTGAAGTCTCTGTCTGAGGTGAACAGCAGGTACTTGCCGTCGGTCGAGAAACTCGGCGACGAAGAATTGTACCACTTCTCGGTGACAGGATATTCCTCTCCCGAAGCCAGATTGTAAACATATACCACGCTCATCTGGTTCGATGCTGGACGGGTGTATGCAATCCACTTGCTGTCAGGAGAATAGACTACGCCTCTGAACTCCTGCTCAGGACACTCGAGAACTGTTCTGGAAGTCTTCGCGGCGGGATTGACCTCCACGATGCGGTTCTTGCGGTCGGTGTAGAGGATGTGCTTGCTGTCAGGGCTCCACTGCAGGTCGCGGATGTAGGTGTCATTCCCGGATGTAATCTGTACAGGCTCTCCGCCTGCTGTTGTGTCATAGAGATAAACCTCAGTCTCGCCCGTGCCGTCACCGATGAAAGCGATGTATTTCCCGTCGGGACTCCAGTCCGCGCTGCGCTCGTTCGAGCCCGGAGTCTTGGTGATATTTCTGGTAATTCCCTTGCCTACAGGCACATCGAAAAGCTCTCCGCGAGCCGTGACGGCCATTCTCTTTCCGTCTGGCGATAGGCTGTAGGAATTGCGGCGCATCTTGCCGACGTTCATTCTCTCCGCTCGCGCATAGACCAGATCGGAAGCGAGAGTGATATGAATCTGCTCTGAAGCCTTGGTGGCAGGGTCCAGTTTGTAGATATATCCTCCCTTTTCGAACACCACCATCTGCCCGTTTGTACTCGGGAATTTTACGTCATAATCCTGGAAATCAGTAACTTTTGACGTGGCCTTGGTCTTCGTGTCATAGACGAAAATGTTCATCGTCATATCCCTGTCGGAAGCGAAATAAATCTCGTCGCCCACCCACATCGGGAAGATGTCCTGAGCGTCGCAGTCGGTGATTTTCTCCACTTTCTCTCCGTCATAAACCCAGACCTCGTCGGCCATACCGCCGCGATAATACTTCCAGGTTCTGAATTCACGCATAACCCGGTTATACGCAAGTTTCTTTCCGTCAGGAGAATACGAGCAGAAACCGCCTTCCGGAAGCGGAATCTCCTCAGGCATCCCGCCGTTTACGGAAACAGTCCAGAGCTTGCCCGGGAACCCCTCTCCGGTGCGGTTGCGATAGATAATCTTCTGACCGTCAGGCGTCCAGCCCATCACGATATTGTTCGGCCCCATACGGTCGCCCAGGTCGTCGCGCCCGTTCGTAGCGGTGAAAGTCAGACGGACAGGTTCGCCGCCGCGCGCAGGAATGATATAGACCTCGCGGTTCCCGTCGTACTCGCCGGTAAACGCAATCGTCT
>CAVFAZ010000076.1:0-11542 GCA_963620825.1 Kurthia senegalensis
AGGGTCTGTACGGCTTCATCGCCTTCGTGCTCTGGCTCAGCCGTGACATCGCCGCCAACGGCCCTCTCTATTTCTGTGTCGGCCTCGGTGTGGGTGTAGTCTGCCTCATCTCCGGTATCCGTCAGGGTCAGGTTTGCGCCAACGGTATCGTGGGCATCAGCCAGGGACACAACGTGATGGTTAACACCATCATCTACGCCGCCCTTCCTGAGTTCTACGCCATCCTCGCCCTCATCGCCGCGATCATGATCTAAGCCAAGAGAACACAATTGAAAAGCGGTCCCTCGAACGGGGCCGCTTTTTTCGTTATGTAAAGACTTCTATTTCAATATGATTTCCTTCACGTAGGAGGCTCTCCTGTCGTCCCTTGTGAAGAGGGGATCCTGGTTCAGCAGAATGTTTATCTTGTCCACAAGGGCGGCTCTCTGAAGGAAAAGCATACTGCGCAGGGCGGAGGAGTTCAGGGTGATGTAGAGTTTTCCGTCCCGGAAGAAACGGCGGACGGTGTATCTGGCGGCCCCCGAGGCGCTGTCCCAGGCCCGGAATACGCATTGGGTGTTGAGGCCTGTGCTCAGTTTCAGGTCCCTGATGAACAGATCCACGACCTCTTCCATGGAAAGAGGTTGCTTGCGGTGTATGCGGCTGGTTTCTGGCATAGAACGTATCGGGATTGGACGCGTCAGCGGCCGGTCAGACTTTGGTGAACGTGCCTTGCGAGCACTCGAAATAGGCGCGCTCGGAGGTGAGGGAATCGACGATGCCGGCGATGCGCACTTTGTTGCTGTCAGTGAGGAAGATCTGGCCGAAGTCGGAGCTCGCGACCATTTCCAGCAGGTTCGCCACGCGGCTCATATCCAGCTTGTCGAAGAGATCGTCGAGCAGAAGCAGGGGAGCGAAGCCGCAGCGCTGCTTCATAAGTTCGTATTGGGCGAACTTCAGTGAGACCAGGAAGGACTTCTGCTGGCCCTGGGAGCCGCAGCGGCGTATCGGATGGCCGTTCAGCGTGAAGAGGAAATCGTCCCTCTGGATACCTGCGCAGGTGTAGTGCAGGACGATGTCCCTCTCGCGCGAGGCCGCGAAAAGCTCTTCTGCCGGAGTCTTGTCCAGATCGGTGCGGTAGCTCAGCGACACCTCCTCGCGTCCGCCCGAGAGCTGCGTGTAGAACCTCTGGACGGCGGGGAGGAGTGCTTCGGCAAACTCACGCCGCCGGGCGCTTATCGGACCGGCGAACTTCGCAAGACCCGCATCGAACGCGCCCAGAAGCTCAGTGTCAACGCATTGTGTCTTGAGCAGACGGTTTCTCTGCTGCAGAATGCGGTTATACTGCTGCATATTGGACAGGTAATCCCTGTCCAATTGTGACAGAACGGCGTTGGCAAAGCGTCTGCGCTCTTCGCCGCTCTCGCTGACCATACTCACATCTGAAGGCGAGACGGTGACTATCGGCAACACTCCGAGATGCTCGGAGATGCGGGCGTAGGGCTTCTCGTCCCGCTTGAGCTTCTTCTCGCCTCCGTCCTCGCTCTGAAGCGAGAACTTCGAATGCAATCCGCTCTCCATCAGGTACATACCCGAGATGGCGTAGCTGTGGGTGCCGTAGCGGTAGTTGAATTTTTCGCTGGTGGAGGAGAAGCATTTGGTCATCGAAAGACAGTGGACGGCTTCGAGCAGATTGGTCTTGCCGGAGCCGTTGTCCCCTGAAATGCAATTGATTTTCGGGGAGAATTCCAGCTCCTGCAGGGCGATGTTGCGCCAGTCGCTTATGACGGTTTTCTCGAGTGTCGGCATTGTCTGTCGTGTGTGTGCGGTGCGCCTCTGATGAAATGCGCACGACGCATCCTCGCAAAGTTAGTTCAAAAATTGCAGGATTGCACAAAAATTTATACTTTTGTCGGTTCATACGAATAACTTGGGAAAATATTAAAAATTATACGATATGGCAGAAATGAATCTTAAGAAAGAGGAAGCTCAGCGCCAGGAGAATATCTCCGAGAAAGTGTCTGTAGCCAACCGTTTTATGGATGAGAACAAGAAGATCATCTACGGAGTAGTCATCGCAGTGCTTGTGATAGGACTCGGTGTTTTAGCTTATAACCAGTGGGTGGCCAAGCCGAAGGCGGCCGAGGCTATGGAGCAGATGTTCCCGGCCGAGAACTCCTTCGCTGCAGGCGAGTTCGACATCGCTCTGAACGGTGACGGCAACAATCTCGGTTTCAAGGACATCATCTCCGAGTACGGTTCCCACGCAGGCCGCGCAGTCTATTTCTATGCAGGCGTATGCGAGCTTCAGGCCGGCAATTACGATGAGGCCATCTCTTATCTGAAGAAGTACAAGGGCAAGGACGCCATCCTTATGGGACGCGCCACAGCCTGCCTCGGTGACGCTTACGTAGGTCTCGAGGATTACAAGACAGCCGTTACCTGTTTCGAGAAGGCTGCCGCCCAGGCAGACAACATCTTCGCCGCCACATACCTTCTCAAGGCCGGTATCGCTTACGAGGCTCTCGGTCAGAACGACAAGGCTCTCTCCTGCTACAAGACCATCAAGGACCAGTATCCTCAGTCTGTAGAGGGCTACGACATTGACAAGTACATTTCAAGAATCGAAGCCGAGTAGTCTATGGGAAGAGCATTTGAGTTCCGCAAGGAAAGAAAACTTAAGAGATGGGGCCATATGGCCCGCGTCTTCACCAAGCTTGGCAAGGAAATCACCATCGCTGTAAAGATGGGCGGTCCGGACGTTACCGGCAACCCGCGTCTCCGCGCCCTTATGGCTGAGGCCCGTTCAGAGCAGATGCCTAAGGAGAATATCGAGCGCGCCATAAAGAAGGCCACAGACAAGACTCTCGGAGACTTCAAGGAGCTCGTTTACGAAGGTTACGGTCCTTACGGCATCGCATACCTCGTGGAGGCCGCCACCGATAACAACACCCGTACCGTGGCCAATGTCCGCAGCTACTTCACAAAGTGCGGCGGCAGCCTCGGAACCAGCGGCTCCGTAAGCTTCATGTTCGACCACAAGTGCGTGTTCCGCATCAAGGAGGACAAGCCTATCGATGTGGATGAGCTCGAGCTTGAGCTTATCGACTACGGTGCAGACGAGGTGTTCGAGCAGATCGAGGTCGATGACGACGACAACGAAACCAAGACCATCTGCATCTACGGCAGCTACGAGTCTTACGGCGCCATCCAGAAGTACATCGAGGAGAACGGCTACGAGCTCGTTTCCGGAGGCTTCGAGAGAATCCCTAACGTGGATCTCAAGAGCGTCACTCCTGAGCAGAGAGCCACTCTTGACAAGCTCACAGACCTTCTCGAAGAGGATGAGGATGTGACCAATGTCTATACCACCCTCGCTCCTGCAGAGTAAATTCAGAATTTATAATAAGAGACCGGTCCGATGGCCGGTCTTTTTTTGTGCGCATAAGGTAAGAAAGATGCGGAAAAATCCGTACCTTTGAAAGATTGTATTAAAGACTGAATTATGAGTATTCAAGAGGAAAAAATCCGGCAGCTGGTAGAGCGCCGCAGCGCAGCTTCTCTCGGAGGAGGCCAGAGCCGGATCGATGCCCAGCACAAGAAAAATAAACTGACGGCCCGCGAGCGGCTTGCCCTGCTGCTCGACCCCGGCAGCTTCGAGGAATATGACACATTCGTCCAGCACCGCTGCACGAATTTCGGAATGGATGCCCAGCACTTCGACGGTGACGGAGTGGTCACAGGTCAGGGAACCATTGACGGACGTCTCGTCTATGTCTTTGCCCAGGACTTCACGGTCAGCGGCGGCTCGCTTTCCAAAACGATGTCCGAGAAGATCTGCAAGGTGATGGATATGGCGGTGCGCGTCGGAGCGCCGGTCATCGGACTTAACGACTCGGGCGGCGCACGAATCCAGGAGGGCATAGACGCATTGGCCGGCTACGGCGAAATCTTCGAGCGCAATATCCTCGCTTCGGGCGTGGTGCCTCAGATCAGCGGAATCTTCGGACCTTGCGCCGGAGGAGCGGTCTATTCCCCGGCTCTGACGGACTTCACCCTTATGGTCCGCAACACTTCCTATATGTTCCTTACCGGCCCGGGCGTAGTGAAAAGCGTTACGGGTGAGGAAGTTACCCAGGAGCAGCTCGGCGGCGCCTCAGTGCACGCCAGCAAGAGCGGCGTGGCTCATTTCTCCGCCGCCGACGAGGCCGAAGGCATAGCAACCATCAAGAAGCTTCTCTCCTTCCTGCCTCAGAACAATATGTCAGAGGCTCCGGCCGTGCCGACTTCTGACCCTGTCTCCCGCACGGAAGACATTCTGAATCAGATAATTCCGGACAATCCCAACAAGCCTTACGATATGTACAGCGTAATCCGCGCCATCGTGGATGACGCCGATTTCTTCGAGGTCCACAAGGACTTCGCCAGGAACATCATCGTCGGCTTTGCCCATATGAACGGCCGGAGCGTCGGCATCGTCGCCAATCAGCCGAAGATTCTCGCCGGCGTGCTCGACATCAACGCATCCCGCAAGGCTGCCCGCTTCGTGCGCTTCTGCGACGCGTTCAACATCCCGCTCGTCACCCTCGTCGATGTCCCGGGCTTCCTCTGCGGCACGCAGCAGGAGTACGGCGCCATCATCACGAACGGCGCGAAGCTGCTCTACGCCTACGGCGAGGCGACCGTCCCGAAAGTCACCGTCACCCTGCGCAAATCCTACGGCGGCGCACATATCGTGATGAGCTGCAAGCAGTTGAGGGGCGATGTGAATTACGCCTGGCCTTCGGCCAATATCGCAGTGATGGGAGCGGACGGAGCTGTGGAAGTTCTCTACGGCAAGGAGCTCAAGGCCGAGGTCGATCCTCAGAAGAAGGCCGCACTCGCCGAGGAGAAGAAAAAGGAATACAATGACCTCTTCTGCAACCCTTACCAGGCTGCACAGAAGGGCTATATAGAGGACGTGATCGAGCCTCGCAACACTCGTTTCCGTGTCTGCAGGGCCCTCGAGTCCCTCGTCGGCAAGCGTCAGGAGATGCCTGCAAGAAAACACGACAATCTTCCACTGTAGGCCGGTATGAAAAGAATCCTTTACATACTTCCGCTGCTTTTCTTCCCGTTCCTGTCGGCTTCCGCGCAGAACGTCATCGACCTCAGAATCACTGAGATAATGGTCGATAACGAGTCTTCCGTGGTCGATGATTACGGAAGACACTCCTCCTGGGTGGAAGTGATGAACATCTCCCAGGGCACCGTGAACTACGGCGGATGCTATTTCTCCGACGACCTTAACGACCTGACCAAGAGCCAGATTCCCGGATCGGACAAGAGAACCAGCCTCAAGCCCCGTCAGGTGGAGCTTTTCTACGCTACAGGACACGGCAGCGACGGAACTTTCTATCTGAATTTCCCTCTCCGTCCGGGTTCCACCCTTTATCTGGTGAGCAATGACGGTCATACCGTCATCGATTCCATAGAGGTGCCTTCAGGCCTTCCGGCCGGGAAATCGCTCAGCAAGTTCGCAAACGATTCGAAGCAGATAATATTCGACGATATCAGGCCTTCGGACCCTACTCCGGGAGTCGTGAACGGCAAGGCCGAAGAGAAGTCCAAGGCCGCTGCAATGGCCGAGACCGACCCTCACGGCTGGACTCTTACGGTAGTCTCCGTATCAGTCGTTTTCTGCGCTCTGATAATACTCTTCATCATCTACAACTTCTCCGGCAAATGCTTCTCCGGGCAGATCAAGTTCCCGAAGCTTCGCAGGAAGTCTTCCTCTAACGCCGCGAAAGCGGGGGAGTGCAGCGGTGAAGTGGCGGCTGCGATTGCCATGGCCCTGCAGGCCGAACAGAACTCCGATGTGGAGGCTGCAATCGCCCTGGCCCTGCATCTGTATCTCGGAGGCGGCGTGCACGACAGCGAGTCATTCGTCATAACCATACGTCCGCAAGGCGGTGGATGGAATGACAAGAGTCTGGGCTTCAGAAAATATCCGGTAAAGAAATAAACGAAAATCAATAAGAAAATGGCACAATATAAATTCAAGATCAACGGCGGCGAGTATGAAGTCACCGTCAACGGAATCGAAAACAACGTGGCTGACGTCCAGGTGAACGGCACCCAGTACAAGGTGGAGATCGAAAATGCTCCGAAAGCCGCTGCCGCCCCGGCAGCCGCTCCTGTAGCTGCACAGGCTCCTGCCGCCGCAGCAGCGGCTCCTGCCGCCGAATCTCAGGCTTCCGGCGCAGGCGAAGTAGTGACTTCCCCTCTTCCGGGAGTCATAATAGAGGTTTCGGTAACCGTGGGCCAGGCCGTCAAGGCAGGCCAGAAGGTCGCCGTACTGGAGGCTATGAAGATGGAGAATGAAATCCAGGCTCCGAAGGATGGCAAAGTCACGGCCATCCACGTATCCAAGGGTGATTCCATTCTGGAAGGTGCCAACATTGTCACGATTGCCTGATGGATCAGATTATTGACAGCCTCGTCCAGTTCTGGCAATATACCGCTTTCGCGAATATGACCTGGCAGCATATCGTGATGATATGCATAGGCATCATATTCGTGACTCTCGGCATTGTGAAGGAATGGGAACCGCTTCTGCTCGTACCTATCGGCTTCGGTATGATAATCGGCAACATCCCGATGTATCCCGGCCTTTCCATAGGTGTGTATGAGGACGGCTCAGTACTGAATATCCTCTACCAGGGAGTCAAGCAGGGATGGTACCCTCCTCTCATCTTCCTGGGAATCGGCGCTATGACCGACTTCTCGGCCCTCATCTCCCAGCCACGTCTGATGCTCATCGGAGCGGCCGCCCAGATGGGTATCTTCGGCGCCTATCTTCTGGCTATGGCTATGGGCTTCGCTCCCAACGAGGCCGGTGCCATCGGCATCATCGGAGGCGCTGACGGCCCTACGGCCATCTTCCTCTCATCGAAACTTGCCCCTGACCTTATGGGCGCCATCGCCGTGTGCGCCTATTCCTATATGGCCCTCGTGCCTGTGATTCAGAAACCGATTATGCTCCTGCTGACCACGAAGAAGGAACGCCTCATCGAAATGGCACGTCCCCGTCAGGTCAGCCAGAGGGAGAAGATAGTTTTTCCTGTCATCGGCTTCATCCTCACAGCCCTCATCGTTCCGTCAGGCCTGCCGCTTCTCGGTATGCTCTTCTTCGGCAACCTTCTGAAAGAGAGCGGAGTGACCAGGCGTCTGGCCGAGACGGCACGCGGACCGCTCATCGATGTGGTAACGACCCTCATCGGCCTTACCGTCGGTGCCTCCACCCAGGCCGACAAATTCCTCACGGGGAATTCCGTGAAGATTTTCATTCTCGGTCTGCTCTCATTCGTGATCGCCACCGCTTCCGGAGTGCTTTTCATCAAGATATGGAACCTCTTCCTGAAACCGGGACGCAAGATCAATCCTCTCATCGGCAACGCCGGAGTTTCCGCAGTGCCGGACAGTGCCCGCGTGTCTGAAATCGTGGGCCGTGAGTTCAACCCTGACAACCATCTTCTGATGCATGCTATGGGCCCTAACGTGGCCGGTGTGATAGGTTCAGCCGTAGCTGCCGGCATTCTTTTGAGTTTTCTTGGATAATTAAAGTCAATATTATGAAAATCAAGCGTATAAATATCGATCTCAATGATCCGTCAGCCCTTCTTTTTTCTCTGGCCAAGTGTGAACCTGTAGCCATTGACTGCGTCAGCTGGCCGGAAGTGGCTCCATACAAGCCGGGCGTAGTGTTCCGCGCATTCCATACAGGCAGCCATCTCGTGCTGCGTTACGACGTGCTCGAAAAATGTACGGCCGCCCGTGAGGTGAATTTCGGTGGGGACGTCTATAAGGATTCCTGCGTGGAGTTCTTCATCGATCCTGACGGGAAAGGGGAGAGATATTATAATTTCGAGTCCAGCTGCATCGGTGTGATGCATATTGATTATCACGAGTTGCCGTCCCTGACAGTTCCGGCCACGGAAGATGTATATGAGAAGATACTTGCCTACACTTCAGTGGGTTATGAGCCTTTCGAAGAAATTATTGCAGGCGAGCACAAGCATCACTGCTGCCATCATCACGACGAGGAAGAGGGCGAGGAGCATCACTGCTGCCATCATAACGACGAGGAAGAGCACTGCTGTCACCACGATGAAGAGGAGGGTGAAGAACACCGTTGCTGCCACCACGATGAGGAAGAAGGCGGTGAACACCACTGCTGCTGCCATCACAATGAACCTGCCGATCCGAACAACTATTGGCACATCACTCTTGTAATCCCGGTAACGGCCCTCTTTACGGATAAGTTCGCCTCCTGGGACGAGATACGCAGCGCCCGCTGCAACTTCTTCAAATGCGGCGACGGCCTGAGCATGCCTCATTTCCTATCCTGGGCTCCGATTCAGGCGGAAAAGCCGAACTTCCATACCCCGCAATTTTTCAGAGAAGTCGAATTCGAGAAATAGACACAGGTTATGAAGATTGTCATAGACAGCGCCATTCCTTTTATCCACGGGGTGTTCGAGCCTTATGCCGAGGTGAAATACATCTTCGGCCCGGATATCCGTCACGATGACCTGCTGGATGCTGACGCTCTGGTAACGCGAACCAGAACCCGCTGCGACAGGGAAATGTTGGACGGAACGGCCGTGAAGATGATAGCGAGCGCGACGATCGGAATGGACCACATCGACCAGGACTTCTGCCGCGATGCGGGGATTTTCGTGCAGAACGCCGCCGGCTGCAACGCCGGAGGAGTGATGAACTACGTGTTTTCCGCGCTCTACGGTGTCGCTGCGCGCAAGGGCATAAAGCTTGAAGGTCAGACACTTGGCATCGTCGGAGTGGGCCACGTCGGACGCAGGGTGGAGTCTATGGCGATTGCCCTCGGATTCTCCGTGCTGAAAAACGACCCGCCGCGCGCCGAGGCGGAAGGACCTTCGTGCTTCTGCGACCTGGACTACCTGCTCGCGAACTCTGACGTGGTGACATTGCACGTCCCTCTGAATGAGACCACCCGCGGTATGGCGAATGCGGATTTCTTCCGCCAGATGCGCGACGGGGCCATCTTCATCAATTCCTCGCGCGGAGAAGTGATGGTGGATGAGGATCTCAAGGCCGCCAGACCTAAGCTTTCGGCTATCATCGTCGATACCTGGAACCACGAACCGCACCCGGACCCTGAACTCATAGAGATGGTCGATATCGCGACTCCGCATATCGCCGGCTATTCATACCAGGGCAAGCAGAACGGAACCACGGCCGCAGTCCGCTCTGTGGCGCGCTACTTCAAGATTGAGCCTCTCTACGGCTTCTTTCCGAGCGCGGAGATCAAGGAACTTGAGGCCGTGAAGCTGGATTTCCGCGGCAAGAATCAGGGCGAGGTCGCTTCGATGATGCAGTACAACTATCCGATATTCACGGACGATTTCCTCTTCCGCAGCGCGCCCGACCACTTCGAGCAGCTGCGCGCGGATTACCAGTACCGAAGAGAATTCTTTATAGACTGATTCCCAATGCTTAAATCAGAAGACATCAGGCAGATAGAGAGTTACGGATCTTCTGCCGAAAAAGTTGAAGCTCAGATCGAGCGCTTTTCCAAGGGTTTCCCCTGGCTGAAAATCGTCGCTCCGGCTACGGTCGGACGCGGAGTGGAACGTCTCTCGGAGACCGAAATGGACGAGGCCATCGCTTATGCCGAGTCCGCTGAAGTCGCCGGCCGCTGCAAGTTCGTGCCCGCTTCGGGCGCGGCGTCACGTATGTTCAAGGATATTTTCGCGGGGCTCGAGACGCCCAATGACGCCACCCGCACGCTTGCGGAAAATATCACGAAATTCGCATTCTACACGCCTCAGATTTTCGACGGCGCGGCCAATCCTGCACAGGTCCTTCTCTCTCCGGACGGTCTGAATTACGGGGCCAAGCCCAAGGGAGTGCTCAAGTTCCACCGCTATCCTGACGGGGAAGTCCGCACCGCTCTGGCCGAGCATCTCGTTGAGGGACAGGCTTATATGCGCAATGCCGACGGTAGCGTGAATCTTCACCTGACCATTTCCGAGGACCATCGTCCTCTTTTCGAGGAGGCTCTGGACTATGTCAAGGATGTGTATGAAAAGCGTTATGGTGTAAAGTACAATGTCAGTTTCTCCTGTCAGAGTAAATCGACTGACACCGTCGCAGTCACTCCTGAGGGCCGTCCGTTCCGCAAGGAGGACGGTACGCTGCTTTTCCGTCCGGGCGGTCACGGCGCGCTGATCCACAATCTGAATACCGTTGAGCAGGAACTGGTGACTGTCAAGAATATAGACAATGTCGCGGTGGAGCGTATGCTGCCTCTCACGGCCCGCTACAAGAAGGTTCTGATCGGCAAGGCTCTGCAGCTTCGTGACATCATTTTCGGCTATCTGCACGACCTGGACATCGCTTCCGGCGCCATCGTGAACCCGCAGCCGTATCCGTATATTCCGGGATTCAACAATCTCGAGGAGGACTACTGCGCTACTGACGAGTGCCAGGAACTGTGCAATGAAATCGAGGAATTCCTTCTCAATGAGCTCTGTATCAGGCTTCCGAAGGTCAAGAACTGCAAGGAGCGCGTTCAGGCCATCCGCAAGAAACTCAACCGTCCTGTCCGCGTCTGCGGAATGGTGCGCAACCAGGGTGAGCCGGGCGGCGGTCCGTTCATCATCGAAGCAAAGGATGGCAGCACTTCGCTGCAGATTCTCGAGGGAAGCCAGATTAATCCGGACGACCCTGCAGCTCAGCAGTGCCTGAAGCAATCGACGCATTTCAATCCTGTGGATCTCGTCTGCTGTCTGCGCGACTACCGGGGGAACAAGTTCGATCTCGAGGAGTTCGTGGATGAGGAAACCGGTTTCATCAGCTCGAAGAGCTACCAGGGCCGCCCGCTCCGTGCTCTCGAACTTCCGGGTCTGTGGAACGGCGCGATGAGCGACTGGAACACCAAGTTCGTCGAAGTTCCCGTCGAGACTTTCAATCCGGTGAAAGTCGTTCTCGACTTATTGAGACCGGCGCATCAGAATTAGTTGAATACTAAGTGATTAATACCAAATTGGCCGCCTTTTCGAGGCGGCCAATTTCGTATTTGTGCGAGACGTTTCCTATCTTCCCTTGAACCCGCGCATCTGGGCGGCGAGCTTGCCGCTGACGGCGGATTTCATAAGCTTGCGGGTGCCCTCGAACTGCTTCAGGAGCTTGTTCACGTCCTGGATGCTGGTGCCTGAGCCGGCTGCGATTCTTCTCCGGCGGCTGCCGTTGATGATGTCAGGATTGTCGCGCTCCTCGGGAGTCATCGACAGGATGATGGCCTCTGTCGATTTGAAAGCGGTCTTGTTGTCGATATCGACATCCTTTATGAGCTTGCCCATACCCGGGAGCATCCCTGCGAGGTCCTTGATGTCACCCATCTTCTTCACCTGCTGGATCTGGTCGTAGAAATCCGAGAGGGTGAACTTGTCCTTCGCGATCTTCTTCTTGAGCTCGCGGGCCTGTTTCTCGTCGAACTGCTCCTGAGCCTTCTCCACGAGGGATACGACATCACCCATAC
>CAVFAZ010000077.1:0-10072 GCA_963620825.1 Kurthia senegalensis
CTCCCGGGTACCATCTTCCCTTCGGTCAATGCAGAAATCCTGAGAATCATTTCCCCGACATTGGCGGAGCCGTCCAGAAAACCTATGGCACTCTTGTTCTCAACGAAATTGATTTCGATGACATTGTCGAAATTCTCTTTCCCGAATTTTCTGAAAGCATATGTTTTTCCGACCTGCCTTGCTCCTGTAAGGAGCAAAGCTTTATTATGATTGCGGTAAAAATCAGAGATTATCCCATCTATCTTTCGGTAAATCATATCATTATATCTTATGAAAAAGCATTGCGGCTCTATAGATTGTCCGTTTTTCCAAGGCAAATTTAGATATTTTGTCCGTTTTTCCAAGGCAAAACTGCCTATTTTTGTCCGCTTTTCCATAAAACGAGAGCATCGAAGTGTACCAGACGCGAAAGGTAGAACAAAATTGGACGGCTCGCGCGGAGGCGCGGCCGTCCAATTTTATTTTGCGGGGAGCGGGTTTATTGCACTTTCTTCATCACGTAGCAGAAGCCGAACATATCAGCGTCAAAGCCGTCCCACCAGTTCTCGAGGAACGGCGGCTGGTCGTAGTCCTTGGTCAGCATCCAGAGATTGCCGTCCTCGTCGAAGCACATCGCGAGAGCGCCCTTGCCTATGGTCTCGGTGCTTGCGGAGAATGCGCGGTTGCACTTGGCGAGCTCGAAATAAGTAAGATAGAGACTAACGCTTGTCCACATATACGGCTCCTTGGAGCAGTAGTCACCGATTTTCTCGCTTTCGACCGGCATATTCACCGGAGCGGTGTAGGTAAGTTCGGACTCCCTGAGATAATTGTCCAGGTCGCCGCTGACGGAACCCGGGACAATCTTCAGGACACCGTCCTCGAGAGTGAACGAAACCTGATAGCCTGTATTGTGAGTAGGCATAAGGTCAGGATCGTCATCCATTTCCTCTGCGAAATACTCCCATTCCTCAAGACCCGGAACCTCAACGAACTCCCAGGTACCGACAAGCTGCGAGTAGCGCAGAATACCCTTCACCTTGACGGTCTCGCTGGCATTGTTGCCGGCATAGAAACGCTCGCTGAGCTGGCTCTCGTCCACCTTTACGACGATAACCTTCTCGCTTCCGACCTCCACGTCCTTGTCAGACGCCACGAAAGTTACTGTTCCCTTATTGCTGCCTGCGGCCACTTTGAAGACCGGGCTGTCGCCCTCGATGGTGAAATCCTCGCCGAGAACCGCTGTGGAAGACTCATCGAAAGTGAAAGGAATCTCCATATCCTTGGTGGCGGTGAAGTCACTGCCGGTATTCATACCCTGAAGCTCCAGGGTCACGGTACACTTGTTCAGAAGGTCAGCCGTGGTAGTCGAGAAGCTGTAGGCTATCTTTTCCTTGGCCTCGACGGCGATGACCATAGTCACAGTGGTGCCCATCTGATAACCGTCAGGAATGGCGAAGGTAAGATTGATTTCCTTGCCATCAGTAATGTTTTCCTCAGGAGTCACCTGGATGGTGGCGCTGGTGGAGCCGGCGGAGAACACGAAGTTCTCAGAAGAAAGGCTATACTCTTTACCCTTCTCAGCGGTTCCGGATACGCTTACAGGCACTGTAAGACTGGATTCGACAGGTTCCGAAACAGTCATTTCGACTGTCAGAGGAGAGTCTGCCAGCAGAACGGACTGAGCCTTCGTGAACTGGATGGTCGGCTTCTCCTCGGTGCAGGACATCACGCAAAGTGCTGCCGCTGCGAGAAATACTAATACTTTTTTCATTGCGTGTTTATTTGTTAAAGATGTTATTTCTTGGAAATGGCCGCATTGTATTCGTCCTTTGCAGCCTGGACCAGAGCGCGCTCCGCAGCAGTGGGAGTCTCGCCCTTCGGGAGCTGATAATTGTCCGAACGGTCATCGGTCTTGGGAGTGAGTTCCTGATAGGAGCAGGAGGAAAGAAGCAGCGCCGCGAGCACTCCGGTCGCGATGGCCGCCGCTATTCTATATTTACGATACATAGCCTTCATTCTGAATCATCTTGTCATTCAAATCCGTGTCACCCTTATAGATAGGGGCTGTATAGAGATAACGCTTCGTAGTGTATTTGAGGCCGTTGTTTATGACCCACATTTCAGGACAGCCGTTGCGCTTGAGCTCGAACCAGCGGTCAGCCTCCAGATAGAGTTCCTTGCGGCGCTCATTGAAGATGGCGGCCATAAGTCTGGTAAGCGGCCTGCCCTGACAGTCTTCCTTTATAAGAGCCGTCGTATCGACTTCCGGGAGGGTGTCCATAGTGTAATCAGTCACGCCCTCTATACGGTTGCGGCGCAAATAGTTAAGCTGCTCGAGGGCAGCAGCCTCGTTCCCGGTCTGGGCATAGGCCTCGGCGAGCATCAGTACTATCTCGGAGCCTCTGACCTTGGCGCTGGAATTCTTCATATTCAGGCGTTTGGAATCAAAAGAGACCGCATAGCGGACATCCTTCTCCTTGTCCTCGTCGAAGAGATGCACGAGAGTGGCATTCACCGGACGGGTACGCAAATCCTTGATGATCATCGAGTAATACCAATCGAGATCACAGCTATTGTTTATGTGCGAACGCACAATGACTTCCTGTCCCCGGGCGTTTTTAGCCTGAATCATACTTTCGTACTCCCCTATCGAAGCCAGTTTGTATTCCTTCACGGACATAAGTTCCTCACACAGAGGAATCATCGAATCATAATCCCCCACCCAGAAATAGAGTTTCGCCAGGTAGGCCTTCACCACATTCTCGGTGAAAAGGAACATCCCGTCGGTGATATGGTAGGCCATGGACTTCTTCATAAGGTCAGCCGCATATTCCACGGTCACATTCAGAGGCTCGCGGGCAGGCATCGCCTCCATATCGAACTTGTCGATGAGGGGAAGGCCCAGCTGGGAGGCCGCATCCGTTGGGCTGTAAGCCTCGCAGTAATTGCGGATGAGATTGTAATAGCATACGCCCTTGATGGCATAGCTTGCCGACATCAGCTTGCGGGCAAGCTCGGTGTCACGTCCGGCCATATTTTCGAGAACTATGTTGCAGTCGCGAATGACGGAGTAGGTATTCTTGTAAGTGAGCTGGCGAGAGTTTATCTTGTCCCCCGCGTAGGCCGCGATGGAGCCGATCTTCACGTTTGCGTCAAGATTGTCTGAGAAACTCTCGTAGAGAATGATGCCGTCGTAGTTTCCGATGATGTACTCGTCTTCGCCGCCCTCAATGCTGTTTATGCGGTTGTGGATGAGGGCCGCGAACTCTTCGTCCGTCTCGGGGATGACCTTGCCCTGGGGCTGCACGCTCAGATAGTTCTTGCAGCCGGAGAGAAGAACGGCGGAGGATAAAAGCAATATCTTATATAACTTCATAACATTCAAATGGTTAAAGTCCCAGATTCATACCGAAAGACACGCTTCTGGTGGTCGGATAGGTCGCTCCCGGGACCTCAGGATCCATACCGTCATAGGCGGTGATAGTGAAGAAGTTGTTCAGGGAGAGATTGAAGGATACGCTGTCCATTCGCAGTTTGCGGGTCAGGCTGGAAGGCAGCGAATATGTGAAGATTATGGACTTGATTCGCAGATAGGAGACATCCTTCAGATAGATGGCATCGACGATGTTGTAGTCCATAGGGTTGTAATAGCTGAAATTGTACTTATAGCCGTAATAGTCGTAAATGCGGGGATATTTGGTGCCCGTGGTATTGGACGAAGTCCACCTGTCGGTGCGGTCTTTCGTGACGTTCAGGTGATTCGAGTAGAGATCGCTGTACTGCGACTGGACGGTTTCGGTGGAGACGCCCTCGTGGCGCGGCGAGTAGTACGATGCCGGCGAGGAGATCTTGTCGTAACGCTTGGCCCCCAGCGAGTAGTAGCCGCTGACGCTGAGTCTCAGGGACTTGTAGGATGCCGCAATGTTGAATCCGCCGGTGAACGGAGCGATGGACGTGCCGAGGTAGTATCGGTAATTGTCCGCCTTGTTCAGGTCGGTGGCGGTGGAGATTTCGGAGTCCGGACGGAGTTGGAAGGAATAGAGTCCCGAGTCGGAATCTATGCCCGTCAGTTTGCCGGAGAGGATGGCTCCCACAGGATAACCCTCCACGTATCTGTCCTTTACGGTAATCTTGTTCGCATAGGACGGGGTATATTTGGTGACTTTGTTATAGTTATACGCGAAGTTCACGGAGGCCGTGAGGCTGTAGTCCTTCTTCTGAATGAGCTTGCCGCCGAGCGTGAACTCGATGCCGCTGTTCAGGATGTCAGCGGAATTGAAGTACTGGGAGGTGAATCCGGTGGTGGAGAGCACCTGCGAGGATGTCACGATGTCTGTACTCTTGCGCAGATAGGCTTCGGTGGAGAAGGTCAGCTTCTCGTCCCACAGGCCGAGGTCGAGGGATGCCTTCACGTCCTGGGTCTTCTCCCAGCGGAGATTCGGATTCGGGGCGGAAGGGATGTATCCGAGCATATAGGCCGTGTCGTTGTAGTAACGGTACTGCTGCTTGTAGTACTGCATCACGAGGTTCGGTGTCGTGGAAGTGTTCACGTCGCCCGTAAAACCCGTGGCAATCCTGAAAGTCAGATGGCTCACCGCAGGGATGCGGGCCATAAACGCCTCCTCGCCAATATGCCAGGCGCCGCCGGCGCTCCAGGTCGGATTGAACTGGCGGTCCATACCGAAATTCGAGCTTCCGTCAGTACGGACGGAGAAATTGAATACGAATGTCTTTTTCAGATAATAGTCTGCCGAAGCGTAGAAGGACGCGTAGCGGTTCTCAGTGAAATACTCTCCCGACAGGGCCTCGACCGCCTTCACCCATGCATCGGTCTCGCCTGAAATGGTCGGAAGGGAGCTGGTGGCCGTCTTGGGGTCGTAATTGTATCTCTTGGTGAAGATGGTATTCGAGGACGATCCGCGGATTTCGGCTCCGGCGATGGCTGAGAGGGTGTGCACGCCGAAGGTCTGGTTATAGGCGAAATGACCGCGCAGCACATAGCTGTTGCGGTTCGCGGAATTCTGGGTGATGGAGCCGTAAAGCTTGTTCTGGGAATATTTGTCGTTGCCGAGACGGTCCTTGAAGGCCGTGTAGGTATCCTTGCCGACCGTCTTGTCTGTGCGGTTGTTCGAGTAGGAATATGAAGCCAGGCCCACAAAGCGGAGAGGTTTGAGAATCTTCACCTCCAGCTGGCCGCGGACGGTATTCGCGAAATTAGTGGTCTCGGTACTGTTCTCACTGAGTTCGCGGATGATGTTGAAGCCGTTGGCGGGCATCACGTCAGTGGTGTTGCCGTTCATTACGCCCAGGGAGAAATAGGTATTGTCCGCCGCATAGCTGCCGTCTTCATTATAGACCTTCTCGTAAGGATTCGCGAAATAGGCGTAGGTGAAGGCATCGACATAACTGTCAGGCGACACTGTGGACTGTCTGGACATATCCACGCCAAACTCTATCTTCACCGGATCGACGGGGTTCATCGTCATATTCGCGGTGATGTTGTAGCGGTCGTAGCTGTTTCCTATGAGCATTCCGTTCTCGTCCGAATATCCGAGGGAGAGGTAGTAGGTATATTTCTCGGCGCCGCCACTCATAGAGACGTGGTGGTTGTGCGAGAAGGTGTTGCGGAAGAGTTCCTTGTACCAGTCAGTGGTCTGGGTCCCCAGGGATGCAATATATTCATCCTGAAGGGTTTTGTTATCCTTCATATAAGCGAAGTCGCCGAGACCGGCGCGTATCTGCCCCACTATGCCCACGACCGGATATACAGCCTCGCCGGCAGCGTATTTTTCGGCCGAGAATTCATTCCAGAGCTCATCCTCCCAGGCGAGTTTCTCCTGCGAATTCATCAGATTCACGCTACGCTGAGGGGAGAAGGAAAATACGAAATTGTTCGAATACGAGAGTTTCATACGGCCTGCCTGACCCTTTTTCGTTGTGACAACGATGACGCCATTGGCTGCGCGGGAACCGTAGATTGCCGCGGCGGCCGCATCCTTGAGAATGGTGACGTTCTCGATGTCGTTCGGGTTGATGCCGCCGATGCCGCTCACGAAGATGTCGTCAAAGCCGCCAGCCTTGATCTGCTCGGAGCTGAGGTCAGGGGTGTCGTTCTGAAGCGGCACGCCATCGACCACCCAGAGCGGGCTGGAGGTGCCGGAGAGGTTGTTCACGCCGCGGATGCGGATGGTGGACTGCTGTCCCGGACGGCCGGAAGTGGCCTGCACCGCCACACCGGCGATTTCGCCCTGCATCAGCGAGGCGACTGAAGTGATAGGTTTGCTCTTGAAGGTTTCGGAGGAGAGAATTCCGACGGAACCCGTAATGCGTTTCGTGGTGGTCTGAGCGTAACCTGTCACCACGACTTGGTCGAGGAAGTCAGACTCATAAGCAAGAACAATGGAAATATTGTCCAGATTGCCTTTCAAAGGGTATTCGACGGTCTCCATTCCGACGAAGGAGAAGACCAGAGTCCTGGCCTTTTCGGGCAGGACGAGCGAGAATGTGCCGTCGTCCCCGGTCATCGTACCCTTGCCGGGCACTTCTTTCACTGCCACGCTCGCTCCGACCAGAGTCTCTCCCTGATCGTCTCTGACCACTCCCCTGGCGGTCCGCTGGGACCACGCCAGAAGCGGCAGGAAAAGCAGAATCGCGATAAGCGGAATACGTTTTTCCATAAGATAATACACACTAATTCTCCACGCGCATCGCCCGGTCGTTTTCCATAATGCAGCCCGGGGAATGCGGCGTGTCCCGCAAATGTAGCAAAAATATCCGCACAATCATCCGATGTCGCGGATAAATCACAATGGTTTGAAGAGGTCCTGCAGGGTTACGAGGCTCTGCACAGAGCCGCTGTTTTCATTTACGGCGAGGCCGGCGGCTGAAATCACTGTGAGGTGCAGCGCGTATTTCGTTCCTGTTGCCTGACGGAAGTTTTCCATTCGCTCAGTCATTTCCCTGAGATACTTGGATGTTATGACGAAAGGGCTCATCGTGAATTTCACCTCACAGACATTGACCACCTGATCACGGCGCTCTATCAGCATATCTATCTGTCCACCTTTGATCTCCTTTTCTTTGTCGGCTTTCTGATACCAGGAGCAGACATTGCTCAAAACCCCGCGGATGCCCAAGCTCTCTTTGATTTGCGGGATATGGTTCAGACACAGCTGCTCGAAAGCATATCCTGTCCAGGTCCTTCTGGACGGTTCATCTATCGAGTGTGTCCAGAAAGCCTCATCCTTTCCCCCTGAATTTACAAGGAATTTCAGATGAAACAGAATGAACATATCTGTCAGTTGGAACATCGCATCCCGTTCCTTCTTCCCGAAAGACGCATAAGACCGGACGAAGTCGCAATTCTCCAGATTCTCCATCACTTCAGTCAGGCCTCCCCCATCCGTAGCATTCAGCTTTTCACAGATTTCCCTGCGGGTCATACCTTTCGAATGCTTCGCGAGCAGCTCGATGACGCGGCGATACATCCGAGTGTTTTTGAAAAGAGATTTGAGGAGTATGTTGTATTCGCCGGAGAGTTCGGCATCCTTCCTGAAAAAAAGAAAATCAATATTCTGCGGCAGACTCATTCCTTTCTGGAGAAGGTCGAGATAGTATGGGGTGCCTCCCATAATCATATAACACTCGGCAATCTGATGTCTGTTCCATATGATGTTCTTGTTCTTCAGGAAGAGTTCGGTTTCATAAAGGCTGAACTGAGAAAGTTTAATCTTTCTTGTGACACGATTGTGCAGGCCACCCTTCTGGGATATGACGTTGTCATTCATCCAGGTAGTCGCTGAACCGCAGATGATTATGAGCAGGTTCTTTCTGATGGACGCCCAGTCGTTCCAGAAATTTTCAAATTCACTGACGAAGTTTGATTTGGCCGTATCGAGCCAGGGCATTTCATCTATGAAAACTACAATCCTATCCTTATTCAAGGTACTGATATAGTGTTTCAATTGCGAAAAGGCCTCGCTCCAAGTACGCGGAACCGTATATGGATAGCCGGAGTATTCGACAAGTTTCCTGTTCCACAATTCGAGTTCATCTTTTTTCTTGCCCTCGTATTTTCCGGTTACAAAAAAATCAAATTTGTCCTCGAACAGGCTCTTGACAAGGAATGTCTTACCGATTCGCCTTCTGCCGTAAACTACGACAAGTTCAGCTTTGCTGGATTCATAGCAATCATTCAGGAGCTTTATCTCCGTTTCTCTTCCGATGATGTCCGCTTTCATATCTCAGGATTTTTACGCGGTAAAGGTATAAAAAAATGAGTTAACGCGCAAGAATTTTTCGGATAGAGGCGCGGTAACTCGAAAAAATTACCACTTGGCGCGTAAAAATCGTGCCTTTCATAAATAGTTCCTTCGTGATGTCATCGGGACGGAATCCAGAAGGGAGCGAAAATGCGGAAAAATGCTCCCTTTCGGACGGGGTGAACGGGCTGAAGGGCCTTGAGAGGCTGGTGGATCATCCGATAGGGAGCGGAATCGGCGATTTCCGCTCCCTACCGGATTCTACTCGCCGCTCGCCGCGGTCAAGTGTGAACATATTCAGCCGAACAGGTCAGCGGTAGGCTGGGATAATGCAAAATTGGACGGCCCGCGCGGAGGCGCGAGCCGTCCAATATCATATCAAGTTTGCGTCAGCGGGGACGCGTGCTGCTGTGTCTTCGGCTAGAAGAGCTCGTCGGTCTGAGGAGTGTCCTGGGCCGGGGCTTCCTCGGTGGCCTGAGGGCGCGGGCGGCGGAAGTCGCGGCGTTCTCCGTCACGGTGCTCGCGACGCTCGCCGTCTCCACGACGGTCTCTGCGGTCGTCACGACGGTCACCGTCGCGGCGCGGACCTCTGTCGCTGTGACCACCTCTGCGGTCGTCACGGCGGTCACCGTCACGACGCGGGCCGTTGGAGCGAGGCTTAGGCTCCACATAGCCTTCCGGCTTCTCGGTCAGAGCGCGCATTGAAAGACGCATCTTGCCGGTCTTGGCATCGATCTCAAGCAGCTTGACATCGATCTCGTCGCCGACCTTGAGCACGTCCTCGACGTTCTCGGTCTTGGTCCACGCGATTTCGGAAACGTGCAGCAGGCCTTCCTTGCCAGGAAGAATCTCCACGAACGCGCCGAACTCGAGGATGGAAACGACCTTTCCGTGATATACGGTGCCGACCTCAGGAACTGCGCAGATGCCCTTGATCCAGTCGATTGCCTTCTGCATATTCTCCTTGTTGTCGGAAGCGATATCGACAACACCTTCTGTCATATTGGTACCGGCGATAGGCTCCTCTGTGATGGTGATGACGGTACCTGTCTCCTTCTGGATCTTCTGGATGGTCTCGCCGCCCTTGCCGATGACTGCTCCGATGAACTCGGAAGAGATGCGGAGCTGCTCGATTCTAGGAACGAACGGCTTGTAGTCGGCGCGAGGCTCGCTGATGGTCTTCATCATCTCACCCATAATGTGCATACGGCCCTGGCGTGCCTGCTCGAGTGCCTTTGCGAGCACTTCGTAGGAAAGACCATCGACCTTGATGTCCATCTGGGTGGCGGTGATACCGTCGGCGGTACCCGTAACCTTGAAGTCCATATCTCCGAGGTGATCCTCGTCGCCGAGGATATCGGTGAGGATGGCGTAGCGGTCGTTCGGACGCTCGGCATCTGTGATGAGACCCATCGCGACACCTGCCACAGGTTTCTTGATCTTCACGCCCGCATCCATAAGAGCGAGGCACCCTCCACAAACGGAAGCCATTGAAGATGAACCGTTTGACTCGAGAATATCGGAAACGACGCGGACTGCGTACGGATTCTCCGGAGCGAGCGGAACGACAGGCTTGAGAGCGCGCATAGCGAGATTTCCGTGGCCGATCTCACGACGGCCAACACCTCTCTGAGGTTTGGCTTCACCCGTTGCGAACGGCGGGAAGTTATAATGGAGAACGAACTGCTGATCGTCCTGGATCAGGACTTCGTCGGTTTCCTTCATATCCATCTTGGTACCGAGAGTGACGGTAGCAAGAGACTGGGTCTCGCCGCGTGTGAAGATGGCGGAACCGTGGGCGCAAGGGAGGTAATCCACCTCGCACCAGA
>CAVFAZ010000078.1:0-12480 GCA_963620825.1 Kurthia senegalensis
GGCCAATCAGAAGGTTTTCGGACGGCCTGCGGCCAATGCGGGCGAGGCGGAAAGGTTTGTCCTCAAAAGGGTAGGGTTTTAGGGACAAAGTGCGATAATAGAAAGGTTTGTCCTCAAAAGGGTAGGATTTTAGGGACAAAGTGCGATAATAGAAAGGTTTGTCCTTAAAAGGGGCCGGTTTTAGGGACAAGGTGTTTCGGGATGAGAGGTTACTTATGGTCGAAGGAGCGGCGGGGGCCTTCGACGGAGCGCCAGTAGGCGGCGTCGAAGTCGGGGTATTCGAACGGGCCGTCGTGGTCGAGGGTGAAGCAGAGGTAGGTGATTTTGCAGCCCTGCTCAAGGAACATCTTTTCGTAGAAAGTCTGGACCTCATAGAGGGAATTTATCTCATCCTGAGACAGTTGCGGGCTTCCGGCGGGAAAAGATGGCTGGGCGGAATGATGAGCCGTGGAAGCCGGGGTTCCAGCGGGCCGTGACGCAGGAGAAGCAGAGACAGCGAAATCGGGACTCTGAGATGGCTGGGCGGAATGATGAGCCGTGGAAGCCGGGGTTCCAGCGGGCCGTGACGCAGGAGAAGCAGAGACAGCGGAATCGGGACTCTGAGATGGCTGGGAAGCAAAGTCAGAGGAAGAGTTTTGCGAAGTCGCGGAGAAAAGCTGATTTGCAGGGGTGGCGTAAAGGTCCTCGGTGCAGGCGAGGATTTTCAGGCCGTTTTTCTCGGCCACGGCCTTCGTGTACTGATGCAGGAACATACTGTCGGTCTTGAGGTGAATCAGACCGCCGGGCCTGAGGAACTTGCGGTAACGCTCCAGGAAAAGGGGCGAAGTCAGACGGGAATTCTCGCTCTTCATCTGGGGGTCCGAAAAAGTCAGCCAGATCTGCGAAATCTCCGAAGGCGCGAAAAAGGCCGTGATGAACTCAATGCGTGTGCGGAGAAAAGCCACATTGTCCAGTTCATTCTCGTGGGCATACTTGGCGCCCTTCCAGAGGCGTGCGCCCTTGATATCCACACCGATATAATTGCGCGTAGGGATGCGGCGCGACAGGTCGATGGTATATTCCCCCTTTCCGCAGCCCAGTTCCAGAACTATCGGCTGAGTCTCCTCGAACATCCATTCGTTCCAGCAGCCCTTTATCTCGTGGTCGCGCAGAGCGAAGTATCCATCCTGGAGAAGCTCTTTAGACGAAGGCTGAAGCAGACAGGCAAAACCCTCATTTTCAGCGAATTTCCTTAACTTATCGTGTCCCATTGATTATTCCTGTTTCTGTTCCCGTTGCGTAAGAGTGAGGAAGCGCACCCCACATTATCTTTTTCTTTCACATATCAGCCCCCAGCCCCGCAGATCACGGATTTCCTTCAGCTGCTGAAGGGTCAGAGTCCAGACCCCGAAATCCTTCGGAACCAGACCGCTCCTGTAGGGAAGAATGCATTGAAGGGAAAAGAACCCGTCCTCCCGGCTGCTTTCCACAAAGGAGAAATATACGTTTTCACTATAGTCCCTCCCGGACGGAGATGTCCATACCATCTTGAGTCTCACGCCCTTGTCAGCATCCGGCCGCTGATGGTTTCCGTCAATGCGGGTATAAAGGCTGAGATCATAGCGGGAGAGGGAATCCGACATATCCACCTCGAACCGATAGATTCCGTCGATGGCGCAATCTTCACGCAGCACAAAGGTCTCCGACACGTCCGGTCCGATACAGGAGACCAGAAGCGGCAGAGCGGCACAAAGAAGCAGTGTCAGGAAGCGGCGCATAAAAGATTATTATTCAGACTGTTTCGGGGCCTCAGAGGCAGGCTTGGACTCGTTCTGGCGAGACTGCTTGGAGCCGTCTGTGGAAGGAGTCACACCTCCCTGATTCTGGCGAGGCTGCTTCGGCCCGCGATTGTCACCGCGGCCGTCCCGACGCCGGTCATTACGCCCGCGTCCGCCCTGGCCTCGGTTATTACCCTGGATCTTGGGAGCCTGACCATCTTTCCGAGGAGCATTGTCCTGAGAATCAGAATTCTGAGAGCCTTCATCCTGGGCAGCAGCACTACGGCCCCCACCATTCTGAGCCACGCGATCCGAACCGCGCCCGCCGTTTCCGCCCTTGGAGCGGCGACGCTTCTTGCGGCGGTCGGTATTGTCGAAACGGGAAATGCTGTCATCACCCACAGCCGAAACGAATTCAGGCATAACCGGTTCCGGCTCCAGCTTCAGACTTTCCGGCCTAATCCCGTCCGCATTCATATCCAGCACATTCTGAACCTCTTCAGGATCAAGAGGATAGATTTCAGAAAGGCTATGCTTGTCATAGGAGAAATACATCAGCTCCTTCAGAATGTCAGTCTTGACCAGATAAGCCGGCCCGTCCTCGAACTGAAGCGGCTCGGTAACCCGAGGCAGACGTGACTGAGCGTCCATATAGGTCGCAACCTCATAATTCAGACAGCACTTGAGCTTACCGCATTGGCCGGCGAGCTTCTGCGGGTTCAGCGAGAGATCCTGCACTCGCGCCGCTGAAGTGCTGATGGACTGGAAGTTGGTGACGTAGTTCGCACAGCAGAGCTCGCGGCCGCAGATGCCCAGACCTCCGATGAGACCCGCCTCCTGACGCGCTCCGATCTGCTTCATCTCGATGCGGATGCGGAACTCCTCCGCATAGACCTTGATGAGCTGGCGGAAATCCACGCGCCCGTCGGCGATGTAGTAGAAGATCGCCTTGGTGCCGTCGCCCTGGAATTCCACGTCGCCGATTTTCATCTCCAGACCCAGCTCCGCAGCGATGCGGCGGGCCTTGATCATCGTTTCCTGCTCACGGGCGATCGCCTCCTGCCATTTCTCGATGTCATAGGCGCGCGCCTTGCGGTAAATTTTCTTGAACTCTGACTTCGAAGCATCGACGCCCTTGCACTGCATCTGCTTGCCCACGACCGGCCCTTCGAGCGTCACGATGCCCAGGTCGTGCCCCGTGGCAGCCTCCACGACGACGAGGTCGCCAAGCTTCACATTCTGCCCTGAAGCATTGATATAGAAGCCTTTGCGCGTGTTTTTAAAGCGAACTTCGAAGATATCGTTGAACTCCGGCTGCGTAACGCCGTGCAGCCAATCGTGATCCTTGAGCTTGCAGCAACCTTCGCGATAATTGCAGTTCAGTTCTCCGGACTCCTCGTCCCGCTGAACCGTACATCCCCGGTTGCAATCGAATTGTATAGATTCTACTTTGTGGTCCATAAAAGGGTATATAGTTTATTCACGAGGTCGCAGAAGAGGATTTTAAGGTTAATGTTCCTCCCGATGAGCATATGGCTCCGATCGAGCAGAGGCAGGGCGGCGCGGGAGAAATTCCTGCGGCAGCGCGAAGCTATCGCAGCGTAATCCTCTTTCTCGCGCGGGCTGAGCCCGGCCAGACCTTCCATTCCCTGCTGAAGCAGGAAAATCTTTCTGAGGGCCTCGCTTGCAAATTTACAAAAAGCTTTGGCTTTTTCGCGCGACGGCTGCGCGGAAAGTTCGTCGGCGACATCCTGAGCGGCGCCGAGATCCTTCGAAAGGAGAGCGTTCATAAGCGTCACGAAAGTCTCCCGCTCCGAATCAACATCCTCTCCTTCAGACAGATAGTGAAGCGCAGCCCCGACACTTCCACCCGAAAGGCCAGCCACTCCGGCGGCTTCCTCAGGGGTCTTGCCGAACCTCTCGACGAGCACCTTAGTGACCTCCTCTCTGGAAAGCGGCGCGAGCCGGATGCACTCGCAACGCGAGGAAATCGTCGTGAGAACCTTATCGGCCGCGTGCGTAATCAGCACGAACTGAGTCATTTCCGGCGGTTCCTCGATACTTTTCAACAGGCGGTTCGCCGTATCCGCATTCATCTTCTCCGGAAGATAGATGACCACAGCCCTGTAGCCTCCCTCCAATGAGCTGAGACTCAGCCGGTCACGCAGGATTTTCGCTTCCTGCACCGCGATGAGCGAGGACTTGCCGTCAAGCCCGAGCGCATCGCTGAGGTCACTTTCGAGGAAGTAAGGGTTGGCGGTAACAAGTTCCCGCCAATACTGCATATAGCTGTCGGAAGTAGGTTTGTCGGTGCCGGCCTTCGGACCGTTCGCCACCGGAAAGATGAAATTCACATCGGGGTGAACGAGCCTCTCAACTCTCGAAGTGCCAAGCAGTTCCGAAAGGAACGCAAGCGCAAGTCCCACGGCTCCGCAGCCATCGTTTTCGTAAAGCATAATGGCGTGAGGAACCCTCCCGCACCCGATCATCGAAGCGAGCGCGGCCCGAACATCGTCGTTCCCGACTATTTGAGAGAGTCCTGCCATCGTATTATCTTTCACGGCCTTACGTCCAATGCAGAATTGGCCGGAGGCCAACAGGTCATTTATTTCTGCTGGCGGAATATTCCGCCAATGCTATGAGATACTCCCTGGCCTGCGAGTGCTTCAGCGGGGCGAGCGCGGAAACGGCCTGCGCCACGTACTCGTCCAGGCGCCTGCGGGCGTATTCGAGGCCTCCCCGCTGCGCGACGAATTCGAGCACGCGGGAGCAATTCTCCTCGCTTTCCGCGGCGCCGCGCACCCACGACCTGACTTTCCGCTCGGTCTGAGCGTCAGCCGAAGAGAGGGCGCCTAGCAGGGGCATCGTAATCTTCTGTTCCTTAAGATCTTGACCTACAGGCTTCCCGAGATCGCCGCCCGCATAGTCAAGTATGTCATCCTTAATCTGGAAGGCCATTCCCAGGGCCTTCGCATAGCGGCGCACCATCTCCTCATCTTCGGCCGAAGCGTCCACGGCCTTGGCCGCAGAAACGCAGGCCGTCACGAAGAGAGACGCTGTCTTGCAATAGATTATCCTCAGATAATCCTCCTCTGTGGTATCATCGCTTCCGGCCTTCTGGAGCTGGAACATCTCCCCTTCCGCAAGGTCGCTCAGGGTCTTGGAGAAAAGTGCGATGACTTCCAGTTTGTGGCTTTCGGCGGAAAGAACCTCATCCACGGCCCTCACGAGCCAGAAATCCCCCACCAGGACTGCGGCGGAACTTCCGAGCAGGGACATCACGGTAGGCCGGCCGCGACGGGTGTCGCTGCGGTCTGCCACGTCATCGTGCAGAAGAGTGGCGTTGTGGAGCAGCTCCACTGCGGTCGCATAACGTATGCTGTCCTCTGAAAGAGGCTCATTGTCAGGCGAAAGAGCCCTGGCCACCAGAAGCGAAAGCATCGGACGGAGCTTCTTGCCCCCGTGTTCCAGAATGGAATCATTGGTCCGGTTCAGGAGGTCAATGTCGCTGCTCAGCGCATCGGTCATCCGAGCGCAGCAACGGCTCCAGTCCTTCCCCAGGAAATCGACAACTTCCGCCCTGTTCATAGCCGCTATTATATGAGGCTTGCGAATTCCTCCGCAGTTTCAGGGAAGGAAATCAGCGTGAGAGTATGTTCATCCACCATTCCCTCCTTGAGGAAATGGTTCAGAAGGGCTTTCAGGGGCTCATAGAAGCCGTCGATATTCATCGCGACGATCTTGCCGTCATACTTGCCCAGTTTGGCGAGGGTCAGAGTCTCTATAAGTTCGTCCATAGTCCCCACACCGCCCGGAAGGGCTACAGCGAGGCTGGTTCCCTCACGCATCTTCTCCTTCCTCCGGGCCATGGTATCGGTCCAGAAAAGCTCCGTAAGATGCGGATGCTGAAGGCCCTGCATAAAACGCGGGAGCACTCCGATGTTCGGAGCGCCGCACTCGCAGGCCGTGTCGGCGACCACGTTCATAGTGCCCCTGAAAGAACCTCCGGAGACTATGCCATATCCTTTGGAACAGGCCGCGCGGACAACTTCCCGCGCAGCCCGGTTATATTTTTCGTCTATGCCCGAACACGCCGAGCAGAAAAAAACGGCTTTCCTGTCGAACATCATCCTAGAAGAAAATGCCTGCAGAAATGGCCAGGCCGGTAAAGCCCTTCTTTTCGGAAATCTTGTCCTTCAGCTGGTCCATATAATTGCCGATCTCTCCGTCCTCGAAGTTCCAGAAGTACTTGAAACTGAGCTGGACTCTCTTGAAAGCGTTCACACCGAAACCGATGGCGAAACCATACTCCCAGCGACTGTTCAAATCAGACATATCGACTGACCCGCTAGGGTCAATCCCAATGGCGTCTTTAACCTCCCATTTGCCGTTCACGGCATAGCCGACATAAGGCTCGGCGAAGATATAAGGCTGAGCTACAAGAAGATCCACGCCCCACTGAATCTGGACAGGAACCTCGACATAACCCATTGTGGCCTTGAAGTCAGCCAGACCTTTCAGTTCATCGAAAGAGGTTCCCTTTACATTGTAAATGAGTTCAGGCTGAACGGAGAATCCGAGAGCGATAGGCTGATTATAAGCAATACCGATATGGTACTGGGCCACTGAGGATTTCTTTATATCCTTGAGTTTGAGCTCGGAAGATGTAAAACCGCCCACGATGCCGACCTTCTGGGCCGATGCGCAGACGCAGAGCAGCAGAGCAGCTGCAATCGCAAAAAACTTTTTCATAACCGATTAGATAAGTTTATCAAGAATGTCTGTAATTTCTTTCTTTGACACCAGGCCCACAAGCTTATCGACCTGCTGCCCGCCCTTGAAGAAAATGAGGGTAGGGATGTTTCTCACGCGGTACTGCATTGCGATTTCGTCGGAATCATCGACATTGCACTTCGCCACTGTCACGCGTCCCTCGTATTCGTCCGCAATCTCATCGACTGTAGGAGAAAGCATACGGCAGGGGCCGCACCAGGTAGCCCAGAAATCGACCAATACAGGCTGGTCCGCAGAAAGAATCTCTGAAAAATTAGAGTTGGTGACAACTTTTCCCATAATGCGTATAAAAATAAAAATCCAAGCACAAATATAATGATTTTTATGCTTGGATTGCAAAAGTATGTTCGGAAGCTGTCCGGATTCTGCAGGATCAGCTTACCGTCTTCTAAATGAACTCCTCAACGCTCCAGACGAAAGCCCGCAGGCCCAGGGCCGGGGTTTTTTCGTCTATTTCCCTGAGTTCGCTGAGAACAGGCTGAACCGCAGAATCCTCCACTACTGAAAAGATGGCGAAGTTCTGCTCCGGCCAGGCGTGGTTGCCGTAGCGCGGGATGCCCGTCTGCGTTCCGCGGCCCTGAACATCGGCCCAGCGGGTGAAACCCCTCTGTCCGTGAGCCTCAAGCACGGCGGCAATCTCCTCACCGTAGGCCTGATTGTATGATATGAACAATGCTTTCATAACTATTTGGTTTTAAGAGCCATTTTTTCAGCCTTGCGGGCCTTCTTCCTTTCCTGGCGCAGAGCCAGCGAACAATAGATGGTCGGAATGAGCACGAGGGTTACGAGGGTGGATACGCTCAGACCCCAGCATACGGTCACACCGAGAGAGTTCCACATTTCGGCACCTTCACCGTGGCCGACAGCCATAGGAATCATACCGAGCACGGTCGTAAGGGTGGTCATAAGGATAGGACGCAGACGGCTGCGGGCCGCTGTAACGGAAGATTCGATGACGCCCATTCCCCTCTCACGGCAGAGAATAGTGTAGTCGATGAGCACGATACCGTTCTTCACCACGATACCCAGAAGGATGATGATACCGATCATACCCATCACGCCGAGGGCCGTACCCGTGACTCCGAGACCGATGAGCACGCCGACAGCGGCGAACGGAACGGAGAACATAATCACGAACGGGCTCATAAACGACTCGAACTGGGATGCCATAACCATATATACCAGGAGGATGATGAGCACGATCAGGATAATCATATCCGAGAACATATCCTGCTGATCCTCATAGTCTCCGGCGATGACGGCAGTAAGTTCCGTAGGGATCTCAGTAGCATTTATGACCTGCTGGGCAGTCTCCACGGCTTCACTGAGGGCCACGCCACGGGATGCGATACCGGTTACGGTGATGACACGCGAACGGTCCTTGCGCTCGATGGTAGGAGGCACGCTGGACTCGACCACCTTGCCGAGTTCCTTCATACGTACGGCCTTGCCGGCGGCGTTATAGACTATGATGTTCTCGAGGTCTTCCACACTGGTACGGAACTCCGGTGCGTAACGGACGCGGATATCGTACTCCTCACCGTCCTCACGGTAGTAGGAACCTACCGAGCCGCTGATGGCCGCACTGAAGGCGCTACCCACCGTTGTGGAGCTGAGACCGTTCAGAGCCAGTTTGGTTCTGTCCAGATCGAGCTGATACTCAGGAGTATATTCATCACGGCTGACGGTAACCTGACGGAAATTCGGAGACTCGGACATTCCGGTGAGAATGTCATTGGCCACACGGTCGGTGGTGTTGAAATCGTATCCATAGATTTCGACCTCGATGCTGGTGGCACCGCCCATACTCATACCGCCTTCCGTTACCATCGCCTTCTTGATCTCAGGATACTGTTTGAAGATTCCGCGGATGACATCGGCGATTTCGGAAGCGCTGCGCTCACGGGTGGACATACTTCCGAGGTTGATGTTCATCGAGATAACGTTCGAACCGTTGGAACGCATACTTGCGAAAGTATTGTCGGAGTCGGCCTGACCGTAGGTGAAGCTGCACTCCACAATCTCAGGAACGGCCTCGGCCATTTTGCCGTAAATCTCGTGGGCTATCTGTCCGGTGTATTCCTGACCTGTACCGGCCGGGAGTTCGATGGTGGCGGAAAGACGTCCGTCATCCTCACTCGGGAAGAACTCTGTCTTAAGACCCGGAACGAAAATCAGGCAGGTGACCACAAAGATACCGGCCGCCATCAGAACGACTGCCGTGCGGTGATTTGCACACCAGTTGATGAGTTTCGCGTAGCCCTCCGAAATGGCATTCATGAATTTGTTGATCGGAGTGAATATCAGCGTATGAAGCTTACCGGTCTTGGGGCCCGCCTTGAGCCAGCGCGAACAGAGCATAGGCACGAGGGTGAGGGCCGCGGTCGTGGACACGATCATAATGATGGAGACGATCCAGCCGAGCTGCTTGAACATAATTCCGGCCATACCGGACATCATAGTCAGAGGCAGGAATACGCAGAGCATCGTAAGGGTGGATGCGATTACGGAAATGGCCACTTCGGAAGTCGCATATACTGCCGCCTCCTTAGGCTTTTCTCCGTGTTCGAGGTGCGTCGATACGTTCTCCAGCACCACGATGGCGTCATCCACGACCATACCGATGGCGATGGAAAGCGCGGACATCGATATGATGTTCAGGGTGTTGCCCGTCGCGAAGAGGTAGGCCAGAGAGGCCAGCAGCGCGATAGGGATGGACAGTACGATGATGAATGTCGCCCTCCATCTTCCCAGGAAGATGAATACCACCAGCATAACGAGGATGAAGGTGATGATGATGGTCTCCTTCAGGGTGTTGATGGTGTTGATGATGTTCGAAGAGGAATCGACGACGGTCACTATTTCGATATCCGAAGGCAGCGTAGGCTTGATTTCCTCAAGCTTTTTCTTCACGCCCTTGATTACGTTTACGGTATTGGCGCCTGTCTGCTTCTGGATGACGATCTGAGCGGAACGCTCACCGTTCGTATAGGACTCCATCTCCTTCTCCTCGCTGCCGTCGGAAACGGTGGCCACGTCACGAAGATAGATAACCTTGCCGTTATAAGAGCCCAGGACGATGTCCAGCAGTTCGGAAGGGTCCTTGAACTCCTTCTCCACGCGAAGGGTGAAGACGTTGGAACCTATATCGATGTTTCCCGAAGGGACATTTCGGTTCTCTGCCGCGATGGCACTCGAGATTCCGCTGATCGAAAGCCCGTAAGCCTGAAGCTTGTTCGGGTCGCAATAGACCTTGATCTCACGGGTCGGAGCGCCTGATACTGAGACTGTTCCCACACCAGAAACACGGGCCAGAGGAGTCGTGACCTTGTCGTCCAGGATCTTGTCCAGGCCCGGAAGGCTCTCCTTTGCAGTCGCCGAAAGAATGAGGATAGGCATATCATCGGCGCTGAACTTGAAGATTACCGGCTGCGAAGCCGCATCCGGCAGGGACGAACTGATCATATCCAGCTTGTCCCGGACATCGTTCGTCGCCTCTTCTATATCCGTTCCGTATTCGAATTCGAGTGTAAGCAGGGAGATGTTCTCCTTCGAGGTGGAGGAAAGGTCCTTCAGGTGGCTGACTCCGTTCAGGGAGTTCTCCAGAACCTTCGTAAGGTTGGTTTCAATATCAGACGCGCTGGCACCCTGATACGAAGACATCACCATAATGACGTTCGCATCGAAGTCAGGATACATAGCGATAGGCGTCTGTATCAGCGAGAATATACCGAAGACCATACAGGCCACGAAGATGAGGGCCGTGGTCACGGGTTTATTCACCGCACTTCTATATATGCTCATATTCTATCTTCTAGTTTTCCAATACATTAACCTTGTCTCCGTCCTTCAGTGCGGTATGTCCGCGGGAGATGACGGTCTCGCCCTCGTTCAGGCCTGAGAGAACCTCGTATTGGTCGCCGATATGGCGACCGAGAGTGATCACGCGGCTGGAAACGGTGGAGTCGGACTCGTTCAGCACGAATACCGACTTCTGGCCGGCGCCCTGCATCTTCACGACGGCGCCGTCAGGGATGACGATGGAGTTGTTCACCGCGAAGGTCACCGTCACGCGGGCGTACATACCCGGACGGAGAGCGCGGTCCCTGTTATCGACAACCACCTCGGCCGTAAATGTATGGGTGGTCGGGTCAATGGTAGGATAAATCCTGTTCACGCGGCCGTCAAACTCCCTTCCGGGGAGAGCCTCAGCCTCAACCTTCACGGCGTCACCTTTGCTGAGCTTGCTGTACTCGGACTCGGAGATGCCCACGAGAATCTTCACCGGAGTGATCTGCTGAACGGTGTAGATAGGGTTCGTTCCGGAGTACATATCGCCGACGTCATAGTTGCGGGCGGTAACCACGCCGCTGACAGGGGAATTGAGGACGGTATTCTCGAGAAGGTTGTCGTACTGGGTCTTGCTGACATTGTACGCAAGTTCGGACGCCTCGTAGTCGGACTTCGAGAGGCCGCCTTCCTCGTAGAGCTGCTTGAGACGCGCGAGTTCGACGGCGTCGTTGTCAAGCTTCAGCTTGGTCTGCTGCAGATTCGACTGGTCCATCTCCGCGAGCACCTGGCCCTTGGTGACGAAATCGCCGATCTCGACATTTATCTTCTTGATGCGGCCGACAGCCTGCGGAGCCACATTGTTCACTACAAAAGCCTGGACATTGGCGGAGTACACCTCCGTCTGAGGTACCTGCTCGTAGCGGGTGAGCGCGACGCTGACGTTAGTCACTTCCTGCGGCGCAGCGAGAGAAGCTGCCGTCTCGGAAGTCTTTCCACTCTGGCGGCTGCCGCATCCTGCTGCAGCCAATGTGATGAGCGCCATTGCGCTGATCTTGGTAAGGGTTTTCATATATCTTTTTCTTCTTTTATTCTGATTCTTCCGTGTCGAAACCGAGAGTCTGCTCGAGATTGGACTTGGCCACGACGAAATTATAAATGGCCTGCGAGCTGCTCAGACGGGCCTGGGTGAGGGCGAGCTGGGCGTCGTTCAGCTCGGTGATGGTGCTGCGGCCCAGATTATAGGTCTTGGCGGCGATGTCGTAGGCCTTCTGAGCGGTCTCGACACCGGCTTCTGCCGCAGTGTAGTTCTTCATATAGGTCTCCATCTGGTTCAGATACTGGCGGATGGAAATCCTGATCTGACGCTCGGAGTTCACCTGCTGGAGCTTGAGCTCGTCGTACTGCTTTTGGGATTGGCGGACTGCGTTATAACGCTGGCCGCCGGAGAAGATAGGAATGGAGAGGCTCAGACCGACGGCGGAGTACGGCGACCACTTGTAATCGGCGAACTTGAAGTCGTTCGTCATAGCGTTCAGGCTGTAGCTGAACGAGAGCGAGAGCGTCGGCAGGTAGGCGTACTTGTTCACGCGGATGGCGGAAGCGAGCTGCTCGGCCTGAATGGCCAATTGGCGCAGGTCTGTGTTGCCTTCGAGCGAGATTTCGTCGTTCTCGTGAATGTCGCGGAACATCTGCGTGCTGTAGTCTTCCAGAGTGCCGGCGACGTCAATCTCCTTGTCGAGGTCAATGCCCATCACGGCCTTGAGTCTCCACAGGCCCAGGATTACAGAACTCTCTGAATCATAGACATTCGGGATAGCGTTCTGGACGGTGGATTTGGCGCGGGTGTATTCGAGTTCGGACGCCTTCTGCGCGTTGTAACGCTTCTCGGTCTGCTGGAAATTGGCCAGAGCGTTCTCATACACGCTCTTATATACCTCGAATGCCTCCTTTGCGAGGAGCACTCCGTAATATGCCTGTTTTACCTGGGTTACGGTCTCCATACGGGAGGAACGGGCCTTCTCGACCGCAAGTTCCACGTCCTGTCCGGTGATCTTTATATTCTCCCAGAGCTGAGCGTTGACGAGAGGCATAGCCATACTGATACCTGCAGAGTAAGTATTCCAGCGGCCGACCTCGA
>CAVFAZ010000079.1:0-13598 GCA_963620825.1 Kurthia senegalensis
AGTGCCCGACTCCGATGGAGTTCATAAACGGAAAGGACCGTTTCGGTCAATCCGGTAAGCCTCTCGAGCTTCTGAAGGCCTACGGAATCGATGCCGACCATATCGTGGAGGCCGCCCACAAGGTAATCGGCAGGAAATGACAGAAGATCAGGAAATCGCAAAACTGTATCGCGAAGGACACAGCCGGGAGGCTTTCGAGAAAATAGTCCACACGTACAGCGAACGTCTTTACTGGCACGTCCGCAGTTTCGGCTGCAGCCACGAGGACAGCGATGACCTGCTTCAGGAAATATTCATAAAGGTGTGGAATGCCCTTCCTTCATACAGAGGGGAGGCGCAGATCTTCACCTGGCTGTGGAGAATAGCCACGAATGAAACCCTGAACTTCCTGGGCAGCAGGAGGTTCAGGTTTTCTTTGTCTTCGAGGAGCATCGGACCCGGGGAGGAAAACCGCAGCGACGACGACCCGTGGTTCGACGGTGACGAGGCTCAGCGGCTTCTGAGCCGGGCTCTGGCCAAGCTTCCTCCGAAGCAGCGGGCGGTTTTCAGTCTGCGATACTATCAGGATTTGAGCTACGAGCAGATTTCGGAAATTATGGGCGTGACCGTGGGGGCGCTTAAGGCTTCCTACCATCACGCGTATATGAAGATACGCTCGGAGCTGGAGGGGTCGATGGGATAGACATTGGCCGGAGGCCTTCGGAAGAATGTCGGAAAAGGATTAAACCTTTGAATTTGAGAAATGTCTATATATTGCTATGGGAGATAAAAAAGATATATTGGACGACAGCAGAATGCGTCAGCTGCCTTACAGGGTGCCCCAGGGGTACTTCGAGGGGCTTCAGGCCAGGCTGTCGGAGATTCCTTCCGCTCAGACGGAGAAGCGCTCCGCTTTCCGGAGCTTCATTCCGAAGCTGGCTCCCTATTTCGCTATGGCAGCCTGCTTCACCCTGGCCCTTCTGGTCGGGAAATATCTTGCGGGCCGTACGGGGGTTGAGGCGGAACCTGCCGCCGCTGAGTACAGCCGCTATTATGAGGCTGACCTGTTTCCTGTTACGAGAGCCTACATCAGCCCGGAGGACGAAGATGAGATGGATGGACTTGAGGCCGACGATGAGGACATCAGGGAATATCTCATTTCCAGCCGGACTTCTACCGGGCTTATCGCCTACGTTCTGGATGAATAACACTTTATAAGATTATGAAAAAGAATATATTGCACATCGTTGAGGCGGCTTTGGCAGCTATGCTGCTTTTCTCCGCGACTGCATCGGCGCAGGAGCGCAAGGACGGGAAGGACAATGCCTGGAGGGAGCGTATAGAAAGTATGAAGATAGCATTTCTCACTTCCGAAATGGATCTGACTCCTGAGGAGGCCCAGAATTTCTGGCCGGTCTATAACAAGGCCAAGGAGGAGATGCACGAGGCTATGCATAAGGTTATGAAGGCTTTCGGCGAAATGGAACGGGCCATTCAGGACGGCAAGACAGACAAGGAGATTTCCTCTCTGGTTCACGCCTATACCTCGGCGCTTGCCGATTCCAAGGGGCTGGAGGAGAAGTATGCCAAGGCCTATGAAAAAGTGATTCCTCCGACCAAGGTGGCGAAGCTTTTCGTGGGTGAGGAGAAGTTCAGGATGCAGCAGATCCGCAAGCTCGGATCTCCAGACGGCCGCAAGGACGCTCGCGAGAAGAAAGAAAACGGGTCGGAAAAGCCTGAGTGCGCGGCGCCGTCCTGCGGGACACCTTGTCCGGCACCTGCCATTCTATAGATTTGTAGTCCCGGGCTGTTTCTGCAGGTCGGGATTATCTGTTGTTTTTATCCTATGATTATCGAAGCTAAGGGCATAAGGAAATCTTTCGGCAGTCTTGAAGTGCTGAAGGGACTTGATTTCAGTGTGGAGAAGGGCGAGGTGGTCGCCATTATGGGGGCTTCCGGAGCCGGAAAGTCCACGCTGCTCCAGATTCTGGGAACGCTTTCCACTCCGGATGCCGGAGACCTGATTATAGACGGGACGGATGTGCTCAAGCTGTCGTCCCGTGAATTGTCGGCTTTCAGGAATACGAAGCTGGGCTTTGTGTTCCAGTTTCATCATCTGCTCCCGGAATTCACTGCAATAGAGAATGTTATGATTCCGGCGTTCATCGCTGGAAAGGGGATGAAGGAGGCCCGTGAAGAGGCTTCGGAGCTGCTCGCCCGCGTGGGCCTGTCCGAGAGGGAGTCCCACAAGCCGTCCGAGCTTTCCGGCGGCGAGCAGCAGAGAGTCGCCATCGCCCGCGCCATCATCAACCGTCCGGCGGTTCTTTTCGCCGACGAGCCTTCGGGCAATCTGGACAGCCGCACGAAGGAGGAAATCCATTCCCTCTTCTTCTCCCTTCGCGACACCCTCGGCCAGACCATCGTAATCGTCACCCACGACAGCTCCCTCGCAGATATGTGCGACCGCTGTCTGAATATGCGTGACGGGTTATTTATTTAAGTCCCCCTCAGTCCCCCAGACGGGGGAAGTGGTCCTCCGCGCGAGCTATCGCACAAGCCTACGCTTCTCGCGCTACGGACGCCGCCTGACGCGGCTTGTTAGGAGCTTCGATACCGAAAGAGGCGAATGAAGACCTGCGTGTCAGAGTCTTCGAGGCGGAGGGAGGTAGAGAGATGAAGCTCGGCGGCCTTCAGGCGGCAGGCGAGAGAGGCCTGGCCAAGGGCGAAGGCTGAGGTGCTGCGCAGACGGATCTCCGCGCGGGCCTCGTCAGTTTCGAACTCCACATTCAGTCCCGGCAGCGAAGCGCTCCGCACCACCGCATCCAGCTGCGCCTGCTTCACGAGGTACCCGCTGTCCTCCACTTTATTTTCCCCGGCCAGCCTGCCCAGCAGGCCGTCCAATGTCGGATTCACTTTCCGCACCACGCTCCTGCCGTGCAGATACTCTTCGTATTTCTTTTCCAGATAATTGTCCGCCATTTCCTAAAGAAACGTATAGCTTTTTAAGATTCGTATCAAATTCCGACCCCAAAGTTATCAATTCCCAAGCAATAATCAACCATCTCTAAAAATTATTCAAAATCCATTGTCGGATGCGAAGAAAACGTTATATTTATGCGCTGATTTTCCAAGTATGAGAAAGTTTTTGCTATTGGCGCTGTTCTTTTCTTTTTCTGTGGGATTCCTGACGGACACTTTCGCCGTGCCTGCACGCCCTGGAGTCTTTACATTGAAACAGAAAGACGGCAGTGTAATCAAAGCCCACCTTCACGGTGACGAATTCTGCAACTGGGTCACAACGGTTGACGGCTACAATATTGTCGGCGGAGCCGACGGAAACTGGTACTTCGCGGAGCTTGACAAGTCAGGCTCTCTTGTTTCCACGGGCATAAAGGTCGTCCCGACCTCCCGACTGAAAACCTCGGAACGCTCTCTTCTGAAAAAGAATCTCCGCCCGCAGATGACTGCACGCCAGACTCTTATGAAGGCCGGTGCGGCCGCGTCCACACTTTCCGCCCCGGATTCCGACGAATGTCCTTCTTTCCTCAGCGGCAGTACGATGAAAGCCGAAGGAAAGAACAAATCCCTGGTGATATTGGTCGCATTCGCCGACCTCCCTTTCCGGGAGAGCAGCACCCGCGAGGCTTTCGACGAGATGATGAACGGCCGCAATTACACCGTGAACGGCGCCACGGGCAGCGCCTGGCAGTATTACTATGACAATTCCAACGGCCGCTTCGATCCGGAATTCACTATCGTCGGTCCTTACACCCTTGCCCACGAGCGCGCCTATTACACGGCAGACGGGGACGCGAAGGCAGATGAAATGGCTAAGGAGGCCGCGAAACTTGCCGATGCCGATGTGGATTACACCCAATACGCAACTGACGGGAACGGCTACGACATTTTCGTATATTATTCCGGCGGCCAGAGAGCTGACCATTCGGACGAAAACGGAGTCTGGCCGCACCGTTACTCTTTCAGCTCCATACAGCTGGACGGCGTGAAACTTTCCGGCTACGCCTGCAGCTCCGAGCTCAGTCTTCAGGAGGACGGGTCAGTGGGCTTCACCCAGATAGGCTCCTTCTGCCACGAATTCGGTCACGTTCTGGGACTTCCTGACTTATATGACACATATGAAACGGACAAGATCATAGGCCCGGCCACTTATTCGCTGATGGATGTCGGCTGCTACAACAATACTTCCCGCACACCTCCTGCCATGAACATTCTGGAAAGATGGATGCTCGGCTGGGCGGAGCCGGAAATCCTCGAAGAGGCCGGAGATTATGTTCTTCAGCCCGTTACGTCCGATTTCGGCTATATGGTCCGTACCGGAAAGACAGGTGACTATTTCCTGCTCGAATGCCGTGGCGCAGGCCAGAACGTATGGGATGACGCCAGATATCTGGATTTCTACTACAGCGGAACTTATCGCGGCCTGATGGCCTATCACGTCGATGCGTCCAGGTCCAATCCCTGGCGCACGAATCAGGTGAACATTGCCGAAGGCAAAGAATGTTTCCATCTTCTGTATTCCAACAAGTCCCCGAAAGGCGATATCATTCCGATATATATTCCGGGCCGCTGCTTCTTTCCGGGGGACAACAATGTGACCGTGATAAAAAACGGAGTCACTGAAGGCTACGAAGCCCGTGACGGAAGCAAGCCGGCGGGGGACATCTCCGATATTGAGCTGAACAAAAGCGATTACACCGTTTCCTTCACATTCACTCCGCGGTCATCCGATATCCGAGGGGTCAAGACTGAGGTTTACCAGCACGATGCCGTCATTACCTGGACGGATACCGACGCCACATCCTGGACGGTCACCTATACCCCGGTTTCAGGAGGCGAAGCCAAGTCTCTTACGGTGACTGACAGGGCCGCCCATCTTCCTTTGCTCAAGGCCGATACGAAATACGATGTCACCATCGCGAACGACAAGCAGGGAGAAACCTTCCTCTCGCTGGTGACATTGGCCGAAGGCCAGGGGAATCCGCGAATCACGCTGTCTGCGGGCACGCTATCGTCTTCCGAACCGGTGCTCTTTATGCTCTCGGACTGCGGGGACGTGCAGGATGTGAACTGGACTGTCGATGGAGCGAAGTCGGAGAATTACCGCACTCTCACCAAGGGCGAGCGGCGCATCCAGGCGACTGTCACGCTCTCGGACGGAAGCAAGGAATATTACCTGCGTTACGTTAATGTAATACTTTGAAAATGAAGAAATTATTTATCATATTGGTATCTCTGCCCCTTCTGTGCGTCTCCTGCGTGCACGACGATACGAAGGCGCTCCGCGAGAATTTCCAGACGCTGGAGACTTACGGCATCTGCAAGGGGGAGACGATGCTCCTGAGCGTCGATATGTCGAAATATCAGTACTGGTGCAGCCCGTCCAGGGGTCTCTACCGCTTCACGGACGAGAACGGCACTCAGGACCTGACGCTGACCCTGACCGGGGGAGAGCCTTCGACCGACGGCAAGGTGCAGGGCGTCATCTCGGGAACTCTCGGACAGAACGGGATGAAACTTACTGATTTGTATATACTTAAGAAGACCGCAACTATGGTATGGCTGTGGTCGGATTCCGACAGGTGCGGCATCATTCTGCCGGCTTGGGGAACAGTAAACAGATAATACTTTAACAATTCAACATTTATGAGACTCAAACTGTTTTTAATTCCGTTTCTGATGCTCTCGCTTGCACTGCAAGGATGGGCACAGAACGTGAGTGTGAATGGTACTGTCCTCGACGAGAACAATGAGCCCGTCATCGGCGCCGGAGTGCTTGTAAAAGGCACGACAGACAACGGCGTCATCACTGACATCGACGGCCATTTCTCGATGAAGGGACTGCGCTCCAGCGACATACTCGTAGTCTCCTGCGTGGGTATGGTTACCCAGGAGGTTGCGGTGAAGCCTGAACTTACCATCATACTCCTCACAGATCAGGAAATGCTCGATGACGTCATCGTGGTGGCCTTCGGTCAGCAGACCAAGTCTTCATTCACCGGTTCGGCGGCAGTCGTAAAGAAAGAAGAGCTTGAGAAAAAACAGCTCACGAACGTGCTCAGCGGCCTTCAGGGTCAGGTGGCAGGTCTTCAGATGGTGAACAATTCCGGTTCGCCTACCGCCACTCCTTCGATGGCCATCCGAGGCTTCGGCTCCATCAACGCAGGCACTTCGCCGCTCATCATCGTGGACGGCGCGCCTTACGACGGCGGCTGGAACAACCTCAACCCTAACGACGTCGAGAACATCACCGTCCTCAAGGATGCCGCTTCGAACGCCCTGTACGGCGCCCGCGGCGCCAACGGCGTGATTATGATCACCACCAAGAAGGGCAAGACCGAGGATGCGGTCATCACCTTCGACAGCAAGTGGAGCATGAACAGCCGCGCGACCGTCGATTACGACTACGTCAAGGACCCTGCGCAGTACTACGAGATGCACTACTCGGCGCTGTACAACTATTACGTCCGCGACCGCGGTATGTCGGCCTATGACGCCCACGTCTCGGCCAATGCCAATATGGGTGGAGCCACGGCTGACGGCGGTCTGGGCTACATCTCCTATTCCGTTCCGGACGGCGAATACCTAATCGGAACGAACGGCAAGCTCAATCCTCACGCTTCTCTCGGCAACCGTCTCTATTACAAGGGAAAGTTCTATACCGTAATGCCTGACAACTGGATCGACGAGGCCTTCAGGCACAGCCTGCGTCAGGAGTACAATCTCAGCCTCACCGGCGGTACCGAGAAGCTCAAATTCTATGCTTCCCTCGGTTATCTGGACAATAACGGCATCGTTTACAACTCTGATTTCGAGCGCAATACCATACGCCTCAAGGCTGACTACCAGGCCAAGTCCTGGCTGAGCGTGGGCGCCAATATGAACTATGCCCACAGCACCTCGCACGATGTCGGCGACGGCTCGGGAACTTCGATTTTCGGAATTGCGAACACGATGGCGCCTATCTATCCGGTCTATGTCCGTGACGGAGACGGCAACATTATGTACGATGAAAACGGCAAGGTTTATGATTACGGTTCAGGCGAGCTCGCCGGTCTCAACCGTCCGGTTCTCTCCCGCAACAACCCTCTTCAGGAGAACTCCCTGAATACCGACAAGACCATAAACAACTCTCTGAGTATCACGGGTTATACTGACATCACGCCATTCGATGGCTTCAAGTTTACCCTGAACGGTACCCTTACCAACAATGAATCCCACTACACTGCCACACAGCAGGGATTCTATGGCTACGGTGCCACAGCCTATCCTGACGGGTATATCTATAAATACAACAGCCAGGTCTATTCCCTCAACTTCCAGCAGATTCTCAGCTATACCAGACAGTTCGGACATCACAACATTTCGGTGATGGCCGGTCACGAGAATTACGACTACAGGAGCGAATGGATAAGTGCGGACCGCGAGGGCCTCTTCTCCTATTTCGAGGCACAGGAACTCAGCGCAGCCATCAAGATCAAGGAAAACGGCGGATCTTCCAGCCGCTACAACACTGAAGGCTGGTTCTCCCGTGCGATGTACAATATGGACGAGAAATACTTCCTTTCCGCTTCCTATCGTCGCGACGCCTCCTCACGCTTCCATCCTGACCACCGCTGGGGCAACTTCTGGTCCGTCGGCGGCGCATGGATCATAAGCAAGGAAAACTGGTACAGCAGTTCCTGGCTGAATATGCTGAAACTCAAGGTTTCCTGGGGACAGCAGGGTAACGACTCCATCGGAGACTACCGTTACACCGATACCTATTCCATCCTTTATTATGACGGAAAGCCATCCCTCGCCCTGAGCAGTATCGGCAACAAGGAGATTACCTGGGAGACTAACAGCAACTTCAACGCCGGTGTCGAGTTCGATATGTTCGACGGCCGCATCACCGGTAGCGCAGAGTTCTTCAACAGGGTCACCACAGATATGCTCTGTTATGTATATGTACCTCTTTCAGGAGGTTACGGCGGTTCGTACGACAATGTCGGAAATATGTTGAACAATGGTGTCGAACTTGACCTCACTTTCGGGCTTGTCCGCACGCACGACTTCAACTGGAACCTCAGCGTGAACGCCACTGCCTTCAAGAACAGAATCACTATGCTGCACGAAGACAACAAGAGCGCTGAACTTGACGGCCATTACGGCTACATCAACGGCTCTTACTTCTACGGCGAAGGACTCCCTCTTCATACTTTCTATATCAGACGCTATGCGGGAGTGAACGAGAACGGACAGTCGCAGTGGTATGTCAAAGGCAGCGACGGAGAGCTCACTACAACCTCAAATTACTCCAATGCCTCCTATTTCAACTGCGGCGATGCCGACCCTGACCTCTACGGCGGTATCAGCACATCTCTGAATTGGAAGGGCTTCGATTTCTCGGTGAACCTGAATTACAGCATCGGCGGCAAGGCCATCGACTACGGCTACTCCGCCCTTATGTCCAACCCTAACGTGCTCAATACCGGAAGCAGTTTCCATAAGGACCTGCTCAAGGCCTGGTCGGAGACGAACCGCGATTCCGACATCCCTCGCTTCCAGTTTGCCGTGCAGTCTGTGGATGACTACTCTGCAGGCACTTCCGACCGCTTCCTCACCGATGCATCCACTCTTACCCTTCAGAACATAAATCTGGGCTACACTCTTCCGTCCAGGCTGACCAGCCGCGTGGGACTGAGCAAGGTGCGCGTCTATGCGTCCGGCGAAAATCTCTATTACTGGAGCAAGCGCAAGGGCTTCGACCCTCGCGGAAGCTTCTGGGGAACCACAACCACCAGTACCTATGCTCCTGTCCGTATGATTACAGGCGGTGTCACTTTAACTTTCTAAGGAGGAACTGCAATGATTATGAAAAGATATATGGCAAATATCGGTGCGGCCGCCATACTGGCTTGCTGCGCCTGCGGCTGCATAGAGGAAACATTCCCTACCACCGTGGCTACGCCGGAACAGATAGAGAAATCATCTTCCTCTATGGAGTATATGCTGAGCGGACTTTCGTCCTTCTTTATGGATTACGATACCTGGGGAACTTCAGCAAATACCAATGACTGGGGCTATCCTTGTCAGATGTATATGCGGGAAGTGCTGGGTGAGGATTTCCCTGTATATGATGCGTATTATGACTACTGGAGTTACGAGGAGGCCGGGACTTCCCTCAGCTATGAATCCTACTACACCTGGTACTATTACTATTCCTTCATCAGGAATGCCAACAATGTCATCGCTCTTGTCCCGGACCCGGACAATGCCACCGTTACGGCCGTGCACAGCCTCGGGCAGGCGCTCGGCATCCGCGCGCTGATGTATATGGATCTTGCGGCAATGTTCGAGTACCGCAAGACCGAGGTATCCTATCTGAACGAGGAAGCCGAAAGCAGCAAGATTATGGGGCTTACGGTGCCTATCATACTTGAGACCACCACCAGTACGGAACTCAAGAACAATCCGCGCGCTCCTTTCTACACGATGTACCGTTTCATTATGACTGACCTCAACCGTGCGGAGGGATATCTCGACGGTTATGAGCAGCTCACCACCGCCAATGTGGATCTCGGCGTGGTTTACGGTCTCAAGGCACGTCTCTGGCTCGATATGGCCAGCCGTTTCGACAAGGACGCATCCGCCCTTGCGAAGCAGAAGAAGACTGAAGGCTCGGATGACGGCTATGACGACCTGGGCATCAGTACCGCGACAGATTGTTATGCCAAGGCTGCCGAATATGCACAAAAGGCTATAGCGCGCGGTTACACCCCTATCACCGAAGACCAGTGGATGGATTCCAAGACCGGTTTCAATACTGCTCAGCCGTCCTGGATGCTCGGAACCTATGTGACATCGAAGGAAGAGGTCAACACATCGTACTATTACTGCTCCTTCGTGGCTCAGATGACTTCGGAGCCTACCTGGTCTATGGCCAGATACGGAAGCGCTTTCCGCTGCATCGGCAAGTCCCTCTATGACAAGATTTCGGACGACGACTGGCGCAAGGCCAGCTGGATCGATCCTTCTGATGCCGGCAAGACTCCGATACCTTCGAAGTACCGCACCGATCTTGACGCCGAGTCCTGGAAAGAACTTCCAGCCTATGCCAATCTCAAGTTCCGTGCAGGCGGCGGCGCTGAAAGTTCCATCGAGAACGGACTCATCGCATCGCTTCCGCTGATGAGGGTCGAAGAGATGTACTTCATCTATTTTGAGGCCATCGCCCATACCCAGAGCGTTGCTGCGGCAGCTTCCGAGATGACGGACTTCATAAACACCTATCGTTACAGGGAAGGCAAGTACAAATGCTCGGCAAGCGATATGAGCTCCTTCATCACTGAACTTATGGTCCAGAGACGTATCGAGTTCTGGGGAGAGGGCATCAACTTCTTCGCTTACAAGCGTCTTGCCCTGCCTATCACCAGGTCATACACGGACACCAATTACATCTCGGCCCACAGACTCAACACCAAGGCCGGCTATGTCGCTCCGTGGATGAACTACTACATCCCTATCTACGAGAGGGATAACAACCTGGCAGTGATACTCAACCCGGATGCCTCAGGTTCCATCATTTCACAATAATTAAATGATAAAAGGCTATGAATCATAATATCAAGACATATCTTTATGCTGCGCTCGCCTTTCTGGGGTTGACTCTGACCGCCTGCCAGAAGAGCGGGGGCTATGAGCCCGGCCCGGAACCCGATCCGGACAGCATCGAGGCCTATTTTCTGTCTTCCAATGCTTCCGAATACATCCTCGGCAACGATGTCACGAGCCTCACTCTCGAGGTCGGGCGTATGAAGTCCGACTTTGCGGCCAGTGTTCCGGTGACTGTGGAATTCCAGGACGAGCCGTTCCAGATTCCATCTACAGTCGAATTCGAGGCCGGTGAATCCACGGCGGAACTTACCATCTCCCTCCAGAATATGCCTGCGAAGAAAGAGCAGCAGTTCATAATCCGTCTCGGCGGCGATGCCGCCAATCCTTACGCCATTCACGACGGCTCCGAACTGTTCTCCGGAAAGGTTCTTGTTTCCGAATGGAAAAAAGTGGTGCAGAACGCTCTGTTCTGGTTTTCGGCTGTGCTGGATTCCCAGATTACATCCGACATCTATTGGCTCGACGGTTTCAACCGTTTCCGTATCGAGAATTTCCTCGGTACCGGATTTGATTTGAGTTTCAGCATAAACGATGAGGATTTTGACCCTGAGGATACCAGTACCTGGACAGGCGAGCTCAGTCCTCTGGACCACTATGCCGAGGAGCCTACAGATGACGGTTATCCTTACTGGAGTCTCAGGGATGATTCCGGCAACTACTGTGCGTGGACACCTGACGGCTCACCGGATACTGTGACAGGTATGTTCATCTATCGTACGTACACATATTCAGGTATCGAGATGGATGGTGCCGGCTCTCCGGATGCTTTCCTTACGGCATACATCAACACCTCCACCGGCAAATATGACGGCTGGGAGTACATCTATGCCTACTGGAATGAGACGGACTTCATAAAGCCGTATTAACAAACGAAAAATCAATCGGATATGAAACTAATGATGAATAATATATCGTCTTTTCTGCGCAGGACTGCCGGGCTGCTTGTTCTGGCAGCTCTGGGTGTCGCGTCCGTTTCTTCCTGCGACATTGCGGAGATATCCTGCGATGATTCCGCGAAGAAAGATCTGACTCCGCTCTCCACTCCTCAGCCGAGGCTCGTGTCTGCGACTGTCAGCTCTCTTACTTTCGCTTGGGACAAGGTGGCGGATGCCGTCCAGTACGGCTATCAGCTTATCGGTCCCGACGGGTCGAGCGTCGATGGCGGAACCACTTCCGGAACGAGCGCGGTGATAGAGGGTTTGAGGGACAATGTGACCTATACCTTCCAGCTTTCGGCGTTCGCCGAGGCGACCGGATCTTCTCTCGGCACTTCTGCCATTGCGGAACTTCAGTGCGCTACCGGAGCCATCCAGCCGCTCGGAAAGCCGGTGCTCAGCATTGAGACCGGTGACGGAACAGCCACAATCAGTTGGGAGGCTGTGGAGAATGCCGACTCTTATGGCTACAGTTATATAGCCGAGGAAGATACGGCAGTCACCGGTGAAACCTCCAATACATCCCTGACCCTTAATCTGGCATCTGGCAGCTATACCCTTACTCTCTGGGCACAGAGCGAAGACGAAGCGTATAGCGACTCCGAAAAGGCTACAGCCCAGTTTGATGTGGTCAGAAACGACAGAGATGAGAGCTGGAGCGTCAAGGGAACCGTGGATGACGGTGCCGGCAATACCTGGAAGGCTACTATGGTCGCCTGGTCTGACGGCAGCTACACCATCAGGGACTGGTACAATGTTGAGGGTTATGACCTTGAGTTCTATGTCAATGATGACGGTTCCATCTCTGTTGCAAACTATTATGAGGATTATTATCCTAATATCTGGGTCGAATCAGGCGATGATACGGATAACGGTTGGGTTCAGCTTTATACCACGACCTATGGATCCGATTACTACTCTTATTTCCTCGGAAATCAGAAGGGCGGCAATGTGATGGTGTATAACTACAGGACATCCAACTGGTACACATTCTCCTGGCCGTCGACGAGCAGCAGAGAGGAAAGCTGGAGCGTGAAGGGTACCGTGGACGACGGTGCCGGCAATAAGTGGGAAGCTATCCTTGTGGCCTGGAAAGACGGAACATATACTATAGAAGACTGGTATAATGTGACCGGATATGATTTCGATTTCACGGTGAATGCAGACAAGAGCATAACTGCCATCAACTGTTATGCCAGCTATCTTCCTGCTGTCTGGATTGGTTCCGGCGATTCTGTCGATAGCGGTTGGGTTAAGATTTATACTGACGGCGGATATTCCTCATTCACCGGAAACAAGTCTGCGGGCGGTGAAGTCTGGTTCTATTCTTACCGCACAAGTGGTTATTATGATTTCGTCTGGGAATCCTCCGGCGGAGAGGAAGGCGGTTTGACCGTCGATGACATCGTGGGGACTTATGCCCAGAACAGCACCGGCGAACAGATTTTCGACGGCTACAACTGGACGGCATTCACATCGACGAATGATGTAACCATAACGAAGGTGGACGATACGACGGTCACTGTCACAGGAATTATGAAAGCCGATTACTCATTGACGGCCAAATTCGATGCCGCGGCAGCGACTCTGACCTTCGAGCCTCAGGCTTGGCTTGACTGGTACGTATTCTGCACGTATAATGCGCCTACCACGTCAGTGACAGCCAATATCAATGACGGTGTAATCACTCTGTCAGACTGGACAGCGTACTATACGGAATATTCGTACAGTTATGTATGGTCGGCCAAAACCGTTCTCACGAAGAAATAATCTTCAGACCCCATAAATCGAGAGGATGACCTCCAGCCCGTCAGGGCCCCGAGGTCATCCTCTTTCCTTTCAGGAAATTATTGCTTACATTTGTTCATCTATAGAGAACCGATATGAAAGGAATAGTTCTGGCAGGCGGCAGCGGCACCCGTCTTTATCCTGTCACCAAGGGAGTCAGCAAGCAGCTTCTCCCCGTCTATGACAAGCCGATGATATATTACCCGATTTCCGTGCTTA
>CAVFAZ010000080.1:0-5304 GCA_963620825.1 Kurthia senegalensis
AAAAGGTGAGAGGTTGCTTTTGTGGACTGCAAAGGTAGGAATTATTTTCAATACGACAAACTTTTTTTAATTTTTTACACTTCACTTATACCCCACCCATACCATTGTATAAAATAATGCCTACATTTGCAGACTTTCGAAACTGAAGAGTCCGGCAAACTGTAAGCTTGCAGACTCCGAATAAAATAACACTGCCAAATGACCTCCGGACATTTCATCAAACCCCTGCTCGCCACCGTCGCAGCCATCTGCACCCTCAGCGTTTCCTGTAAGCCTGACAATACCGAAGAACCTGAAGAACCGCCAGTTCAGGAGTACCTCGACCTTCTCGACGCCTATGAAAAAGGGCTCGTTTACACCGGTGCGGAGCAGACATCGACCCACACCATAATCCATTTCGACCAGAGCGAAGACCTCTCCATAAGGTCCTCCAACCTCCGCATCTACGACCGCACTGGCTCCGCCATACCCACCGTCAGCCTGAGCTCCGACAATATGTGGCAGATCGACGGCAGCATCACAGGCATCCGCAAGAGTGAAACGGACGACCGCAGTTCCAAGCCCGTGTATGTCTGCTACGACAAGACCACCCTGCACCTATATATAAGCAACGGTAACCGGATAGAATTTCCTTTCATCGAGCCGGAAAAGCCGAAGAGCATCCCAACCGTACGTCTCTACACCGACGGAAAGGCGCAGATACTGGACAAGGAGAATTACGTGAACGGCTCCATAAAAGTGGAAGATCCTAGCTGCTTATACAGCGAAGAGACTCTGTATGAGGGCCGTATGCGCATCCGCGGCCGCGGCAACTCCACCTGGGGGATGCCGAAGAAGCCGTACAAGATAAAGCTCGACGAGAAAGCCGCCCTGCTCGGAATGCCGAAGGACAAGGAATGGTGCCTGCTCGCGAATTACGCCGACAAGACCCTTCTGCGCAACATCACAGCGATGGAAATCTCCCGCATCCTCGAAATGGCGTGGACCCCGCGGATGCGCAGCGTGGACGTCTATTTAAATGACGAATATTTAGGCGTTTACACCCTGAGCGAGCATAAAAAGGTCGCCAAGAACCGCGTAAACATCGACACCGACGCCGGCGACATCTACCTGGAGATCGAGGAAAACCAGGACGAGCCGCGCTGCTTCTGGACCGGAATGGGCGTCCCGATGATGTTCAGCGACCCGAGCGAGCCGGCAGACGAGGTGTTCAACTCCACCGTCCAGTATTTCAAAGATTTCGAGGCGGCCTTGACGGCCAATGATTTTACGGACCCGGAGAAGGGTTACGCTGCATACATCGATGTCGATTCCTTCGTGAATTACTATATAATTCAGGAGCTTGTAAAGAATATCGACGGAAATCTGCGCAAGAGCTCATTCCTGACCAAGACTCCGACAGGCAAGCTTGTGATGTACCACGTCTGGGACTTCGACCTGACGCTCGGCAACTGCAACTATTTCGACGCCGCTGTCGGAAACGACTACAAGAACTTCTATATCAAGGACTATGGCTCCCGGGGACTGAACACGAGCTGGTATCACAGGCTTTTCCAGGACCCGGCATTCGTGGACAAAGTTCAGGCCCGCTGGAAGGAGGTTCTTCCCGAACTCAGAACTGTTACCGACTACATCGATGAACAGCACACGCTCCTGTGCGGTGCCGAGGATCGGAATTTCGAAAAATGGAATATCCTGAGCGTGTATGTCTGGCCCAACGAAAAGGTGCTCCAGACTTACGATGCCGAGTTAAACTATCTCAAGATTTTCTATAAAAGCCGCCTCAGCTGGCTGGACACTAACCTTATGAATCTCTGACGCAATTACAGGAGCGTAATCAGCAGATAGACCAGGTGGGCGATGATGCCGGCGCAGAGACCGCCTATGGTGTGAGCACCGATGGCCTTCGGGGTGAATTCGCGATAGCCGAGAGAGTCAAGCATAGCTGTATGGGTGCTGAGGTAACCGCTCCAGCACATACCGATGGCGGTGCAGACTGCAATGGCGTTTCCATCGACCCAGCCCTGGGCCACAAAATTCGGGATGAGGCTGAGAGCCGCGCCCACGGCACCGAGAGCCGTGATAGGGAAAGCAACCAGATGAGGATCGTGAAAGCCGAAGAGCCACTCGAAGACGAAACTTATCTTGTCAGCCAGCCAGGGCAGGAATTCCGTTCCCTGATAGGCGGCGCCGTTGTACTCTCCCGTGGCGGTATCCGGGCCGAAAGTCAGCATCATCACCAGCGTGGAAATCACAAGCACGCCCGGGATGATGGACATCCCCACCTCCACACCGCTCTTTCCACCGTCCAGAACGGCGTCCAGAATTCTGGTGAACATTGACTTGCTCTGATACTGCTGGGTTTCGATCTCCGCTATGGCCTCAGCGTTCTCGTCAGCCGGCTCATCCTTAAACTCCGGACGCGCCTTCAGAATGAAGCGCTGCATAAGCCGCGTCGATACGATACAGCCGCAGAACGCTCCGAACAGGCCCACAACCGGCTCCCAGGTGAAGCCCTGGCCCAGCATAAACACTATGACCAGCATACCCATACCGAAAGCGGTACCGAAATTCGTCAGGGATATATATTGGTATTTCTTGAAATACTTGCTGAAACTCTTGTCGTGAGCCAGAGAAATGATGGCGGGGTTGTCCGAAAGGAAAGTCATCACCGCGCCCAGCGACGCCACGCCCGGAAGGTGGAAAAGCGGCTTCATCAGCGGCCTGAGGCATTTCTCGATGAGGGAAACCACTCCGAACTCCACGAAAATCTTGCTCAGCGCACCCATAATGACGCAGATGGACATAAGGAAGAATACGGTGTTCAGAAGAAGGTCGTGGGCCGTATGCATAATGGTATTCAGCATATTGGCCGTACCCATAACGCTGCCGAGATAGAAGAAAAGTCCTATCACGATAAGCAGACAGAGCACTCCGTCGGGGAGTTTGAATTTGGTTTTCATTATCTGTGGTTAGAAATTGGACGCACGAATATAGAGATTATTTGTTATCTTTGGCAAAAAATAAGACATTTTGTTAGCGTGAAACGCATATTTGCTTTTATATTGATACTTTTTACCCTCTGTTCGGCCGGAACTGTCCCCCGCGCCCTGTACAGGGAACTGGACCGTCTGGACGCCACCCTCGCGATGGCACCCGAATTCAACGCGGCCAAGGACCAGCTGCTGGAGACTCTGAAAGAGCGCGCTGCTGACCCTTCCACCCCTGACGGAACAGCCTATGAACTCTGGGGGCAGATATATAAGGAAAGTTTCCCGTACAGTTTCAGCCAGGCGGCGGGAGCCCTGGAAAAACAGGACTCAATCGCCCGGAAACTGAATGACTCCCACAGAATTTCCGACGTAATGATCCGTCGGGCTATGCTGCTCTGTGTCAGCGGAATGTACCTCGAAAGTTCAAACATCGGAGCCCAGATTGACACCACGGCGCTCGACTCGGGTCAGACACTCGAGTGGTACGAATACCAGCAGAGATTCAACGCCGACTTCGCTGAATACTCCCCCACCGCCGAAGGCCACGCACGTATGCTCGAAAAAGTCGGATACTACCGCGCAGCCATCATCGCGATGACAGACGACTCTCTCCCGCTGCACCAGCAGATGCTCGCGCAGGAATATCTCCGTCTCGGCAAGGCAGAAAAGGCGGATTCCGTCCTCACCCGATCGCTTGACGCGATCAATCCCTCCACTCACGACTATGCCATATCCGCTTATTATCAGGCAGTTGCCTGTCGTGATCTGGGCAGACGGGATGACTCCGCCATCTGGTTTCTGCGTTCGGCAATCGCAGACACCAGAGCTTCCGTAAAGGACAATGCCTCTCTCTTCTGCCTAGCACAGATATTGTTTCAGGACAATATCGATATAGCCCGGGCCTTCAGCTACACACAGATTTCGCTTCAGGACGCCCTGTACTACAACTCCAAACTGCGTCCATGGCAGATCGCGCTCAGCCTTCCCGAAATAGAGAACGCATTCCTCGCCTCGCAGAAGCGTCACGTATCGATGATACGCACCCTCCTGATAGCCATATCCATATTGGCCGCAGGCCTCTTCATCATACTGGCGATGGTGGTCAAGCTGAACCGCAGGCTGCGCGCCTCGCACACGCAGATCATTGCGATGAACTCGCGGATCCGGGAGTATTCCGACTCGCTGGCGGAGAGCAACGAAAAGCTGCAACTCGCTATCACTCAGCTCTCTGAGGCGAATACTGCCAAGGAGGAGTACATAGGACTTTTTCTCTCGATGTGCTCTGATTATATAGACAAGCTCCGCAAATTCGTGCCGCGCTCCGAGGCTGATGCGGAGGTCAAGGCCTTCTACAAGGCTTTCGACAACGCTTTCCTGCAGCTGTATCCGAACTTTGTGAGTGAATTCAACGACCTGCTGCGGCCCGATGCGCGCATCGAGCTGAAAAAGGACGAACTGCTTAATACCGAACTCCGCATTTTCGCTCTCATCCGCCTCGGAATCACCCAGTCCTCGCACATTGCATCGCTCCTCCGATACTCCGTAAACACGATTTATAATTATAGAGCGCAGATTAAAAACGCCGCAATATCGGACAGGGACGACTTCGAAGATATTGTAAAGACTCTGGGCTCCGCGAGTACCGGAAAGCCCACTTAGAGACCACTCGGAAACCACTTATTGCAATACGTTTTATATTGAGTCATAATCTATTGGATTTCACGAATCCACTTTTTGAGGCCACAGGCGTCTGAATCTTTTGAAGGTTCAGACGCTTTGCTTAATTTTGTCTGCTCCTTTAAAGGAGGCTGACCGCATATTTATACAATTACTATAACTAACTTTTAACCATTAATCCAAATGAAACACCTTGTTCATAAAATCGCCCTGGCTCTCGTAGCCCTGTGCGTAGGGGGGGGTGCGATTGCACACGCCCAGGAAGTAAGGGGTACAGTTAAGGATGCGGCCGGAGAACCGGTCATCGGCGCTGCAGTCCTCATTCAGGGGACCAGCCACGGCACCAGTACAGATGCGGATGGCAACTATGTCCTCACGGGCAAGCTGACGCCTGAAACTGTCCTGGTAGCCCAGTCGGTCGGAATGAAATCCGCCACCGCTGTCCTCGGCAACCGTACCATCGTCAATTTCACCCTGGAAGAGGATAATACCTGGCTCGACGACGTAGTGGTCGTGGGTTACGGTGTCCAGAAGAAGAGCGTCGTGACAGCGGCCATCTCCTCCATCACATCCGATGATCTGAAGACCCAGTCACACAACCGTATCGACGCTGTCCTCCAGGGTATGACCTCCG
>CAVFAZ010000081.1:0-9804 GCA_963620825.1 Kurthia senegalensis
TTAGGATTGAGCTTGCTATGAGGGAGATGCCGGAAAGGATTCTCTATCTGCCGTACGTCCTGGCGGACCGGGCATCGGATCGCGACAGGGCGGGCATCTGGGCCATTCCGGCCCTTGACGCTCTCCGCTGGGCGGGCCTTCATCCTGAAATGACAGGAGAAAACGTTCCGTCAGAAAATGCATCTGAAACTCAGGACAAGACTTCTGCACCAGATTCAATTTCCACGGCAAAAGACATCCGAACTGACCTCAGAATCTCCACTGCCATCGCCCTGGACCGTCTCCAGGAACTCTACTCCCGGTTCGGAGACTGGGACAGAGCCATCGTGGCATACGCCGGGAGCCCTACCGCGGCAGCGAGCCTGCGGGACAGTACGGAATTGGCGGACGCATTGATAATCAAGAGCTTGCGTGAGGCTCAAAGCAAGTTCGAGCTGGTCCCTGCGCACAACGCGTTCGAGGGGCTGGAGGCTCTCGCCGAGTCGCGCAGAGCTGAACGGGAAGCGCTGCTGCACGCCGAGGCTTCTGCGCGCAAGGCACGCCTGGACTCGCTTCGCAAGGCGCAGGCGGCCAATGTCGATAAGATTACCTATACAATCCGCAGCGGCGACACATTGGGCGGGATAGCCGCCCGGTATAAAGTAAAGGTGTCGGACCTGAAACGCTGGAACGGACTCTCGGGCGATTTTATCCGCGAGGGACGCAAACTCTTGATTTACAAGCATTAAGCTATGAGTCGAAGCAAGATACTTATATTTATGCTGGCAGTGTTCGCTCTGCTTTTCGCCCTCTGGTACTTCTTCCCGTCGAAGGGATTGGAAGTCGGAGGGCTGAAGCTCCGCTACCCGTCTTACGAGTCGTATCTTGCTGAGCTTCAGGATACTACCTCTGAAGTGAACGTTGATTCCGTGCTTCTTGCCGTGCAGAAAAGTTACGAGATGCCGGAGGGCTCGCGGGACACCCTGCGCTACTATTTCGATTATATCAACGGCAACCCGAACCGCATTTCGCTGCCGGATGACGACTATACCTTCTTCGACTCGCTATTTGTCGATGCGGCGCACTCGGCGGACTCCGGACGGACGCTGAGAATCCTGCATTACGGTGATTCCCAGCTGGAAATGGACCGCATCTCGGCCGTGCTGCGCGAGGATCTCCAGCAGCGTTTCGGAGGCTCCGGCCCGGGAATGGTGCCTATGATCCAGAGGATTCCGACCGTCTCGCTCGCCCAGAGCGCCTCCGGAAGCCTCACCCGCTACGCGATTGTCGGCGATTCCCTGACCCGCAAGGCCGAGCACAAACGCTACGGCCCGCTGACGCAGTTTACGCAGGTTTCCGGCAGTGGAACCTTCAGCTTCAACCGCACGAAAAACCGTTACTGTCAGGAGCGGGTCAAGTCAATATCAAAGGTTTCCGTCCTTCTCGGGCAGAATTCAGCCGGCTTTACAGCCCATCTTAAATGCGACACGCTCCCTCCTCTGCGCGCACAGATTGACTCGGCAAAAGACGGAGTCACGCTCCTTACCTGGGACCTCCCGAGGGACGTGGAGCGCGGCAGCATCACCTTCGAAGGCAATGCGGAAGTTTATGGCATTGCGCTCGATGACCGTAGCGGCGGCATAACCGTCGATAACGTTCCGCTTCGCGGCTGCGCGGGATACATCTTCTCTTCGATTAATCGCGAAGTGATGCGCGAGAGCCTCTCCAAGACCGATACCCGCCTGATTATACTGCAGTTCGGCGGCAATGCGATGCCCTCACTCAGCTCCCGCAAAGGCATCTCGAGCTACGTCCGCAGAATCGTGTCCCAGTTCGACTATTTCAAGTCGGTCGCCCCGGGCGCCCAATTGATGTTCGTGGGACCGGCCGATATGTGCACGAGCGTGGACGGTGAACTTGTGACCTGGCCGCTGCTTTCCGACCTCAATGACTCGCTGAAAGTCAATTGTTTGAAGAACGGCGTGGCGTATTGGGACACTTTCTCGGTTATGGGCGGCGCAGGCTCGATGAAGAAATGGGCGGCGCATAGCCCGGCCCTCGGCGGCCCGGACTACATCCATTTCACGCATCTCGGAGCCGTCGAAATCGGAAACGCCCTTTCCAAGTCCTTCCTGCTCTACCACGACTTCTATAAACTCCGCCAGGAACTTTCCGACGGGAAGGTCGCAGGATATATGAATCATCTGCGTGACAGTTTATATCCTCCTAAAACGTTGACGGACAGCCTATTGCTTCGTGACAGCGTGCTGACGGCGCAGCCGGAACCCCAAAGCGTCGAAGTATTATGAAGAAAGCCGTTCTGATATTTTCATTGCTCATTCTGCCGCTGCTGACAGTCTCCGCGCAGACGCTTCACAAGAGCGTTCCGGAACTGGATTTCGCCAAGCTGCAGCGCAACTGCATCCAGTTTCCGGGCGATTCTTCATCCTTCGAGAGACTTTGGACCAAGATGGATTCTGTTCTGTTTCTCGGAGCCAGTCATCTGAATATCATACATATAGGAGGTTCGCACGTGCAGGCGGGAACCTTCACCAGGCGCCTTCGCAACGACCTGCTCTCGCTCCGTCCGTACCTTGACGGCGGCCGCGGCCTGCTTTTCCCGTTCTCCGCCGCCCATACGAACAATCCTTCCAGCTTCACTACGACCTGCAGCGGCTTCTGGAAGGCGACTAAAAATACCTCCCGCACTCCGGATAAAAGCCTGGGACTCACCGGAATGGCACTCTCGACCAGCGAGGATAGAGCCTACGTCCAGGTGACCGCCGTCGCTCGTGACCCCTGGATAGGGGAGCCGAAATTCAGCTTCGATTCCGTCCGCGTGCTCGGCTACACCAGCGCCTCGCGCGAACCATTGGTCGTCTGTGCGACCGATACTTTGAGCGGCCGCAAAGCGTCCAATGACTCTTCGTGGCTTTTCGCTCTTCCTGCCTTTACAGATTCGGTGAAGGTCATGACCCGAGGTTCAGGCGAATTTACTCTCACGGGGCTTCAGCTCATCAGTTCCCGTCCGGGAATCTCTGTCTCTGAAATAGGCGTAAACGGAGCATCCTTAGGCTCTTATGCGAAATGCCCCGACCTGGAGCGGGACCTTGCGCTTCTGCATCCGGACCTTATAATCTTCGGTATCGGAATCAACGATGCATCGGGCCCGAACTTCTCCGAAGATGAGTTCGTGGCTAAATATAAACGTCTGATAGACAGAATACATTCCGTGGCTCCTGACTGCGCGATATTGTTTTTGACCAACAACGATTCCTGCCGCCGGATTCGAAACAAGGGCTATGTCACAAACCCTAACGGAGCCGTGGCTGAAAAGGCTTTTCTGCGTCTGGGAAAAGACCTCGGGACCGGTGTCTGGGACCAGTTCGAAATAATGGGAGGCCTGGGATCGATGCGGAAATGGGAGACGGCAGGGCTTGCCCGGAGGGACAAGATCCATTTCACGGAATCCGGATATGAAGTGCTGGGGGACCTGCTCTTCAACGCCTTGATGGACAGATATGCGGAACATTTGATGAAGCCGGGCAAGTGATGGGACTCAAAGAAGTAGCCATAGATTTCATAAAGAACCTGTTCTCCTTTGATCAGGCTCATCCTCTGCTGTTTACGCAGTTCTACTTCTGGGCTTTCTTCGCTCTGGTTCTGGCCTTTCTCTGCGTTTTCCGCAACAAAGTTCTGCTTCGCAACGCCTTCCTTTTCTTCGTCAGCCTCTTCTTCTATTACAAGACCAGCGGGCTTTTCCTGATACTCTTCGGATTCGTCATAGCATTCAATTACGCGATGGGCTGGGTCCTTTCCGCCGCAGAAGGAAAAATAGGAAGGAAAATCATTGTAACACTGAGCGTTATAGTCGATCTGTCGCTGCTCTGTTACTATAAGTACGCGTACTTCATAACGGACGTCGTGAACAACCTGTTCGGAACGGAATTCATTGTCCGCGACCTGTTCGCGGCGGTAGGGAACACATTGGTCGGCTCGCCGACCTTCAGCGTGGATTCGATCTTTTTGCCTGTAGGCATCTCGTTCTTCACGTTCCAGGCGGTCAGCTACGTGGTCGATGTCTCGCGGCGCACGATTGTGCCGATTCGCAACTTCCTGGATTTCGGCTTTTACCTGAGCTTTTTCCCTCAATTGGTCGCCGGGCCTATCGTGCGCGCGAAGGAGTTTATGCCGCAGCTGCACCAGCCGTTCTTTCTGGGACGGAGGCAGTTCGGCATCGCGGTGTTCTGGATTCTGAACGGTCTTGCCAAGAAGCTGATACTCAGCGACTACCTCGCTGTGAATTTCTGCGACCGGGTCTTTGAGAATCCGCTGCTTTACACGGGGTTTGAGAATCTTACGGCGCTGTTCTGCTACTCCCTGCAGGTCTATGCGGACTTCTCCGGCTACACTGATATCGCCACTGGCGTCGCTATGCTGATGGGCTTCTATCTGCCGAAGAACTTCAACTCTCCGTACAAGGCGCGCAACCCGAGCGAGTTCTGGAAACGCTGGCACATTTCGCTCTCCAAGTGGCTGCAGGATTACCTCTATATCCCGCTCGGAGGCAACCGTAACGGTACTTTCGGCTCATATGCCATCATCCTGGGCATCGCGTTCCTCGCTTCGGCGCTCGCCAAAAACTGGTGGGTGTTCGGCGTGGTGTGCGTGGTCGCGGCGGTGCTGACTCTTCTCATCGCCTTCTGCAAGAGGTACCGCAAGGAGCTGATCGCGGACATCAACCGTATGGATACGATGCTGCTCGGAGGTCTGTGGCACGGTGCCAGCTGGAACTTTATGATCTGGGGCGGACTGAACGGTCTGGGTATGCTGATTTACCGTTTCTGGAAGAGCTGCAACGTGTATTTCAGGACTCTCATCATCGGACTTATCTGTCTGATTTTCTATGGCTTGAAGACTTGGTACGGGGCTTCGGTGTTCAATATGTTCTTCGTCTGGACGCTGATTATTTTCGTCGGGGCTGCCGTGCGGATGCTGTATCATCTCTGTCACTTCAAGGCGGCGTTCTCCTGGCTGGAGACTTCCTGGGCGGTGGCTATGACCTTCATTTTCATTACCTTCACGCGACTTTTCTTCCGCAGCGGGTCGAATCTGGATCCAGCCGAGGCGAATGAGCAGGCGTGGAATACGGCGAAGAATATGGTGGAGCGCATAGGAGGGGAGTGGGACCTGTCACTCCTTCCGCAGATGGTGCAGCAGCACCTCGGGATTCTGCTGGTGTTCGCCGCGGGAATGCTGATACATTGGCTGCCGGAGCGCTTCAAGCGCCGCTACCGCATCTGGTTCGCAAGTATGCCGCTGCCTCTGATGGTACTCGCCTGCGCTCTCGCGGTTTTCGTCATCTGCCAGTTCGTCACCTCCGACCTCCAGACCTTCATATATTTCCAATTTTAATACTGGGGGCCGCTGAACATTACTTCAGGAAAACGAAGAAGACGGCCATTATGAGGCAGATGAAGGCGGCGATGTGATTCCAGTGAATGGTCTCGCCCTTGAAAAAGATCATCACTATGACCGTGAAGACCGTAAGGGAAACGACCTCCTGAATGACCTTGAGCTGCATCAGCGAGAACGGACCGCCGTTTATGTTGGAGCCGATGCGGTTCGCCGGCACCTGCAGGCAATACTCGAAGAACGCGATACCCCAGGAAAAGAGAATCACGGCTATGAGCGGCCAGGAATCGGAAATATGCATCTCCTGCAGCTTCAGATGGCCGTACCAGGCTGCCGTCATACAGATGTTAGAACCTATCAATAGTAGTATTGTCCACAACCATTGCATAATAAAGTGTCATTTTTCGGGCCGCAAAGTTACTAATGTTTCCAAACATCTTCTTATATTTGCGGCTCTTTTTGAGGCGGATTGATTCCGCAGACGGATAGAATGTTATGCCGGCCGGGAAGTTTGCCGGTCAGAATGTTATGAAGGAAAGAAAAGTATTGATCGGGCACCTCGCCTGTTTCGTGGCTTACGCCATCTTCGGAGTCAACATTATCACCACCAAGGACTTGACCTCCGGCCATCTCCTCTCTCCGATTGCCATCTTCTGCCTCCGCTCCCTGGGCGCCGGCCTGCTTTTCTGGATCATCTCATTCTTCCGTCCGGCGGAAAAAGTCGCAAAAAAGGACTATCCGAAGATACTCCTGGCCTCCCTTCTGGGCTTCTTTCTCACCCAGATGACCTTCCTTACGGCAAGCCCGATAATCACCCCGATGGGCTGGTCCGTAGTAAGTTCCGTGACCCCGATCTTCACGATGATCATCGCCGCCATCGCTCTCAAGGAACCTATCACCGGAAAGAAAGTCGGCGGAGTGATGCTCAGTTTCACAGGTATTGTCTTTCTGATACTTACCAGCAAAACCTCCACCTCAGGCCCTGAAACATCCTCCGTCTGGGGATATGTTCTCGCCATCCTGAACGGCCTCGGCTTCGCGCTCTATCTCGGCATCTTCCGCCCGCTGATCTCGCGCTACTCCGTAGTCACATTCATGAAATGGATATTCCTTTTCGCCTTTCTGATGTCCCTGCCGTTCTCCGCGGCCGAAATCGCAGCTTTTGACTTCTCAAGTGTCAGCGGCAGCTTCGTCCTCGAACTCGGCTACCTTATCATCTGCGCGACATTCATATCCTACTTCCTTATTCCGGTGGGACAGAAATACATACGCCCGACTCTGGTCAGTATGTACTCCTACCTTCAGCCGCTTTTCGCCATCTCGATAAGCATCATCGTCGGAATGGATACCCTGACCTGGCCGAAAATCCTGGCCACCCTCGCGGTTCTCGGCGGAGTGCTTCTCGTAAATTTCTCGAAATCAGCACCTGTGAAAAACGATTAAAGTTTTGGCTATCGCCAAATTAAGTGTACATTTGCGCCCGCAATTTGAGATTGAATCCCGAATCTGCGTAGAATGTGTACATATAGTGTATTTAAAATTATGAAAAAGTTTATAAGCCTTTTTGCGATTGCAGCCGCCGTTCTGGTTTCCTGCAACGAAAAGAACACAACTCCTGACGAACCGGTGCAGCCTGAAGAACCGACCGTAGAGGTCATCAACCCGACCGGATTCGTATTCCTCTCAATTCCTGAGCAGGTTGTAGCCGGTGATACCGTAGCTATCCGCCTTCGCGTCAATCCTTCCTCAGCCAAGCTTACCGCTGAAAACCTTACCCTGGACTGCATCGACTCCCGCGTTTATGATGCACAGTACAGCGACGCAGAGATAAAATACCTTGGAGAGAGCGCAGCTACCAAGGCTGATGACGCGACAAAGGGTGTTCCTTATGTCCAGAATACTGAGAATTACTCGATCGCCGGTGTAGTAGCCGACACTCTGAACAATGAAGCCCTTGAAGGTCAGTACCTTGTCCTGGTAAGGGCCCAGAGCGAAAAGAACATCATCGACTGCTCCAACCTGGCTCTCGTATGCAAGTACGAAGATGAGAACGGCGAGACCGCCTATGTTTCATCCGAGACTTTCGTCATTACGCAGATCCCTCAGCCGAGCGACGCCATCTTCGCCTGGTCTCCTCAGTCCCTCAGCCTTCACGCAGGCACCTTCACATCAGCCGGCGGAGATTCTCTTGTTCTGTCTTCCGATGATGTAAACGCAGTCAAGTGGTATCTCCTTGCCCGTACCTACAAGGAAGCTTCCACAGGTTCCGTAATCCAGTACGATTATAAAAAATACATCAGCAACGTGGAAATCCAGCTCGAAAAAGAGTCCGTGGAAATCGCCTGCGAGCAGAAGAACACCGATTTCGACGGTGTATATTCAGCCGGTCTGACAGAAATGTACTATGCAATTCCTGATATAAGCCAGGATCCGATGAAGACCCTCTTCGAGCAGGGTTCAGACAAAAAATACGAGACCTTCACCAACAAACTCACCGTCACCGACAAATACGGTCACGTGGGCGGATGGTCGCAGGACTTGAATTTCGTCATTCCTACCCAGATTACATTCAAAGTCGATGTACCTGAAGTTGTCGTCAAGGGTAACTATCCTGTCGTTGACAAGATCGAGACTCTCGCCGAGTACGGTATCGATGAAGAGCTGAACCAGAGGTATCCCAGTCTGAATGTTAATACTGTCACCGCGCAGAATCAGCACGGAGTGGGCTTCTTCTTATTCCCTGCCTTGCGTACGGATGGATTCGGAGTTGACTACATAATCGCATCTCCTGGCTCCGACAGCTCCATCACTGCTGAGGCTATGAGCAAAATGATGAAAGTGATCTTCTACGCGAAGGGTCTTGGCGTAGCAAGTGACGCACAGATGTCGCACTACCTCAACTACGTTGAAAAGTTCGAGCGGGTAACCGAGTGATAATTCATAACAGCGCTGACTTGCGGGGTGAAAATGACGGCATTTTCACCCCGCATGCTGTTTAAAGTCTCAGTTTTCAATGTCACCGCAAATTCCAATTTCTGACAAAATGTCATCCATCTGTACGGGCAACATCTTTGTATTAACCGAGGAAATTTTTTATCTTTGTACGATTGTGCGACTTACGCAGAAATAAAGAAAGGAAAATTATGGCATTAGCAGATGTTATAGGAAAGATATTCGGCTCCAAGGCGGAGCGCGATATGAAGGCAGTCAAACCGCTCCTCGCCAAGGTACTCGCTGAGTATGAGGTGATTGACAAGCTCTCAAACGATGAGCTCCGAGCCGCTTCCACGCAATTGAAAGAGTATCTCCGCGAGACTGAGGCTCCGTTCGAGGAGCGCATCGCGAAGATCAGGGAGGAGCTCGAAGGCGACATTCCGGTTTCCGAGAAGGAAAAACTGGCCACTGAATCGGACAAACTCGTCAAAGATGAAGACGAAGCCATCGAAAAGGCATTGGACGAAGTCCTGCCGAAAGCTTTCTCGATTATGAAATCGACCGCGCGCCGCTTCGCCGAGAACGAGTCGATCAGAGTGAGTGCGACGCAGTTCGACCGCGACCTGAGCATCGGGCACGACTTCGTGGAGATCGACGGCGACCAGGCTGTCTATCACAACCATTGGGTGGCCGGCGGCAACGAGATCACCTGGGATATGGTTCATTACAATGTCCAGCTCATCGGAGGTATCGTTCTGCATCAGGGCAAGATTGCCGAGATGGCGACCGGCGAAGGCAAGACTCTCGTGGCTACGCTCCCGGTCTTCCTGAACGCTCTCGCGGGCAAGGGTGTGCACGTCGTGACCGTGAACGACTACCTCTCCAAGCGCGACTCGGAGTGGATGGGCCCTCTGTATATGTTCCACGGCCTTTCCGTCGATTGCATCGACAAGCACGAGCCGAATAGCGACAAGCGCAAGAGAGCCTACGACTGCGACATCACCTTCGGTACGAACAACGAATTCGGTTTCGACTATCTGCGTGACAATATGGCTATGCACTCCACCGACCTTGTGCAGCGCAAGCATCACTACGCCATCGTGGATGAGGTCGATTCCGTTCTCATCGATGACGCCCGTACCCCTCTCATCATTTCCGGTCCTACCGCGAAAACCTCTGATGATGACCAGTTTATGGAGTTCAGACCTTACGTCGAGAGGCTTTACAACAGCCAGCGCGCCCTCGTGAACGAGATCCTGAACGCCGCGAAAAAGAAGATTGCTGCCGGAGACGCTTCGGCTGACAACTATATCGACAACAAGGAAGACGGCGGCGCGACCCTGCTTTACCGCGCGTTCAAGGCCCTTCCGCGTTACCAGCCGCTCATCAAGTACCTCAGCGAGCCTGGCATCAAGGTGATCCTGCAGAAAGCGGAGAACTACTATATGCAGGACAACGAGAAGGAGATGTACAAGG
>CAVFAZ010000082.1:0-21772 GCA_963620825.1 Kurthia senegalensis
CTGAACGAGATCGACCTTCTCGTGGACAATATGAAGCTTACATTCGGAATGGATGTATCCAAGTACAATATTGAAGTTAAGAAAAAGCAAGTATAAAAATGAGGCACAATAAAGCAATCAACCATCTTGGTCGCAAGAGCGCTCATCGCAAGGCTCTCCTTTCGAATATGGCTTCTTCCCTTATTCTCGAGAAGAGGATCACTACCACAGTAGCCAAGGCCAAGGCCCTCAAGAGCTACGTGGAGCCGCTCATCACAAAGTCCAAGGACGATTCGACCCACTCCCGCCGCGTTGTCTTCAGCTATCTGAAGAGCAAGGAGGCCGTTTCAGAACTTTTCCGCAACGTCGCACCCAAGATCGCTGACCGTCCGGGTGGATACACACGTGTTCTTCACGTAGGTTTCCGTCAGGGTGATGCAGCGGAGATGGCTCTCATCGAGCTCGTTGACTTCAACGAGGCAGCTGCAGCAGCTCCTAAGGCTGCGAAGAAGACTACCCGCAGAAGCCGTGCGAAGAAGGCTGAAGAGACTGTCGCTCCTGAAGCTGCCGCTCCTGTGGCAGAGGCTCCGGAAGCAGAGGCTCCTAAGGCTGAGTAAGCGAACACAGCACAAAAGAATCAAGAGGATTGCAGAATTATTCTGCAATCCTCTTTTTTTATTTAATTAATTTATATATTTGCAACCTTAAACGATTTAAAAACAATAATTAAAAAATCTATGAATTTACTTTTCTACCTGGTGCCCGCCGCTTCGCTGATAGCGCTTTTTTTTGCAGGCTGGTTTTATCATCAGATGCGCAAGGAAGACGAAGGCACACCGACTATGAAACAAATCGCTCAGTATGTACGTGAAGGTGCAATGGCTTATCTCAAGCAGCAATACAAAGTCGTCACCATCGTATTCGTGATTCTTGCCATCTTTTTCGCAATTCTGGCTTACGGATTCGGCGTACAGAACCCTTGGGTGCCGTTCGCGTTCCTCACCGGCGGATTCTTCTCCGGCCTCGCAGGCTTCATCGGAATGAAAACCGCGACTTATGCATCCGGCCGTACGGCCAATGCGGCCCGCCGCTCTCTCAACGCCGGTCTCAAGATAGCGTTCCGCTCCGGAGCCGTTATGGGATTGACCGTAGTCGGTCTCGGACTCCTGGACATCTCGCTCTGGTTCGTGGTGCTGCGCATCTTCGAAGGAACTGACGCTCAGGCTCTTGTGGTCATTACCACGACGATGCTGACCTTCGGTATGGGTGCTTCCACGCAGGCTCTCTTCGCACGTGTCGGCGGAGGTATCTACACCAAGGCCGCTGACGTCGGAGCGGACATCGTGGGCAAGGTCGAGAGCGACCTTCCGGAGGACGACCCGCGCAACCCTGCCACCATTGCGGACAATGTAGGTGACAATGTCGGTGACGTGGCCGGTATGGGTGCTGACCTCTACGAGTCCTACTGCGGCTCGATACTCTCCACTATGGCTCTCGGCGCCTCCGCCTTCTTCCTGGACGGCGAGGCTATGCAGATGAAGGCGATTCTCGCTCCGATGCTCATCGCAGCCTTCGGCGTAATCCTTTCTGTGATAAGTATCTTCACCGTGCGCACCAGGGAAGGGGCAGGTATGGCCCAGCTTCTGAAATCGATGAGCGTGGGCACCAACTGCGCGGCTCTCCTGAGCGGCGTCGCCACGTTCTTCATCCTCTATATTCTCGGATTCGACAACTGGTGGCAGCTTTCGCTTTCGGTTATCGCGGGCCTCGCGGCCGGCGTTATAATCGGCAAGGCTACTGAATATTATACATCCCATTCGTTCAGGCCGACCCAGAAGCTTGCTGAGGCGTCCCAGACGGGCCCTGCCACCGTCATCATCAACGGCGTGGGCCTCGGAATGGTTTCCACGGCGATACCGGTAATCGCCATCGTTGTGGCCATTATCCTGGCTTACCTTTGCGCCATCAACTTCGACGTCGCCAATATGCTGACAGCCACTAACCTTTCACGCGGCCTCTACGGCGTAGCCATCGCCGCTGTCGGTATGCTCAGCACGCTCGGAATCACGCTCGCCACGGATGCCTACGGCCCGATAGCCGACAATGCCGGCGGCAATGCCCAGATGTCGGAACTCGACCCTGAGGTGCGCGAGCGCACGGATGTGCTCGATGCCCTCGGAAACACCACCGCAGCTACCGGAAAAGGCTTCGCCATCGGTTCCGCAGCCCTCACCGCATTGGCCCTCCTGGCCTCGTACATCGAGGAAATCAAGATCGCGCTCGCCCGCACCGGGGCAATGATTGACGGAGTCGCTGGAAAGATCGACGCCGCCTCGGCGAGCATTCTCGATGTGCTGAACGCATACAACGTCTCTCTGATGAACCCGACCGTGCTCGCGGGCGTGTTCATCGGTTCGATGATGGCGTTCCTCTTCTGCGGCCTTACGATGAACGCCGTCGGACGCGCAGCGTCCAAGATGGTGGTCGAAGTGCGCCGTCAGTTCCGTGAGATCAAGGGTATCCTTACAGGCGAGGGGACTCCGGACTACAAGCGCTGCGTGGAGATCTCCACGAAGGCAGCCCAGCACGAGATGCTTCTCCCGGCCCTCATCGCCATAATCGTTCCTGTCCTCACGGGCGTGCTGCTCGGCGTGGCCGGTGTTCTGGGCCTCCTTATCGGCGGTCTCGGTTCCGGTTTTGTTCTCGCAGTGTTTATGTCGAACTCCGGCGGAGCCTGGGACAATGCGAAGAAATACATTGAAGAGGGTCATCACGGAGGAAAGAATTCCGATGCCCATCACGCCACGGTTGTGGGGGACACCGTCGGCGACCCGTTCAAGGACACTTCCGGTCCGTCGCTGAACATTCTCATCAAGCTTATGAGTATGGTTTCCATCGTGATGGCCGGTCTGACCGTGGGATTCCACCTTCTCTAGCGGGAAACGTCCGGGCAGGGGTATAATTTATGCAGGAATCTTAAAATATTTTAGGCAATCCGTAAAAGGTTTGATTAAAATGATTAATTTTGTACGTTCAGAGCAATAGGACTTGTTATGAAAAAGATAACCATAAAAGATGTCGCGAGAGAAGCAGGCGTTTCTGTTACTCTCGTATCGTTCGTAATGAACGCCAAGAAGGGTCCGGACGGACGCCTTGACTGCCCGGTTAACGCCGAAACTGCAAAACGTGTCCTGAGTGTGGCGAGAAAACTCGGATACAGAAGAAATGTCGCCGCAGCGTCGCTGCGAAGCGGACGGTCCAACACCATCGCCGTCATTCCTACCGACATTTCCAACAAATTCTTCGCAGGAATCTCCCGCTATATCGAAGACAAGGCCTATACCTATGGATATACGGTCCTCTTCGGCAGCTCCGACGAGAGTGCGGACAGACTCGACTCCGTGATGGATACCGTTCTTGCCTACAATATCGACGGCATCATCGTGGCTCCTGTGGCAGGCGGCGAGTCCGCCATCCAGAAGGCCATCGACGTGAATGTTCCGGTCGTTCTTCTCGACCGCGACATCGAGTCCATGGACTCGGTCGGCAAGGTTCTCCTTAACGATGTGGCGGCCGGACGTATGGCTACGGAACTTCTCCTGAAGAACGGCTGCAAGAGCGTGGAAATGGTTTCCTACAAGCTCGACATTTCCAGCCTTCAGGAGCGTGAAGAGGGCTACAGACAGACTATGAAAGAAAAGGGACTCGAGGCGAAGGTACATTATACCGACTACACCAATGCGGAGAATGACCTTCTCGAAATCATCAGGGATGTGGTGAAGAGAGGCGTTGACGGCCTGTTCATTCCGACCTATTCCCTTTCCGCCTGGGCTATTTCGGCGATGAAGAAACTTAACGTATCTTCTCCTGACGACCTCGCCCTCGTGGCTTTCGACGAAAGTGACGTCTATAAATTATATTCCACGACAGTGGCCCATATCGTACAGCCTCTTAAGGAACTTGGCGAGAAGTCGGTGGATCTTCTCCACTCGATGATCGAGAATCTCCCTTGCCAGAAAACGGTAATTCTTAACCCTACACTGGTACCGGGCGGCTCAGCGGAAAAGAAAAAATAAATTCCCCCGATGAAACATTTTACCTTACCCAAGGACGGATGCCTTCTGGAAGAGAACCTTCCTGAAGGCATTCTGCACAGTTTCGAGAAGATACCGACTGAAATCTATGACGATTCCACGCCTGCAAGCAAGGCTATCGCCGAGATCATCATCAAGTCCATCGCAGACTTCGACTGTGCGAAGGAAGGCCGCAATTTCAAGCTCGGCCTTTCCACGGGCGTGACACCCGTATCCCTCTACAAAGTCCTCAGCAAGCGCTGTGGCGAAGGAAGGGTTTCCTTCCGCAATGTCGAGATTTTTTCCATCGATGAGTATTACAATGTGGCCGGTACAGAAATGCAGAGCCGCAATCAGAAGCTCCATTCCGAGCTTCTGAACAATATCGACATCGATCCGAAGAATGTCCATATTCCTGACGGAACGGTTCCTCAGGACAAGCTCTCAGAGTATTGCGCCGAGTTCGATCGTCAGGCCAGCGGTCTGGATCTGATCGTCATCGGAGTGGGTGAAAGCGGTCAGGTCGGTTTCAACGAAGCCGGCACCACGCCTACAAGCCGCACCCGCACTGTGCTTCTCCCTTACAAGTCCCGCAAGCGTCAGGCCCGCAATTTCAACGGAGACATAAAGAACACTCCGAATTCCGCCCTGACCATAGGCATCGGCACTATCCTTTCCGCAAAGCGCATCATTCTGATGGCCTGGGGAGAGGACAAGGCGCAGGCCGTTAAGGACGTGGCGGAGGGTGTTCCTTCCACAGCCTGCCCGGCTTCATTCCTTCAGATGCACGGCAACATCTCGCTGTTTACCGATGAGACGGGAGCAAGCCTTCTGACCAGAGTGGTTTCCCCGTGGATGATCGGTTCCTGCGACTGGACTCCGAAATTCATAAGAAAGGCCGTGGTATGGCTTTGCCAGAAAGTGAACAAGCCTATCCTCAAGCTCACGGAGAGTGATTATCTTCAGAATTCACTTGAGGAGCTTCTCGACCGCTTCGGACCTTACTCGAAGATCAATATCGACGTGTTCAATGACCTGCAGCATACCATCACCGGATGGCCGGGCGGCAAGCCGAATGCAGATGACTCCACACGTCCTGTCCCGTCAAATCCGTTCCCGAAGAAGGTCCTTATCTTCTCCCCGCATCCTGACGACGATGTGATTTCGATGGGCGGCACTTTCATCCGTCTCACCCACCAGGGACACGATGTCCACGTGGCTTATGAGACTTCCGGCAATGTCGCCGTTCACGATGACGTGGTTCTCCAGCATATGGACGCAGCCCGCCAGCTCGGTTTCGGCGACCGTTTCGACGAAGTGAAGAAAATTATCGAGAGCAAGCGCCCGGGCGAACCGGAGCCGCGCGAGCTTCTGAATATCAAGGCAGCCATCCGCCGCAGCGAGGCGAGAGGCGCAGACCGTTCTTTCGGTCTCAATGATGAGACCAATGTCCATTTCCTGAACCTGCCTTTCTATGAGTCCGGCGGTATCAAGAAACTTCCTCGTACTCAGGTGGATGTCGATATCATCAAGGATCTTATGATGAAGATCAAGCCTCAGATGATGTTTATGGCGGGAGACCTTGCGGACCCTCACGGAACGCACAGAGTCTGCACGGAAGCCGCTCTGGATGCTCTCCAGCAGCTCAAGGACGAAGGCGAGCAGTGGGCAAAGGACTGTATGGTTTGGCTCTACCGAGGCGCATGGATGGAGTGGGAACTCGGCCGCGTGGATATGGCCGTTCCGCTCAGCCCTGAAGAGGTCGTCGAGAAGCGCCACGCCATCTACAGGCATCTGTCCCAGAAGGACATCGTCCCGTTCCCTGGCGACGACCCGCGCGAGTTCTGGCAGAGGGCCGAGGACCGCACAAGCAGCACCGCGAAGCTCTACGACCAGCTCGGAATGGCCGAGTACCAGGCGATGGAGGTGTTCCTCCGCCTGTACTGAAAGCAAGCAACATAATACAGAATTGGCTGGACGGGAGCTCGCTCCCATCCAGCCAATTCTGTATTGCGCAAGCGCGCTTATTTGTTGTGTATCAGCACTTCTCCTGACGGAGAAGCATCGACCTCGATGGCGGAGTCCTTGCGGATGGCGCCTTCCAGCACGGCCTTCGCGAGCTTGTTCACGAGTTCCCTCTGTATCAGACGCTTGACAGGCCTTGCGCCGAAGTCCGGATCGTAGCCGTTTTCGGTCATCAGATCCTCGAACGCCTTCGTGTAGGTCAGCTCCACTCCGTCCTCCGAGAGCTTGTTCTGGAGCTGGGTCATCTGGATGCGGACTATCTGGCGTATGTCGTCCCTGGTCAGGGAATCGAACACGATGATCTCGTCGATACGGTTCAGGAATTCAGGCCTCATTCTGGAGGAGAGTTCCTCCTTCTTCAGGTTCGAAGTCATTATGAGGATGGTGTTCTTGAAGTCCACGGTACGGCCCTTGTTGTCAGTAAGTCGCCCGTCATCAAGTACTTGCAGCAGGACGTTGAACACATCCGGATGGGCCTTCTCTATCTCGTCGAGAAGGATGACCGAATAAGGCTTGCGCCTTACGGCCTCGGTCAGCTGACCGCCCTCATCGTAACCCACGTATCCCGGAGGGGCGCCGACCAGCCGGCTCACGGTGTGACGCTCCTGATATTCACTCATATCGATACGCGTAATCATCGCCTCGTCGTTGAACAGGAACTCGGCCAGAGCCTTCGCAAGCTCGGTCTTGCCCACACCGGTAGTACCCAGGAAGAGGAAGGAGCCGATAGGACGCTTTTCATTGGAAAGCCCTGCACGTGAACGTCTTACGGCATCGGACACTGCGCTGATGGCCTTGTCCTGACCGACCACTCTCTTGTGGAGTTCGGACTCCATACGGAGCAGTTTCTCCTTTTCGCTCTCCAGCATTCTGTTGACCGGTATGCCGGTCCAGCGGGCCACGATCTCGGCGATATCCTCAGGCGTGACCGCTTCAGTGATGATAGGATCCTTGATCGCCGCCTGGCGATCGCCCAGCTCGTCGATATGCTTCTGCAGAGCTGCGATCTTGCCGTAGCGGAGCTCAGCGACCTTTCCGTAGTCGCCGCCCCTCTCAGCGATGGCCGCCTCGTTCTTGAGATCCTCCATCTGCTGGCGGGAAGTCTGCAGGTCCGAGAGAATGCCCTTCTCCTCGTCCCAGCGCTTGGTCAGTTCCGCGCGCTTGGCCTCCAGGTCCTTCAGCTCCTCATTTATCTTGTCCATTTTCAGGGATACCCCCTCGCGCTTGATGGCCTCCTTCTCGATCTCGAGCTGACGGATGCGGGAATTCAGGTCGTCGATAGGCTCAGGCACGGAGTTCATCTCCAGGCGCAGCTTCGAAGCGGCCTCATCGACCAGATCTATGGCCTTGTCCGGCAGGAAACGGTTGTTGATGTAACGGTGCGAGAGGTTTACGGCCGCAATGAGCGCGTCGTCCTCGATCTTCACGTGATGATGGTTCTCGTATTTCTCTTTCAGACCGCGCAGGATCGCGATGCTCTCCGCCGGCGAAGGCTCATCGACCATCACCATCTGGAAACGCCTCTCCAGCGCCTTGTCCGTCTCGAAATACTTCTGGTATTCGTCCAGAGTCGTAGAACCGATGGTTCTCAGCTCGCCTCGCGCCAGGGCAGGCTTCAGGATGTTCGACGCATCCATCGCGCCGCTCGAACGGCCGGCGCCCACCAGGGTGTGAATCTCATCGATGAAAAGAATTATCTCTCCGTCGCTGTCGACAACTTCCTTCACGACGCCCTTGAGCCTCTCCTCGAATTCGCCCTGGTATTTCGCGCCCGCGATGAGCGCACCCATATCCAGGGAATAGACCTTGCGGTTCTTAAGGTTTTCCGGGACGTTGCCGTCCACGATTTTGGTGGCGATGCCTTCTGAAATGGCAGTCTTGCCGACACCCGGCTCACCGACAAGTATAGGGTTGTTCTTCGTTCTTCTCGAAAGAATCTGCAGTACACGCCTTATCTCTTCGTCGCGGCCGATGACAGGGTCAAGTTTGCCGCGTGCAGCCAGGTCATTCAGATTGATGGCGTACTTGCTTAAAAAATTGTAGTTTTCCATATTTCCCATAATAATCGTTTGCCTCTTGCGGGACAAACAAAAAAATCGTTTGCCTCTTGCGGGACAAACGACTGTAGGTCAAATAGTATTCCAACCCCTTCGGAACTGACAATCTGTCAGCCCCACGTCCGGACACCACCTCCTACTCGGTAGGAGACTCGGCGTCAACAGGAGCTGTAGGGAATTCAGGCTGCTGGGTAGCCACATTCTCGATCTGGTCGGTAACGTCGATGCTGGAACTTGTGGAACCTGTGGTGAAAGACGCTATGACTGAAAGCACGAAGATGAAAACGACGAGAACCCAGGTGGTCTTCTCGAGGATGTCGGCAGTCTGTCTTACGCCGAAAGTCTGGTTTCCAGCGACGAAATTGCTGGCGAGACCCTGACCCTTACCGTTCTGAAGCAGCACCACGACAGTGAGCAGAACGGCCGCAATAAGGATGAAAACGGTCAGGATGATAAACAATACATTCATATCTTTAACTTTTTAATTATCTGAATTATCGCCCAATTTTTCAATTTGGGCTGCAAAGTAAGCATTTTTTTCTGGATAACGCAAGATAAGTTTTGAATAAATGTACTTCGCCTGTTCAAAATAGCCTTGCTCCGAATAGATTTGGGCTATCGGCTCCGTACAGAAATCATCCAGAATGTCCAGATCGGTCGCTTCCTCCCTCGCGCTGCCCGCCTTCGCGGCAAAGCTCGAGAAAATCTTGTCATCCTCGCGCCGTACCTGGTCGTAGTCGCTCTGCGAGAAGAAATCCCCGCCCACCGCACGGACCTTGCGCTGCGGCGCACTGTAAGTCTGAAGAAGCTTGGACACTTCATTGTCAGACCATTGCTTTTCTTTCCCGGTGCGCGCGATCTGAGCGACCATACGCCTCGAAGCGATATGAAGCGCAGCCCTGGCGAAATCCTCCTCGCCCCAGCGCCCGGCCATCCTGACGCAGAGCTCCTTCTGAGCCGCGCCGAACCATGGATAGAGGTTCACCACCTCCATCAGTTCGTCCAGAGACAAGGCTGATATTTTCCGGTTTTCTACCATTGGGCTACCGTAGCGTTGAAGATGTCGTCTATAAGTTTCGTGATAATCTGCTCGCACAGAGAGGATTCCACAGCATCAAGCGAGAGCGTGGAGTCGTAGTCCTCGTAAGCCGAGAAGCTCTTGTTCTCGAAATCGTCCTCCGGATACTTGCGGTTCTGGAAGTTGATTTTCACGGTGATCGTGAGGCGGTTCTGCGCAGCGACTTCGTCCGCGGTCACAGCTGTGGCCTTGACATCGTACCCCGTGATCTCTCCGCTGATCTCCAAATCGCCGTCCATATCCACCTGCTCCAGCTTCGTCATCTTGCGGAACTGCGTGCGGAGAGCCTCCGTCAGGTCGTTGCTCAGCGAAGGGTTCACCCGCAGAGCCTTGTACTCGAAGAAGTCGATCGTGATGCTCTTCACGTCCGGCTGAATCGAAGTTCCCGAGAAGGAGTAAATCCCGCAGGCGCTCACGAGGGCCGCCGCTGCGGCCAATACAAATACGATTATTGCTTTTCTCATTTTCTTCCGTTCTTCGAAAGCTTCCTGTAGAGGGTCCTCTCGGAGATTCCGAGCTCCTCCGCAGCCAGCTTGCGGTTTCCGTTATGTTTTTCCAGAGCCTTGAGTATCAGCTCCTCGCTTATCTTGTGAAGGGAAAGATTGTCCGGGACCGGAATCTCCCGGACCGGCTGCGGCTCCCGCTTGTCCGAAGCGGTGATTTCCACCTTTCTGTCCGCTGCGATTTCCGCTTCGGCCGCCGGCTCTCCCGAATCCTGCCACTCGGCCTCCAGGATTTCCTCAGGGGCGTCCGCAACCGGTTCCGGAGCCGGAAGGCTCCTGTGCTGCCCGTCACGGCCATAGACCACGGCCTTCAGCGCATCGACATCCCTTTTCAGGTCCAGAATGGCCTTGTAAACCATCTTCTTTTCCTCCTCATCGAAACTGGCCTGATGCTCCAGAGTGGCCGGAAGGGTGTTCCCGACTTCCTTCGGGATATACTTGGCCAGAGTCTCGGCATCTATCTCACAGCGTTCTGCGCGAGGGGAAAGCTTGGAGGATTCCAGAGCCGACACCGTCTCCGCTATGTTTTTCAGCTGACGGACATTGCCCGGCCAGCGGTAATCGCGCAGAAGCGTGATGGCCTCGTGGGTCAGAGAAATCTTGCAGACGTGGTTCTTCTCGGAAAAATCCGAGGTGAACTTCCTGAACAGCAGATAGATGTCATCCTTGCGCTCCCGCAGGGCGGGCATCGTGATCTGCATCGCGTTGATGCGGTAATACAGATCCTCGCGGAACTTTCCGCGCGAGACTGCGTTCAGAAGGTTGACATTGGTCGCGGCTATGACGCGGACGTCCGTCTTTTCGACCTTCGAGGAACCGACTTTCATATACTCGCCGTTCTGCAGCACGCGCAGCAGCATCGACTGGGTCTCCTTCGGCAGCTCGCCGATCTCGTCGAGGAAAATGGTTCCGCCGTCCGCCTCTTCGAAGTAGCCCTTGCGCTCTCCGATGGCTCCGGTGAACGCGCCCTTCTCGTGTCCGAAAAGTTCGGCGTTTATCGTGCCCTCCGGAATCGCGCCGCAGTTCACCGCCAGGAATTTGCCGTTTCTGCGGGCGCTGTTCTGGTGGATTATGCGCGGGATGTTCTCCTTTCCCACGCCGCTCTCGCCGAGAATCAGAACGGTGAGGTCGGTGGGGGCGATGGCTACGGCCATCTCAATGGCCCTGTTCAGAGCCGGGTCGTTTCCTACTATGTCGTAGCGGTTTTTTATCCGCTGAAGTTCCTGACTGTCCATATAAAATTACCATCCGGATGCACAAAGTTAAGAAATAGCTTCAAATATTCAGCTTAAGGGTAGGTAAAAATAAGAAATATGATTAACTTTGCGTGCTATTGTGCGAAGAAGACAATATTGATAACTACTTTAAAATAAAAGGTATGAAAAAATCTTTTAAACTTTTGGCTGCAGCCGTTATCGGCATCGTAGCCGTATCCTGCTCTTCAGCTGAGAAGATGGCAGAACAGGCTGAGAATGTCAAAGTTACCTGCGATCCTGAGGTTCTCGAGGTCATTGCCGGCAACATTGACGCTACACTTACAGTTACCTATCCTGACGGATATTTCAATCCTAAGGCTACACTCAAAGTAACTCCTGTCCTCGTTTACGAAGGCGGCGAAGCCGCAATGGAACCTCTTATGTTCCAGGGCGAGAAGGTTAAGGATAACTACAAAGTCGTTTCCTCCGACGGCGGTACAGTTACCGAGAAGGTACATTTCACATATGTTCCGGGAATGGAGAAGGCTTATCTTGAGCTCAGAGGTGTCGCTTCCATTAAGAAGAAGAGCGTCAACCTTCCTGTAAAGAAGGTCGCTGACGGCTGCAACACCACTTATATGCTCGTGAAGAGAACAGGCTTCGTTTCCTACAAGGCTGACAACTATCAGGAGGTTATCCCTCAGACCGCTGAAGGCCAGATTCTCTACACCATCAACTCTTCCGACGTTCGCGGCAGCCAGATCAAGGGCGCATCCGTAAAGGACTTCCAGAAGGCTCTCGACGAGATCAAGGGCAACGAGCGCAAGACTCTCAAGGGTACCGAGGTTGTAGCTTACGCTTCACCTGACGGCCCTGAGGCTTCAAACAACAAGCTCTCCGACAGACGTGCAGCTTCCGCCGAGAAGGCTTGGAAGAAGGTCGTAAAGGGTCACGAGGCTACAGATCCTGAGGTAAAGAGCGTAGGTGAGGACTGGGACGGCTTCAAGAGCCTCGTCAGCGAGTCCAACATCGAAGACAAGGACCTCATTCTCCGCGTTCTCTCCATGTACAGCGATCCTGCAGTACGCGAGAGCGAGATTAAGAATATGTCCGAGGTTTACAAGGAGCTGAAGAGCAACGTTCTTCCTGAACTCCGCCGTGCACGCTTCATCGCAAACGTAGAGTATCAGAACTACACCAAGGAAGAGCTTATGGACCTCATCGAGGATAACATCGACGTTCTCGACGAAGAGGCTCTGCTCCGCGCAGCTTCCCTCGTGGATACCGACAAGAAGGTGGACATCTACAAGAAGGCCATCAGCAAGTATGACAGCGACCGCGCGAAGTTCAACCTCGCCGTTGCTTACCTCAACCTTGGCAAGGAGTCTGACGCCGCTTCAGCCGCTTCCAAGTGTGCAAAGGATGCTGACCTCGAGAACCTTCTCGGTGTGCTCGACCTCCGCAAGGACGACATCGCATCGGCTGCAAAGCACTTCGCAGCTTCAGGCAATGAGGATTCAGTCAAGAATATGGGTGTCGTAGATATCCTCAACGGCAACTACGCAAAGGCTGCTTCCGAGCTCGCAAACGTTAAGGGCTGCTGCCACAACACAGTTCTCGCATACATCCTGAACGGCCAGATCGACAAGGCCGCCGCTTCCGCAAAGTGCAGCGACGCTCCTGTTCAGTACCTTCGCGCCATCATCGCAGCCCGTCAGGGCAAGGCCAATGACGCCAAGACTTATCTTGCCAAGACCAACGACAAGTTCAAGGCTCGCGCTGCAAAGGACGTTGAGTTCGCAGGCATCGATCTTTAATCGAACCTTTCCGGCAGCAGAGGCTGCCAATCTTAATATGAGAGACCGGTTTTCGCACCGGTCTCTTTTTTTGTCGTTTTTTTGCATATCCGGATATTATACCTAAATTTGCGGGATTTCGTGTCGTTCGCAAGGACGGGCGAAGTGAATTGAGCAGAACGTGTACTTAAAAGAAATACAGAGAGTTATCCTTACGGCTCTGGGACTTTTGCTGTGCGGTTGCGACGGTTTTGAGACGTCTGCGCCGGGTAGCGGCGCGTCCCCGACCGAAGTCGTGCTTGGCATTGGACGCAGTCCGCAGACCAGGACGGTCTATGACGATGACACGAAGTCCTTTGCCTGGCAGAATGAGGACAAGGTGTATGTCTGGGCGAAGTCCGCTTCCGGGAGCTATGCTCTGGAAAATACGGCGTTCAGTCTCCTGGCCAGGCCATCTGACGAATCTTCGGCATATTTTACGGCTACCCTCGCTTCTCCTATGGAGGAGGGTACTTATTCTTATTATGTGGCATATCCTGCGCCTTCGGCGGTTTCCGGCACTACGGCGACCTTCACCGTTCCTGCGGTGCAGGACGGAACTGCCCCCGGCGCCAACGATATTCTTTTAAGCCAGCCGGTGCAGGGCAACGCCCTCCAGGCTCTCGAAGAAGGCGTCGAACCCGTCTCGAAAGATGTTATGTCGGTGAAAATGAAGCATCTGCTTCATTACCTTCGCTTCTATATACCGGAAGGATGCAATACCCTCGGAGAGCCAGTGTCCAGCATCGAGTTCACGATGCCTCAGGCCATCGCCGGCCAGCTCAACGTGGACGTAACTGACGCCTCTGCGGCTGCTCTGTCCGATGGGGTTTCCACTATGACTCTGAAACTCGCCGAGGCTCTGACCGACGGATCCTCCACTGCGGCGGTTGTCGGGATCGTTCCGCCTTCGGCGGCATATTCTGATGCCGACAATATGACTGTAAAACTCGTCTCAGAGAACAAATGGGCTACGGTAAGCCCTTCGCTGAACGGCAGGACTTTCTCGGCAGGGCACATAACTCCCGTGCCGCTGAGACCAGGAGTGGCCAGGGACAAGTTCTCTCTGAAATTCACTCTCGATTCCAATAATCTGGGTGAAGACCCTCAGAAAATCACTCTTAAACTCGCAGACGGTTCCGCCTGGCCGGACGGGACTTTGGACTCCCTTCTCTGGGAAGGTTCGAACGGCGGAGTCATATCCGTCGGAGATGCATTCTGTTTCAAAACTGCGGATGAGACGGCATTCAGGGCGTTGTCTTCCAAGGTTGTGAATGTCTCTTATGAATCCGAGAGCGCGATAGTATCCGCCGCAGTGACTGTCGGCGACCTGTCGTCGGTTTCCGAGGGAACCTGTTCGCTGAACTGCCCGTATCTCTTCTATGAGGATTTCAGCACAGTGGAATCCTTCAGCTCGAACGAGGCCTGGGGAATGTCCAGCGCAGGAAGCAAAGACGCCTACACTTTCCTTGACGGATGGAGCGCGGCCAGGGCAGGTGCACAGGCAGGGAAAGCAATCTGGCTGGCGGCACGTAGAGAGACTAATCTTGCACACTATCCGGCCAGAGCTGATTCTCCGTTCCTCAGCGGGCTGAAAGAAGGAAAGACTGTCAACCTCGATATCCAGTTCAATTACTCTATGAGCAGGCAGGAAAGTGACAGCGGTGCGAAGTCCTCCCAAAAAGTATATTTGGGCTACATCACTACAAGGAGCAGTCTCAAAAGCGGCGATGATACGGGAACTTATCCTAACTCCTTTGAACTTAACGAGACGACAGGCTCGTACAATAATATCAATCACCTGTCTCAAACGACGCTGTCTAATGTTAAGGCACCGTTGAGATTGAGCTGGAGAACAGTTACACAGAACGCACAACGCTGGCATACTGCATCCAACAGTACCTGCTATCTCTACATAGACAACATAAAAGTGCAAATAAAGAAATAAAACCAAATTATGAAAATGTACAGAACAATGCTTGGAATCCTGGCGCTGGCGGTGATGTCAGTGTCCTGCGCTAAGCAATCCGACGGAGGCGTCGTATTTAAATTGGACGCCGACCTCGGCGTCCTCGAACAGACGCGAAGCAGCGTGTCGGAGTACACGACTCTTCCTTCGGCCGGCGACTTCACGATCGTGCTGAGCGGAAGCAACGGCGAGGAGATCTATAACGGCCTTCTGAGCGCCTACAACGAGACCACCGCCCTCAAATCCGGGAACTACACAGTGAAGGCAAGCTACGGCTCGGTAAACGAAGAAGGCTTCGACAAACCTTGTTTTACAGGACAGGCCTCATTTACGGTCACGGGCGGCGGCACTGCGGCCGTGTCGATTCCGGTGACTCTCGCCAACTCGATAGTTAAGATTTCCTGCACAAGCCTTTTCTCCGCCTATTATCCGTCCTATTCCTTCACCCTCACCACGGGCGCAGGGACTCAGATAAGTTTCCCTGGTGATGAAACTCGTGCCGCCTTCGTCGATGCATATAAGATTTCCGTGTCCGGAACTCTCACCAACCAGGGAGGCAAGACCCAGACTTTCGAGAAAAAATACGATACCAACCTCTCCGCCAAGACCTGCTACACCATCCTGTTCGATGTCTCGAATGTGGGCGGCGAAAGGATCACCATCAGCTTCGACGATACGGTCGAAGACGTGGAACTGGCAGATATTGATCTGAACGACTGATTTGAATATGAGAAAGTTAACACATATACTCCTTGCCGCCACCGTGGTTCTGGCGGCCTCCTGCGTGAACGACAGATTCGAATATTCCGGCAGTGGCAAGACCGGGAAGCTGTCCCTCGGCGGTCTGACTCTTTCCGTTTCGGAGGAACTTCATCAGGTTTCCACCAGAGCCGAAGCCGCAAGCGGCGACTATACGATTTTCCTCTATGACAATGCCGGATCCCGCGTCTGGCAGAAGACTTATAGTGAGGTGCTTTCCGGCGGAGACATCTCTCTTCCGGCAGGCAATTACACCCTCACGGCCCGTTCCACAAGCGCCGAGGTCCCTCAGGCCAAATTCACTTCTCCTGTCTATGGAGCAAGCCGGGATTTCACGATAAAGGCCGGCGAGACGACTGCGCTCGGCACTCTGACCTGCACCCTGCTTCAGGCGGTGGTGACGGTGGGTTACAATGATGATTTCATCGAGTCCGTTACCGGAAACGGCTCAGTTTCGGTCGAACTGACTTCCGGCTATCCGCTCGAATACGCTCTCAACTATTCCAGCGAAAGCGTGACCTACGACCGTCGTCTGGGCTATTTCGCGGTGAATGGCGACAACCCCACCATTGTCCTGACTTTCAAGGGCTCCGTTGACGGCAAGTCTCAGAAGATGAAGACCACGATCACCGGAGTCAAGGCCAGGGACTGGCATATCGTCACCATTATGAAGAAGGTCGATGCGTCAGGAAACGCCTCGTTCACGATCGACATTGACGGACTCGTCCAGGACGTCGAGCTCAAGAGCGCCATAGACGCGGATGAGGAGCAGGGCGACGGCAACGATCCCAACGCTCCTGCGGGTGACGGCGGAATAGAGCTCGTCAGCACAAGTTCCTACGACATCAGCCAGCCGGTGGTCGTTCCGCCGTCCTCCGAGTCATTCCCTTTCACTATGCAGGCGAGAGTGCCCAACGGGGTCCGCAAATTCACCGTGGATATCGCTTCCACGAACGAGGACTTCATCAATTCGGTCAATACCGTCGGCGGAACGACCCTCGACCTGGTCAATCCTTCTGAAGCCGCACTCGGAGTGTTCAACATCGTTCCGTTCCCTCACGGCTCCGACCTTGCGGGCAAGACGACCGTCGATTTCGACCTCTCCGGTGCACAGGTGCCGCTGCTTGCATTCACAGGCACGCACACCTTCACTATGAATGTGGTTGACAACAAGGGCTGCCGCAAGAGCATATCCATCAGCCTTAAGGTCAATTAAAGAGGAGGAACGGCAATGAAAGGAATTTTAAGGATATTCTTCACCGCCTCGGCGGTTCTGGCATTGGCTGCCTGCAGCCGCGAGGAATTGCAGTCCGGCGGCAGCGGAGCGCTCACCCTCGACGTCAGGATGGACGGCGAGTCTCTGACGAGGGCTGCGATGAGCAGCGACGAGCTGCTCTCCTCCGCCAAGGTGAGCATCTACAAGGGCGATTTCACCGGCAAGGTGCGCGAATACGTCTATTCGCAGATGCCTTCGGCGATTTACCTCCCGTCCGACGACTATCGCATCGATGTCATCGCAGGCGAGATGGCCAAGGCCAATCCGGCCACGGCTTCCTGGGACCAGAAGAGCTACAAGGGATCTTCCGACGTGGTGATCTCCGCCGGCTCCACCAGCACAGTCGCCGTGACTGCAAAAGTCTGCAACATCATCTCCAGCGTCAGCTTCGACGACTCGGTCGGTGACACGTTTACAGACTACAGCTGCACCGTCAGCCTGGACGCGTCCGACGCGTCCAATGCTCTTACATATACCGGGACGGAAAGCGGCAAGGACGGATATTTCATATCTTCTGGCTTCGAGCCTTCGCTCTACTGGACTTTCACAGGTACATTGAAAACAGACGGCTCGACATTCACAAAGTCCGGCGAGATTCCCTCCGTCGAGTCAGGGAAACGCTACAAACAGCTGTTCAAATACACCGAGAAGAACGGAATCCTCAGCTTTACCCTGATGGTGGATGACTCTACCCATGACATCTACGACAATATCATCTTCGAGGCAACCTCCACCGGCGTGGCGTCTTCGTCCCGCTATGAGATCTGGGCATGTCATTTCACCGCCCACGCCGATGTGGATGAGACCCAGTATGACAAGGACAATGTCAGCTTCGAGATCAGAAAGCAGGGGACTGAAGACGACTGGACGACTGTCACTGCGCAGCGCGACTCGGAAGGCTCTTTCAGCGCCGTGATTTCCGGTCTGACTCCTTCCACGGCTTACGAATACCGTGTAGTTGTGAAGTCCCTGGAGACCGGCGAGCAGGAGAGGATTGACGCCGCTTCCCCGATCACCACAGATTCCGCCCCGAAGATTCCCAACGGAAGTTTCGAGACGACTTCGAATGACGAGAGCAGCAAGTACAAGTCCTTCTACGATCCGAATTCTTCAGACACCTCTCTGCAGGCCAAATGGTGGGATAACGGTAATGAGGGCTCGACCTCGGTCGGAAGTTGGGGTGTAATATGCTATCCGGACACCGATGTTTATAAAGACGGCTCGCAGTCTGTCTGTCTGCAGTCCCGCTACGTTGTTGTCAAGTTTGCAGCAGGCAACCTCTTCAGCGGCCGCTTCGGGGGGACAATCGGTACGAAAGGCGGAAAAGTATATTTCGGAAGACCGTTCACAGGAAGGCCTTCGGCCCTGCGCTTCTGGATGAAATATGCCGGCGGCGTCATCAATCGCGAAGAAGACGGAGTGCCGTCCGAAGGGAAGAAAGGGAATCCCGACAACGCTTCCATCCGCATCGCCCTTGGCACTTGGGATTACCACGATAGCACATATGGCAGCGGAGACCCTGACAGCCCTATTCTGGTCAATACGACAGAGCCGGCGAAATTCATTGATTTCACCACCGACGCTTCGACTATAGCCTATGCAGAGAAGTATGTCCCGTACAACGAAACCGGCGCCGACACCTGGCGGCAGATCACGCTTCCTTTGACCTACAATACCGCCGCGAGCTATCCAACCCACATCGTAATCAGCTTTGCTGCAAGTAGGTACGGAGACTATTTCTCCGGTTACGATGAGAGCAAGCTGTGGATTGACGGTGTAGAACTCATTTACGAATAATGTCGAACCGCGGACACATATTCATCCTTGCGTTTCTTCTGGTCCTGTGCTCTTTCGGCGCCCGGGCCCAGAAGATGGACAGGGGCATCGATATGTCTTCCCAGCCCTGCTTCATAAAGAGGGGCACCTGGATGGTGGGCGGCGGAGCGAGCTATATGCTCCACAGCAACGACAACTCCCGCCTTCTGGTCGTGAACGGCATACAGTCCACCGGCTATACCATATCCGTAAGCCCGGCGTTCTGCTATATGGTCAAGGACAATATGGGAGTCGGTGTCCGGGTCGGCTACAAGCGGAATATGCTTCAGCTTGACTCAGCCAGCCTGTCATTCAATGACATAGACTTGTCCGTGGCCAATTACCACAAGCTGAGCCATTCCTTCGAGATCCAGGGGATAGGGCGTTATTACATTCCTGTGGGGTCACTGAAGAGAATAGGTCTTTTCAATGAACTCCAGCTGGCCTACTCCTATGGCCAGGGGAAGGTGCTTGACGGCCACGGCGGTAAGACGAACGGCTCCTACGAGACTTCCAACTCTCTGGGTATCAACGTGTGTCCAGGATTTATGGCATTCGTCACCGACAAACTCGCCATAGATGTCAGCGTGAACATGCTCGGACTGCAGCTCGACTGGGTCCATCAGGTCCATAATCAGATCGACGAGGGCTCCAGAGGCACGTCTCTGGCAAATTTCAAGGTTAACCTTCTGGCGATAGGTTTCAGCCTGTACTATTATCTGTAGAAGAATGAAAAGAATAGCATTGATTCTCGCTCTGTCCTTCATCTGCTCCGGCCTTTTCGCTGAGGGCAAGGATAATCCGACCGACGGAGAAACCCGCGGCCCGGACAGGGTGTTTATGCCTAAGGGAGATTTCTCGGCCGGAGCCTCGTTCTTCTATGTCGATCTGTCCAGTGACAACAGCGAGTTCCTTATGCTCGTGCAGAACCTGAATGCCAACGCCACGATGATGTCCCTTTCTCCATATTTGGATTATACCTATCGTGACAACCGGTCCGTGGGACTGAAGGTGAAGTATTCCACCGCTACGAGCGGAATCTCGGATGCCGACCTTTCGATGCTGAGCGATGACCTGTCGCTTTCCGTCGAGGATTTCGCAGCCGATTCGAGGTCGATACAGGCATCCGTTTATCACAGGGCTTATTCGCCTCTGGACAAGCAGTGCCGCATAGGCGTGTTCACGGACATCTCTCTGGGATATTCAAACACAAGGACATCCTTCTCTTATAATTCCGAAAGCCTCGACTCCTACTCCGTATCCGGCAGGGTCAAGTTCGCGGTGCATCCCGGAATTATGGTATTTATGACGAACAGCATAAGCACATACGTATCTATCGGCATTGGCGGAGCCTCCTACAACCACGTGGACTACTACAAGGGCGGAGAGCTCATCGGTACGCGCGATTTCTCGAAGGTGCGCTTCATGCTCGACATAATGGACATTTCATTCGGCCTGTCTTTCCACATTTAAAAGATGAAAAAAGCGATTCTCTCCGTATTGGCATTGGCCGTAACGGCCGCCTCCTGCATCAGGAACGACATTCCGTATCCTGACATTCAGGCTGCGGTCACTTCGCTTGAAGTCTCGGGCGCTCTGGAAGTGACCATTGACGGTGACGCCCGCGAGGTGCTGGTCACGCTCGACGAGGCTGCGGACGTCACAAAGGTCAACATAACCGGGATAACGTTCAATGACCCTTCTGTCACCGCTTCGCAGGATGTGGTCGGCGTGCAGGATCTGTCGAAGCCTCTCGCTTTCACCATTTCTCTCCGTGGAGATGAAAACGCCTGGACGATCCGGGCCATTCAGTCGATAGAGCGGTATTTTTCCATTTCCGGGCAGGTCGGAGAGGCTGTCATAGACGCTGCGAACCGGCGCATAATCGTGCAGGTTTCTTCCTCTATATCGAATCTGAACATTGCCTCCATCAAACTCGGACCGGCCGGAGTTACGACCTACAGCCCGGCAGTCGAGTCGCTTCACGATTTCAGCGATGAGGTGTCGATAACGGTCTCATACAGGGATGTCAGCGAGGCCTGGACTATCTATGTCGAGGAGTCTGAGACAGGGATTGCCTTCAGTACGCCTGATGTCTGGACGAGGGTCGCCTGGCTCAAGGCAAGCGGCGTTGAGGGCCGCAAGAACGGCTTCCGCATACGTCAGGCGGGACAGTCCGAGTGGACGGAAGTGGAGGGTGTCACGTCGGAGGGCGGAGCGTTCAGCGCTATGGCGGACGGGCTTTCGCCTCTGACGGAATACGAATGCGAGGCTTACAGCGGGGACGAGACTGCGAGCTGCACCTTCACGACCGAAGCCGAGCAGCAGCTGCCTAATTCCGGATTCGAGACTTTCAGCAACGCCGAGTCTTCGAAATATTACTCCTTCTATGACCCTTCATCTCCGGAGACTTCCCTGCAGACCAAATGGTGGGGGAGCGGCAACAAGGGTTCGACCACGGTCGGCTCCAGCTATGCCATCACCAAGCCTGACGGGGAAGACAAGGTCGAGGGGAATTATTCCCTGAGGATGGAATCGCAGTATGTCATAATCAAGTTCGCCGCGGGAAATGTATTTTCGGGAGAATACGGCGGCAATGTCGGAGTTTCCGGCGGAAAGGTGCGTATGGGCCGTCCGTTCACTCTCAGGCCGCGCAAGCTGACGCTCTGGCTGAAGTACAAATGCGGCCAGATTCAGGAAAAGACCCTCGGCGGCTATCCTGACGACGATCCTGTAAAGGTCGGGGATAACGACAGGGGGACCGTATGGGTTGCGCTGGGTGACTGGGATTTCAAGAAGTACGGCGGCACGGCCGAGTCTCCTGTGGAGGTGAACACTACGGACAAATCCACATTCTTCGACCCTTCGGGAGAGAATGTCATCGCATACGGCAAGTTCGTGACGGATAAGAGCATGGACTGGACGAAGGTGGAGATTCCTCTCGAGTACGTCTCTACGTCGCGCAAGCCGACACATATCATAATTTCCTGTGCGGCAAGTATGCTCGGAGACTACTTCACGGGAAGTCCTGACTCGATACTCTGGGTGGATGACCTGAAGCTGGAGTATTGATCCTGCTTTTCACGTGCAGTTTCGGGAGGTCGGGCAAATTCAGAATTTGCCCAACCTCTTGTTTTTTAGCAGAATAGTCAGTATATTTGCAGCCCCAAAATTATGGGGTTAAAACATAAATTACAGTTTAACAAT
>CAVFAZ010000083.1:0-26819 GCA_963620825.1 Kurthia senegalensis
GCAGAGACGCATTTAATTGTTTTATTTACTTCTCGGGTGGGCAAGTGTGATAGGTGTCCGTGGCGTAATAGCTCCATAGGTCCTACTACACAACCGCTTCCTAACTCCAACACACGTTTGCGATATGCGGTCGCCGGGCTTGTCGAAATGACCGAGCGAGTGTGTTGAAATGACCGAGTGAGTGTCTTGAAATGACCGAGTGAGTGTTTCGAAATGACCGCGCGAGTGTGTTGAAATGACCGCGCGAGTGTGTCGAAATAACCGCGCGCGGAAGGGTATGGCCTTATTTTTGGGAACTATATATCAGATTACCCCAAATTCTGGTTAAACAACTAATATAGAAACACTTATAGCGTGGCACAACGATAAAATCGGAGTGCTGAATATGTTACTGATATTCACTACTATAGAAGGAGTTTGGGTGAACAAGTATATAATTTCCTTATTTTTCGCTCTTTTTGTCGAGGACGATGATGATGACGGAGCAGAGGATTAGGGCGATACCTGTGGCCAGGCTTGGGGTGAAGGCCTCACCGAAGACGGTCAGGCCGATAATCACGGCTGTGGTCGGTTCGAGGGCGCCTAACACGGCGGTAGGAGTGGATCCTATGATGCGTACCGCGATGCCCAGGGCAATGAGCGAGAGTACTGTCGGCACGATGGCCAGCATCCAAGCCAGAAGCCAGGCCCGAGTCGTAGGGAGAATCATAAGATGCCGCTCAGGTGCTGAGAATGAGAAAAATACAAGGAAGATCGCTCCGACTAGCAGCACATAAAAGCTCAGCTTCATAGAGGACATATCCAGCCTGTGGACTACAGAGCGGTGCAGCACCGGCGAAAAGTAATTCGTCAGACGCGAGTGCTGTCCCTCCGCCTGTGCGCTTGAAGCCCTGTTTGCGAGAATGATGTAGAATGCGTAGCTGAGCGAAGAAAAGAGCACCAGCAGCACGCCCAAGGTACTCAGAACAGTCTCTCCGTCACCGCGGTAGAGCAGCACGACGCCTACCAGCGAAAGGCAGATGGAAATGAGAGTCCTTCTGGTAATCTTCTCGCCATACATAAGCGCCATCAGCGTAGCCACCATCACCGGATAGCAGAAAAGCATCGTGCACGCTACACCGCTGTCCATATAAAGGAAACTGCAATATAGCGTTGTGGATGAAATCACGAAGAGCAGACCCAGCGTCACAAGCGTCACCAGCTCCGGCCCGGTCACCCGAAACGTCTCGCAAGGCGTCTGCTGCGTGCCGTCCGGGAGCTTTGCGCGACGCTTCTGCACCAGTATCTTTACACCCATAATGGCGGCAATCAGGATTACCGCCAATGCGTACCTGTAAAACAGTACGGATTCGACATTCACCCCGTCCTCATAGAGGTATTTAGCACCCAGAGGATTGACTCCGTAACTTACCGCCGCAAGGATTCCGAAAAAATAACCCTTGGCTTTGCTTTCTTTCTGACGTACCATTTTCTCACATCTCCTGAAAAACGGCGCAAAATTACAAAAAGCCCTCGACTTTTCACCAACATAAATCAATCATCCACAAAAGCCAGACTCGCCGCCGAAATGCGCACTTCGGGGCCGAAACGCCCGCGCAGCGCTTTGCGGCACTCATTCATAGTGGCTCCGGTCGTAAACACGTCATCCACCAGCAGAATATGCCGTGGAGAAGCGTCGGGTTCATAACCCGGGCGCAGACTGAAAGCGCCGGCGACATTGGACAGCTTGCTGTCCACCGAAAGATGCGTCTGGCTGCGCGTGTGGCGGTTGCGAAGGATCACGCGGGAGTGCAGCGCCGCTCCGAGCACGTTCGCGATTTCGCGCGCAATGGTTTCAGCCTGATTGTGGCCGCGGCGCGCCCGCCGCGTCCAATGCAGGGGCACAGGCACGACCCAATCGACGTCGGAGAAATGCCCCGCCGAGGCAATCCGTTCAGAGAGAAGCCTTGCGAAAAAACGTCCTGAGGCGAGCCCGTGGTAGTATTTCAGATGAGGGGTTATGAGCCGGTATGCAGACTCACCCCGGTAGAAGAAAAGCGAAACGGCATAGCTGTAAGGCTCAGTGGTGCCTTCAGGCAAGTCTTTCTGTATCATAGCGTTGAACCTGTCCGCCATAGGGTTGTGCGGCAGAGTCCAGAAGAAAGTTTCAGGAAGTCCGGTCAGGCATTTCGTGCAGATGTACCTTTCCTTCAGAAGAAGGTCGCGCCCGCACACGACGCACTGCCTCGGGAGCACCGTGTCCAGCAGAGCCGTCCCGATGTCCCGAAGGCTGATATTTTCAAGCATTTAGCAGTACATTGCGCCGCAGCAGTTGATGACCTGTCCGCTTACGTAACCTGCGAGGTCGCTCGCAAGGAACACTGCCACATTGGCCACGTCCTCCGGAGTTCCTCCGCGCCGCAGCGGAATGTTCTTCACCCAGTTCTCGCGGATGTCGGCAGGCAGGGCCTCTGTCATCTCGGAAATGATGAATCCCGGGGCGATGCAGTTCGCACGGATGCCGCGCGGACCCATTTCCTTGGCTATGGACTTGGTCAGACCGATCAGTCCGGCCTTCGATGCGGAGTAGTTGCACTGGCCCGGATTTCCGGTGATGCCTACGACTGAAGACATCGAGATGATGCTGCCGCCCCTCTGGCGCGACATTATAGGAATGAGGGCGTGGATGAAATTGAACGCCGACTTGAGATTCACGTTGATGACCGCATCCCACTGCTCTTCGCTCATACGGAGCATCAGAGCGTCTTTCGTGATGCCGGCATTGTTCACCAGAATGTCGATTCTGCCGAAGTCCGCCATAATCTTCGCCACAACGGCTTCAGTCTCACTGAACGAGCTCGCGTCGGCCGCATAAGCCTTCGCTTTCACTCCGCAGGCCTCTATTTCGGAGAGCGTCTGCTGTGCCAATTCGTTGATGGCCAGGTCCGTGAACGCGATGTCAGCGCCTTCGGACGCGAATTTCAGAGCTATGGCCTTGCCTATACCTCTCGCAGCGCCTGTGATCAGGGCTGTCTTTCCTTTCAATAAATCCATACTCTTCTTTCCGGTTATAGATAAACGATTATGTAATACAACATTATGCCCGATGCAATGAGTTTCAGACCCGTACCGAAGATGAAGCCCAGGAACGCTCCGATGGAAGATTTGAATGACTCCCAGACTCCGCGGTCAGCGATAATGAAGTCCGCGAGGAAGGCTCCGAGAAGTGTTCCCAGAAGGATGCCCACCGGCGGGAAAATCATTCCCACGATGAGTCCCGCGATGGCTCCGCGGCTGGCAACCTTGCTTCCGCCCGTGACTTTCGTGAAGTACATAGGGACCACATAGTCAAGTATGGAAACAACGATGGTGACTCCCAGCCAGACCAGCAGGAAGGTCGTGCTCATAGTGTCCCCCGCGCCGTTTGTACCCTTCGCGAGGAACGCGAGAAGCAGTCCCACCCAGCTCAGGGGCGGTCCCGGGAGTGCCGGAACGATGCTTCCGATGAGTCCGAGGACTCCGGCGATAACCGCCAATACTGCCAATACGCTCATATTCTTTATTCAGCGGCCATTGCTGCCTCCACATCGTCAGGTGCTATAGGAAGTCTCGTAGGACAGAGTCTGCGGGCGCCGTCCTTGGTGACGAGCACGTCGTCCTCGAGGCGGATGCCTCCGAAATCGTAGTATTCCTTCTTCAGGAGGTCGAAATTGATGAAATCCTTGCAGATGCCGTCCTTGCGCCACAGCTCGATGAGGGCCGGAATGAAGTAGATGCCCGGTTCGTCGGTGATGACATTGCCCGGAACGAGGCGGCGCGCCATTCGAAGGCTCCCCAGGCCGAGCTGTTCGGATCTGCTCTGGTCAGTATCATAGCCGACGAGATTCTCGCCGAGATCCTCCATATCGTGAACGTCCAGACCCATATTGTGGCCAAGCCCGTGAGGCATGAAAAGGCCCGGAACGCCTGCGGCGACCATTTCCTGAACATCGCCGTGCACGAGAGCCAGAGCCTTGAGGCCCTCGAGCATACGAGCGACGGTCGCAAGATGAACCTCGCGATAGCTGATGCCCGGACGGGTGATGCTGAATGCGAAGTCATTGCAGTCGTGGACAATGCTGTAAATCTCCCTCTGTTTCTGAGTGTAGCGTCCGCCGGTCGGATAGGTGCGGGTAAAGTCGGAAGCATAGTGCGAATTGGCCTCCGCGCCTGCATCGACTACGAGGAGCTTGCCAGGCACGATCGGATTCTCGTGGCTGTGGCAGTGGAACACTTCGCCGTGCTGCGTGAGAATCGTCGCGAATGAGATACCCCAGCCCTTCGCGAGCGTACAAGCCTCCATCGCTCCGACTATTTCCTGCTCTATCTTGCCGACTTTCACGCCTTTGCGCGCAGTCGTGTGCATCTCGAATCCGAGTTCGCAAGCCTTTTCGATCTCTGCGATTTCGCGGTCCTCCTTGACAAGGCGCATCTCGATGACGCTGCTCACCATCTCGCGCGAAGCCGCCGGGCAGCCGCTCTTGCCGGTCGAGAAGAACGTCTCAGGAGCCTTTCCGAGCAGGTTCGCGAGTCTGACGGCGTTGAACCAGCGGGTTGCCGGCAGCCAGTGTACTCTGCGGCCTTCGGCCAATGCTTTCCCGAGGACTTCGTCCAATTCTCCATATTTCTTTGAGCAGCCTACTCCGACGCTTTCAGCGACCTCCCTTACCGATGGAGATGGACCGTTCCAGATGATGTCGTCGATGTCAACGTCATCTGCATAAATGCACTCCTCCCCGCTGTTCAGGTCCAGGGTGGCGGCATACAGGGGAGCATCTATCCCGAAGTAGTACAGCCAGCTACTTTCCTGACGGAATTTATAGCAATTGTCACGATACTGGGCTGCAGCCTCAGCGTTTCCTATGAATACGGCGATGCCGTCTGCGCCTTTTTCCTTCATCCTGCGGACGAGTTCGCTGCGGCGCCCTGCGTAAACATTACTCTCAAACATAACTTGTTCCATATGGGTCAGTCCACAAATTTAGCAAATCTCCTCAATTATTGGCATTCCTGCGGGACATTTGGGTTTCACTCTCCAGTATAAATAAAGCTGGAGTAGCGGATCTTGTCAAGCTCTATTTCCGCATCCACCGGAGCCATCACGGAAACCATTCCCGTGCCGCCAGTGACATTGCTCGGATAAGGAATGCCGCTGATGAAGCTCCAAAAACTCTCGTCGGAATGGTCGAAGGCGTAGTCGTTCATATAGTAATATGTCTGCTTTGATATCGACAGAATTCTGAAACGCAGTTTGCGGGTCTGGGTGAGAGTGAAATAGTTCTCGGTCCATCCCTCACTGTAGCTGTTATTGAGATTCCTCTCGTTCATCAGCAGGGTGAGAGTGTATTCACCATCGGCGAACTGACTGTCAGTGAAGATGTTGTAATAGTTCGACCAATAGCTGTACATATCCTGGTCCTCATCGGTTCCGACTTTTCTGTACAGCAGACCCTCCTGCGTATTGTCTATATATTTGGAGTCTGAATAGCTCTCCAGATGCTGTCCTTCAGTATATTCGGTAACTTCCGGTGCGACGTCCTCAGCCCAGAAGTCGGAATCCACATAGGCAAGGAGCCTGTAGTAGTTGTCCTCGCCTTTCACGTCCCTGATCTTCAGGTGGATTTTCAGGTTTTCAGATCCGTCCTTGAGTGTGACGGAGCAGGTATCGACAATGCTTATTTCCGGAAGCGCCGGGACCGTCGAAACGGTCTCGGTCCTGCAGTCGCCGCTCTCCACGGTAATTTTCACCTCGTCCCCTGGCTTGAAATCCGCCTTGAACTGCATCATTCTGCAGATGCTGGAGTAGGCGTATTCCATCACACGGTCAGTCTCCGATACCAGAGTCCCGTTTACATAACATTTGAGGGAAGCATTTTCCACAGGCTTGACGTCATCGACCTGACTGATAGACAGACAGACCGTATGGAGAGTGTCCCCGCTGCAGAGGTTGCCGTTCACAACCAGCAGGTTTTCAGGTCCGTCCACTTTCAGATCAATATATTTTTCGCAGCCGGTCGAAAGAGCCATAACCGAAACTGCCAGCCATATAATCTTTTTCATAACTGTCTAAAAATTAAAGGTATAACTGAAAGATGGCAGGAAAATGAGGAAGGTTATGACGTGCAGGGCCGGAGTGCTCTCGAATTTTCCCGAAGACACTTCCTTGTCATAGCTGTCCACAACCACCCAGTTCGGATTCCTGGCGCCGTAGGCATTGTAAAGCCCGAAGCTCCAGACCCTCTCGCCGTGCCGCTTCTGCTTGTGGATGTTCAGACCCAGATCGAGCCTGTGGGAAGGCGGAAGCTTGTAGTTGTTGCGGCCCTCGATCAGATCCGTGCTGTCCACATCATTCCCGTCCGGATCGATTACGGCTGTGCTTCTGAGAGGAATGGTCTTCCAGTTTCCTGAAGTGAAGGTCCAGATTGCGCTCAGATCCACCCTGCGGCCGAGTTTCTGGTTCAGGCTCAGGGAAAGATTGTGCCTGCGGTCATAGACGAACGGGAACCAGTTCCCGTTGTTTATGGTTCCGTCAGGGAAGATTCTCTCAGACTTGGACAGGGTGTAGGATGCCGTTCCGGTAGTGCGGCCCGCGGTCTTCTGGACATAGAACTCCACACCGTAGGAGCGGCCCTGGCCCATCTCCACATTCGTCTCCCAGTTAGATGCAGAGGCGAAAGAAACCTTGCCGTCCTTGTATTCGAGGATGTTGTTCATCCACTTCCAATACCCTTCCACAGAGAATTCCCAGCCCTTGAGCCCGCTGTAGTAGGTTCCGAGGGAAACGAGGTCCGATGTGACAGGCTCAATCTCCTTCGTGATAGGGACCCAGAGGTCGGTAGGCAGGCTGAGGTTTCCGGTAGTGAGCTGGTGCACATACTGCGACATCCTGGAATATGCGGTCTTCACGGCCCAGCCGCGCCCGAAGGAGTATTTGGCCGCGAACCTCGGTTCGGGACGGAAATAAGCCTTCCCGCTTACCATAAAGAGGCTCAGACGTAGGCCCGGATTGATCGAAAAATGCTCTCCGAAGGACATGTCGTCCTCAATGTATGCCGAGACTTCGCTGCCGTAGAGATTCGGACTGGAATTGTTGTTGCTTTCATCGGTAGTCTTCTCCCCGTTCTCGGTTTCCAGAGTCCTGGAAAGTTCGACTTTCGGGCGGTAAACGTGATGTACGAAATCTCCTCCGAATTTGACCAGGTGCGCGGGACTCGGGGTATAGTCGAAATCAATCCTCGCTCCCAGATCCCGTATCCCTGAATTGTAGCTGTACTTGTACAGAAAACGGTCTTTCTGCGAAAGATATTCCTCCGTTTCATCCATTTTGGTGGAAAGATCCATCCTGTAAGTGTTCCAGGTGGCTGAGGCATTGGCGAAAAGCTGGCTGTTGAACACGTGGTTCCATCGGATGGAAGCCAGGGAATTGCCCCAGTTGAGGCCAGCCCTGGTCTTGGTCACGCTGTGTACTGTATAGGCATCCTCTCCATATCCGTAGGTGTTGTCACTCTTGTAGGTGTCATCGAAACGGAAATAGTCGCGGCCGGTATAGAACGAGAAGAACAGCCGGTCAGAGTCGCTGAAGCGGTGGGCGACCTTGCCGTTTATGTCATAGAAGGCGTAATTGGCAGGACTGCCGAGCGCCTTTATCAGGCGGTCGAATGCGAAGGTGTGCATTCCTCTGGCGCTGAACGAGAAAGTCGTGTTCTCGTTCTTTATCGGGCCCTCGAAATGCAGTTTCTCCGCGAGCAGGCCCACACTGACCGAGCCGTGGAACTCCTTCGCGTTTCCGTCGTTTGTTCGTACGTCCACGATGCTGGAGATGCGTCCGCCGTATCGGGCAGGGAAGGATCCCTTGTAGAAAGTTACTTTCTTTACGGCTTCGGGAGTGAATACCGAGAGCAGTCCGAAGAGGTGGCTGACGTTGTAGAGCGGAGTGCCGTCGAGCATCATCAGGTTCTCGTCGGCACTGCCGCCGCGCACATAGATTCCGGAGAAACCTTCCATGCCGCTCTGTACGCCCGGCATCAGCTGCAGGGACTTGATGACATCCGGCTCGCCGAAGATGGCGGGAGTGTTCTGAAGGATTTCGTGAGGAATCTCCAGCGCACCCATATAAGTGGACTGGATGCCGGCGTCCCTTCTCGCCACAGCGGTCGCCGCCTCCAGCGAAGTGCTCTGCCGCAGAGTGATATTGATTATGGTATCTTCCTGGAAATCAAGCTCTTTTACCACATCGGCACAGCCCACATAAGAGTAGGTAACGCTTGTTTTCCCGACCGGAATGGTCAGAGTGTAATAGCCGTAGTCGTTGGTCACAGCCCCGGTCACTTTACCGGAAATCACCGCTGCGGCACCTGCGCCGATAAGCGTTTCTCCCGTGGATGCGTCGCGGATATAGCCGCTGACCGTGCATTTCTGCGTCTGCGCGTAAGCTCCGGCACACAGGCCCAGAGCGCAAAGCATCAATAGTGTTTTTCTCATAATCACAGTTATCTGTCTGTTAAATGCCATAGTCCCGATAATACTGCATCAGAACAGTCCCGAAATGATATCGTCCGAAACGAAGAAATGATCTTCCGGAATCCTGATGTGGTCAGAGCGCCGCACGAGAGCACTCTCTGCAAGCAGTCTCTCCGCCGCCGGGCAGTCCGCAAGAGCCGAGGCTTCGATTCCGTCCGAAGTCCGCAGCGCCAGCATAATCCTTTCCTCCCGCCGCTCTTTTTCGCCCAGAACCTCTTCCCCTCGGTCGTAGCCGTGAAGCTTCTGAGCATTCCAACTGCGTGTTTCCCGCTGACCGTCAGGCGATTGCACGAGCGAGAGCGAGTGCGCCCCCGGCCCCAGTCCCACATACGGCAGTCTCTGCCAATACGCGTAGTTGTGCCGCGCCCTGCGTCCTGGCTTCGCCCAATTCGAAATCTCATAATGCTCGTAGCCCGCAGCCGAGAGCGCCGCGCAGAGCATCTCATACTGCTCCCGGCACTCTTCCTCCGGGGCTTCGCCCAATTTGCCGGCGGCAATCAGCCCCCCAAGGTCGCTTCCTTCCTCGATCATCAGCTGATAGGCGGAGATATGTTCAGGCGACAGAGCCACGGCTCTGTCAATGCTGTCTTTCCATACTTCCCTGCTCAGTTCCGGAATCCCGAACATCAGGTCAATGCTGATATTTTCCATCCCGGCTTCCCTCAGAATCCCGAAGGCCTGCACCGCAGCGGCACTGTCGTGACGCCGGCGCATCCATCTGAGCATTCTGTCGTCAAATGACTGGACGCCCATACTTATGCGGTTCACACCCAGGGACTTAAGCCCCCGGACGTAGTCCGGACCCCTGCGCACTATGTCATCGGGATTCACTTCCACGGTGAATTCGTCCTTTCCGCAGCCTTCCGGGAGTGCCTGAAGTATGCGCTCCAGAGCTTTCAGAGGCAGAAGCGACGGCGTCCCTCCTCCGATGTACAGGGTGTCGGGAGAGCCTGCGGCGAGGCCGTCCATAATCTCCGTCTGCCGGGCCAGGGCCTCTGAGCAGACTTCCTCCGTCCAGGCATCGATGTCCGCATCTCCGCTCCCGTTAATGCCCCCTGATCCGCCCTTTACAGAACAGATTTCGGAGTAGAAGTCGCAATAGATGCAGAAACTTCTGCAGAATGGAACGTGGATATAGACCATCTTATATGGCTCTGCACTTCTTTTCCAGCCAGGCCGCCACATCGGCCGGAAGGAGAGGGGAGAGGGTTTGGAAAACCCGGGCGTTGTAAGCGTTCAGCCAGGCCTTCTCGTCTTCCGTAAGCAGATTTACAATCACTGCGGAAGTGTCGAAATGACAGAGGGTTATGGTCTCGAATCCGAGAAAACTCCCGAATTCGCTTTCTCCGGCCTCTTCGCAGAGCACGAGATTCTCGTGACGCACTCCGTGCATCCCCTCACGATAAATCCCAGGCTCGTTCGAAGTGATCATCCCCGGCTCCAGAGCCACCCTGTTGAAGTTCTGCCTTATGTCCTGAGGGCCTTCGTGCACGCCCAGGAAGAAGCCCACGCCGTGTCCCGTTCCGTGCCCGAATGAACGGAGCGTCTTCCAGAGCGGCTCGCGGGCCAGCGCATCTATCTGGCATCCGGCCGTCCCCTTCGGGAAAACAGCCATTGCAAGGTCTATATGTCCCTTGAGCACCAGAGTGTAATCCTCTTTTTCCAGCATCGTGCAAGGCCCGAGAGGAACAGTGCGGGTGATGTCGGTGGTTCCGCTCAGATACTGTCCGCCGCTATCGACCAGATAGAGACCGTGAGGCTCCAGCACCGGAGCATCCCTCTGAGGCGTGACATAATGCGGCAGAGCCCCGCCCTTGCCGTAGGCTGAGATGGTCTCGAAACTGTCGCCCTGATAGTCCTCGATTTCGGCGCGGAACTCATCCAGTTTGATGGAAGCGCTGCGCTCATTCACGGAGTCTCCGTTTTTAACGCTCGTCTCCAGCCAGTAGAGGAACTTCTCCATCGCCACACCGTCACGTATATGGCACTCTTTCATCCCGTTGATTTCCACGCTGTTCTTCACCGCCTTGCGAAGGCCCACAGGGGATTCCCCCTCCACCAGTCGCCCGCCGGTAAAGGCCGAAGCCAGAATGGAATAGAGATTATAGTTCAGGGTGGAAGGGTCCACGAAAAGTCGTCCGGACACATCATAGCCTCCCGCCAGGTCAATGGAAACGTCATCGTAAGGCAGGACCTGCACCCCATCGGCCTCAAGATTCGCAAACACTTCAAGGGATTCCGCATCGGATTCTTCCTTGCGGACAAACCATTTCGTCCCACCGTTGCCCACCAGAAGGTAGGAAATCACGAGCGGATTGTATTCTATGTCGGAGCCTCGCACATTCAGAGTCCAGGCTATCTCATCGAGGGCGGTCAGAAGGATGGCATCGCACCCCTTGGACTGCGTGAACTCCCTGAGCCAGTTAAGTTTGGATGTGCGGCTTTCGCCTACGGTGCTTTCGCTCAGTTCCATAATCGGGGTGGCCGGAATCGCCGGACGGCCCTTCCAGAGCGGCTCCAGAAGGTCAGGGACGCTGATTATGCGGTAGCTGTTCTCGTCATTTTCGGCGGTTCTGCATCTTCCGCTTTCTTCCATCGCCGTTTCCAGCTCCTTTATGGCGCTGACTCGCTGGCAGAGACCGTCCACCGCTATAACAATGCGTCCACTGTCCTTTGGAAAAGCGTGGCAGGCAAGCCACTCCGGGATGAGAATCTGCTCCGGAACCCTTGTTTTGTGGAGGACTATCCCGCTGCCTTCAATCTGGGCATTGGCCTGGATGAAGTAGCGGGTGTCTGTCCACAGACCCGCGTGGTCCGCCGTGATGACCAGGTCGCCTGCCTCTCCGGTGAAGCCAGAAAGCCATTCCACCTGTTTCCAGCGAAGCGCCGGATATTCGCTGCTGTGAGGGTCCGAACCCGTGATGATGACTGCATCCCAGCCCCTTTCCTCCATAATGCGGCGGAGCTGCTCCACTCTGGAATAGTATAAGTTCTCCATAAACGAAATCAAATTTTCCAAAGTTAAGCATTTTGCTCCAATACGTGTGTCACCTTCAGGCCGAATCGGTACAAGCCTCCTATTTTATCTCGAAACCTATCTTCACCCCGCTGAAGGTTCCGCTCACCTCCTCTTTCCCTTCGAAGAAATCAGAAGCCAGGGAGCCCCTCCAGACGATATCGTCCCGCGAGTTGAAAGGCAGTTCGATGTCGAATCCGTAACTCTTGGACTTGATTTTCACCACCGCTGAACATTTCCAGCTGGTCTTGCTGCCGCCGTCGTCCTCTGTCACCATAAATGCGAGCCTTTCTATCTGGTCCGTCATTCCGGACATCAGAACGGTGTTTACAGGCACCGCCTTACCGAGCTGCTTGCGTTTAACCACGACCATAAAGTCCGTAATCTGAGGGGAATACAGTTTGAGCTCAGCTTCGGTGCTCGCGGTGAAGTTTTCGATCGAGCCGCACTTGATGAAGAATTCCGAAGCTCCGGCGAACCAGCAGTCGTAGTGGCGCAGCATCGTGAGATCCTTGACATACAGCGTCTTGGATCCGGACCTTGTGGGAAGTTTCGCTTTTCCGGCGTTCAGGCGCTGATAAGTCTGAAATGTCTGATAGCCGCTGTCCCTGTTGTTGTTTATGACCCAGACCGGCCTCTGCGCGGCCAATTCTTCGCTGACCGTGATTTCTTTCACCGTGCCGTCCGCGCAGAGTTCATAACCGACGTTCGTTTCGGCGCTGTAGCCCGGGTCGAAGGTCACGACCGGAAGGCTCTCCCCGTCCCAGTCCTCGGAATAAGGCCAGTAAATCTGGACGTCTGATGCGCAGAGCATAGAGAGATAGTCCTGGGCCGTATAGCCGTCAGAACTTCTGGTCGAGACACCGTATTTGTCCTGAAACCAGCTGGAAATCAGGCTTTTCAGAGGATTGTCCCATTCTCCCGCGCGGGAAGCCCCCTCCTCGCTTCCGACTCCGGAGCCGGGGGCTGAGAATATCTGCGACATAGTGTATTCCTCGTCGTAACCGTTTTCGGCGGAAAGGGATACGGCATTATGGACTTCCCGCAGATGCCCGCTGTCCAGGGGAAGTTCGGAAATCATCCGTGCGATGTTGCTCAGGGATACGGGAGAGCGGTCTTCGGGGGCTGACTGCGAAGACGGATCACAGGAACAGAAGATCAGAAGGGTGAGAAACAGGACTGCCTTGCAGCGTTTCCCGACAGAAATAATGCTTTCCATAGTCGATATTTTTTACACTGCAAAGTGAGTGAAAAGTTAGCGTTGACACAAATAAACTTTCAAATGTGCCAAAAATCACCCTCTGAAGTATGTGGGAGGCCTATCGGGAATAGAAAATTATCCGATTTTTATCGTTGAGGTCCTTTATGGTGTCGGTCTTGGCGAAGCCGGCGCCACGAAAGACAGCCTCTGTGTCTTCACCCAGGCTTTCGTTGATTTCCGTCAGACCCTTTCCGTTTTCAGCGAGGAAGCGTTCCGACCAGCGGGCGATCGCGCGATAGAAGACCAGCGGGTCGTCATCCGGCACAAAGAGAGCCATAGAAGGTTCATAATCAAGCACATTGCTTCGCATTTCACTCTTCTCTGACTCGCGGATATAAGGCGGATTGCTCAGAATCAGATCGAACTCTCCGTACTTGAAATCCTGCTCCGTGTCCAGCACGTCGGCTTCGACAAAGACCGGCGCGAGAGCCCCGGAGCTTTTCAGCTCGTCGCGGAAGGATTGGCCGGAGGCCAATTCAAGGGCTTCTTTGGACTTGTCCACTGCGACTACGCGGCAGCCGGGGACGGAGAGCGCGAGCGACCAGGCGATGCAGCCGGAGCCGGTGCAGAGGTCGAGTATGCGCACGCTCTCGGCTTTGCGGCCGTAGGGGATGCGCATCCTCTGAATGCGCGAGGCGAGCTCAATGGCTTCTTTCACAAGCAGTTCCGTTTCCTGGCGGGGGATGAGGACAGAGGGTCCGACCTTGAAACGGCGTCCGTAGAACTCGGTGTAGCCGATGACGTATTGGATGGGTTCCCCCTTTCCGAGCCGCTCCGTAGCTTCCTGCAATGCGGAAAGCCGTGCTTCGGGGATTTCGAAGCCGGGCTCCACTATATGGAGGTAACCAGGTGTGCCCAGTTGGGCCTCGCAGAGCATAAGGACTATGCTGCGGGCTTCCTGGGAAGGGTAAAGCGCCTCAAGCGAGGAGGTGCTTTCCTTTATGAAGGCGGAAAGAAGCATTATGAATTGTCTATGATGATGTTCAGGAAATCGGTCATATCCATGCCGGCGGCACGGACCATCTTAGGTACCAGGGATGCGTTCGTCATACCCGGTATCGTATTGACTTCCAGGAAGAAGATGCCGTTCTCCCCCACGATGTAATCCATACGGACCAGACCCTTGCAGCCCAGACGCTTGTATATAAGCCTGGATGTGCGCTGGATGTCGTCAGAGAGGGATTTGTCGATAGGGGCAGGGCAGAGCTCGTGGCTGTGGCCGTTGTATTTGGCGTCGTAGTCGAAATATTCGTTGTCGCTGACTATCTCGATGACGGGCAGGTTCTTGACTTCGCCTCCGTCCAGGTAGGCGGCGCAGGTGAGCTCGCGGCCGGAGATTCCCTGCTCGATGATGGCTGTAGGGCCCTCCGAGAAGGAGAATTTGATGGCGTCGATGAGTTCCGACGGCTCGTGAACCTTGGTCACTCCGAAGCTGGAGCCTCCGTCAGTAGGCTTGACGAAGACCGGATAGCGCAATTTGGCGTTCACCGCCTCGGCGACCTTTTCAAGGTCGTCGCCCTTGCGTACCAGGACATCAGGGGCGCATTGGACGAAGTCCACGTCACGCAGGTAACTCTTGCACGCGAACTTGTCGAACGCGATGGTCGAGACGAATGCGCCGCAGCTGCTGAACGGTATTCCGAGCATTTCGAGATAGCCCTGCAGCAGTCCGTCCTCGCCCGGGTGGCCGTGCTGCATTATGAATGCATAGTCGAATTTGACTTTTTCGCCCAGAACGGTCACGGAGAAGTCGGTCTTGTCGATCTCGGGACGTGCGCCTTCCGGGAACGGCACTTTCATCGCGCCCTGCTTCTTGCAGGCTACGAGCTGCCATTTGCCGAAGCGGGCCAGAATCTCATAGACGTTGTAACGGGTTTCGTCCAGGCGGGATGCCGTGAACTCGCCGCTGCGGCAGGAAACTTCCCATTCGGAGGAGTCGCTGCCATAAATCACTGCGATGTTCTTGTAATTGCTCATTTTATGCTATTCGAAATAATATTCTTCTTCTTTCTGCTGTTTGGCCACGGCGTCGTCATCTCCGCCGCTGCAGCTCAGGTCGAGCACCATACCGGCAGGCTCGAGGAAACGGTCGTCTTCGCTTATGCCGAGCGTGCCGTCGGCGAGAATCTTCTTCATCCAGATGCCCCAGATCGGCAGCGCCATATTCGAGCCGCTGCCCAGCGCGAGGGACTGGAAGTGTACCTGACGGTCCTCTGCGCCCACCCAGACGCCTGCGGTGATGCTCGGGGTGTAGCCGATGAACCAGCCGTCGGAGTTGTCGTTGGTGGTTCCGGTCTTGCCGGCGATCTGTCCGCGGAGGCCATAGACCGAGCGCAGACGGGCACCGGTTCCCTGATTCACGACGCCCTGCATCAGGTTCGCCATAAGATAGGCGGTGCGGTCGCTGATGGCTTCCCTCTTGCGGTTCGTGAACTCGCTCAGTACGTTGCCGTTGGCATCTTCGATGCGGGTAACGAAGAGCGGAGTCACATATACGCCCATCGACGGGAAGGTGTTGTACGAAGGCACCATATCGTAGAGCGAGAGGTCGGCAGGGCCCACGCAGAGCGACGGCACTGCGTCAATGTGGGTGCTGATGCCCATCTGGTGCATCATTCCGGCCATCGCCTCAGGGCCGAGCTGCTTCATCAGGTATGCTGAGATGTTGTTCGAGCTGTGCGCCAGACCCCATTTCAGGGTCACGGTCTTGCCGATGTACTCGTCCTTGTCGGTGCTTCGCGGGGTCCAGGTGTCGCCGCTCTCCAGTATCCAGGACTGCGGCACGTTCACCACCTTGTCGCAAGGGGTCATTCCGCTCTGCATAGCCAGGGTATAGAGGAAAGGCTTGATGGTCGAACCGACCTGACGGCGGCCCTGACGGACGTTGTCATACTTGAAATATCTGTAGTTCGGGCCGCCGACGTAGGCCTTGATGTGTCCCGTGACAGGCTCTATCGCGAGGAACCCTGCACGCAGGATGGACTTGTAGTAGAGAATCGAGTCGTTCGGGGTCATCACGGTGTCGATGTAGCCCTTGCCCGTCCAGGAGAATACTCTCATGTTCACGGGCTGGTCGAAACTCTTCAGTATCTCGCTTTCCGAAACGCCCTCCTCCTTCTTGCTGCGGTAGCGGTCGCTCCACTTGCGGGCCTGCTTCATCAGGCGGTCGCGGGTCTCCTTGTCGATGTCGTTCGAGAAAGGCTTGTTCGTCTTGCTGCGAAGGTCGCGGAAGAAGCTCTTCTGCAGGTTCTTGCCCAGGTGTTCGGCCACAGCCTCCTCGGCGTATTTCTGCATCTTGTAGTCGATGGTCGTGTAGATGCGCAGGCCGTCGCGATCGAGATTGTACTTCTCGCCGTTGGCCTTGGTGTTCTTGTTCAGCCAGCCGTAGAGGTCGTCAGTGGCCCAGAGGAGCGAATCTGCCGAGTAGTCCTCGGCGGTGGTATAGCTGGAGCGCTTCGGCTTCTGGGCGTTCATCGTGCGGCGGAGCATATCCCTGAAATAAGGCGCAAGACCGGAATTGTGGTCCTGAACCTGGTAGGAGAGGGTAATCGGAATCTGCTGTATGGAGTCGCGCTCGTGCCTGGTGATGAATCCGTTCTTCTGCATCCGCCCGATTACGAAATTGCGGCGGGTCAGGGATTTGTCAGGATTTATGACGGGGTTGTAGCGGGTGGGCTTGTTCACCATTCCGATGAGAAGCGCGCTTTCCTCCACGCTCAGATCGGCGGGCTCCTTGCCGAAGAAGGTCTCGGCGGCCGCCTTGATGCCGTATGCGTTGCTTCCGAAGAAGATGGAGTTCAGGTACATGTCCAGAATCTCGTCCTTCGTGTAGTCGCGCTCGAGTTTCACTGCGGTGACCCACTCCTTGAGCTTGGTCCAGACCATCACGACCTTCGACCATCCCGGAATCTTGCTGTTCACTTCGCGGCGCGGGTAGAGGGTTTTGGCGAGCTGCTGCGTGATGGTACTTCCTCCGCCCTGGCTGCTGTTGTGCATCAGGAGGGTCTTTACGGCCACGCGGGCGAGTCCCCTCATATCTATGCCTGAATGCCTGTAGAAACGGGAATCCTCCGTGGCTATGGCCGCGTTTATCAGATTCGGAGACAGCTCGTCGTAGCTGACATATGTCCTGTTCTCGATATGGAAGGTGGTAAGGGTCTGGCCGTCCTCCGCGAGCACCTGCGTGGCGAGCTTGTTGTCCGGATTCTCGAGCTCCTCGAAGGAAGGAATCTTCGCGAAGAGACAGACGAGAAGCAGGAGGAAGAGCAGCAGGGCCACCGGGGCGGTGATGATTATCCAGAACCACTTGCCGATACTTTTTCTGGTGGTATCTTTCATATATAAATTCTTGACTACGTCAAGCCCTCCGTCGGGCTGACAAAACAGGGCAAAATTACACATTAAAATTTGGAAAATTGCCGAGTTTCTCCTTTTCTTTGCAGAACAAAATTTTAAAGATAGTATCGAATGAGTAATTTAGTAATTGTAGAGTCCCCGGCGAAGGCCAAGACCATACAGAAATTCCTTGGTTCGGATTTCGTGGTCAAACCCAGCTACGGACACATCAGAGACCTGGATGAGAAGAAGTTGAGCATTGAGGTGGATAACGGGTTCCAGCCTGACTATGTTATTCCATCCGAGAAAAAGAAAGTGGTTTCGGAACTCAAGGCGGCGGCGAAAAAGGCGGACACGGTCTGGCTCGCTTCCGATGAGGACCGCGAGGGAGAAGCCATATCCTGGCACCTGGCCCAGACTCTGGATCTGGACCCGGCCAAAACGAAACGCATTGTCTTTCACGAAATTACCAAGGATGCGATCCTCAAGGCAGTGCAGAATCCGCGTACCATCGACCTGAATCTGGTGGATGCCCAGCAGGCGCGCCGCGTGCTGGACCGCCTCGTGGGCTTCGAACTCTCGCCCGTCCTCTGGCGCAAGATCCGCCGGGGCCTCTCAGCGGGCCGCGTACAGTCGGTGGCCCTGCGCCTCGTGGTCGATCGCGAGAAAGAGATAATCGCTTTCCAGAATGAGCCGTTCTACAGGGTGGAGGGCATTTTCACCCCTGCCGGAGCTCCGGCATCAGTGAAACTCAAGGCCGTACTGGACAGCAAGTTCCCCAATGAATCCGAGGCCCGGAAATTCCTGGAGGACTCCATCGGCGCGAATTATACGGTAAGTTCGGTGGAAACCAGGGACGCCTCCCGCACCCCGGCCGCTCCGTTCACCACTTCCACGCTTCAGCAGGAAGCCGCACGCAAGCTGCATCTTCCGGTTTCGACCACAATGCGCATCGCCCAGGGTCTGTACGAACGCGGTCTCATCACCTATATGCGTACCGACTCCACGAACCTTTCGTCGCTCGCCATCAACACCGCGAAGCAGTTCATTATGGAAAATTACGGCGAGGAGTATTCGCATCCGCGTCAGTATCAGACACATAGCAAGGGTGCCCAGGAAGCTCACGAAGCCATCCGCCCGACTTTCATCGCAAACCGCGAGATCGAGGGAACGGCTCAGGAACAGAGCCTCTATCGTCTCATCTGGAAACGCACCGTCGCTTCCCAGATGGCCCCGGCGAGCGTTCAGAACACCTCCGTCAAGCTCGTATCCGACCGCCGCAGCGAAAAGTTCAGCATTCAGGCGAGCCGCATACTTTTCGACGGCTTCCTGAAGCTCTACGTGGAGAGCGTCGATGATGCGGAAGAGTCTGAGGAGCAGGACATCCGCCTTCCGCAGATGAATGTCGGAGACGCGCTCAACTGTCTGGACATCAAGGCCGAGAGCAAATTCACGCAGGCTCCTCCGCGCTACTCCGAGGCGACCCTCGTCAAGAAGCTCGAAGAGCTCGGGATCGGCCGTCCTTCCACCTATGCGCCGACCATCAGCACGCTCACAACCGGCCGCGGCTATCTCGTGAAGTCGAACAAGGAAGGCCGCCGCGTCAGCGTGACGAACCTTGAGCTTCGCGGCGGCGTCATCAGCACCTCGCAAAAAGAGGAAATCATCGGCGCCGAGAAGGGCAAACTCCTTCCGCAGGAAGTCGGAATGATCGTCTCCAACTATCTGGTAGAGAACTTCTCCACCATTCTGGACTATGATTTCACGGCCAACGTCGAGAAGGATTTCGACACCATCGCCGAGGGCGGAAAAGTCTGGAACGAGGTCATCGCCGAGTTCTACAAGCCGTTCCACGCGAGAGTCCAGGAAGTCACTTCCGACGGCAAGTTCAGCAAAGTGAGCCGCGAGCTGGGCGTGGATCCTTCCGACGGCAAGCCTCTCGTGGCCAAATACGGCCAATACGGGGCCTATATTCAGAAAGGCGAGGGTGATGACCGCCAGTTCGCGAGTCTGGGCAACGGCCAGCTCATCGAGACCATCACTCTGGAGGAGGCGCTCAAGCTTTTCGAGCTCCCGCGCACCGTCGGCCAGCACGAAGGCATTGACATCGTGGCACTTAAAGGCCGCTACGGCCCGTACATCAAATACGGCGACCGCAACATTTCCATCCCGCGCGGCACCGATCCGCTCTCGATCACTCTCGAGCAGTGCGTGTCTCTGATCGATGCGGCAGCCTCCAGGCTGCCGATCAATGCCGTTCTGTCGGATTTCCCTGACAGCGGTATCCAGATTCTGAACGGCCGCTACGGCCCGTACATCAAGTATGACGGCGGAAATTACCGCATTCCGAAGGGACGCGAGGTGTCTTCTCTCACAGAGGCTGAATGTCAGGAGATTATAAATAATGCCGCCTCGGCTCCGAAGTCTTCTTCGAGAAGAAGGACAGTCACGAAAAAGTCGAATTAGGGACAAAAGTTTGATTATAAAGCCGTTTCGGATTTTCTTCTAAAAATCTTTGTGATTTTTTCTAGGAGAAAATTCGAAATGGCTTTAAAAATTGTTATATTTGCGGCTGTAAACTTAAAAATCGTAAGTTATGTCTCTCGCTTATAATATTGACGACATCGATCGGAAGATACTCTCATTCCTCGCCAACAATGCGAGAATGCCTTTCCTCGAGATCGCCCGCGAGTGCGGCGTTTCGGGTGCGGCCATTCATCAGAGAGTGAAGAAGCTGGAGTCCAACGGAGTCATCTCCGGTTCAAGACTCATCGTGAAACCACAGGCCCTCGGGCTCAATGTCTGCGCTTACATAAGCGTCTGCCTTTCTGAAGCCAACAGGTATTCTGAGGTTGTGACTGCCCTCAAACACGTCCCGGAAATCGTGGAATGTCATTTCGTGACTGGACGCGCTTCCATTCTTCTCAAGGTTTATTGCTTTGACAATGACCATCTTATGGAGGTGCTCCTGAATACCATCCAGAAGATTCCGTTCATCATTTCCACCGACACTATGATTTCTCTCGACGAGGCGTTCGAGCGTCAGGTATGGGTGAAGGGATTCAAGAAGACCAGCTTCAAGGACGTCATCACCCCTTCGGCCGAATAGGTGATTCCTAAAAAATAACTTGGCACTTTTGCTCGTCTTTTTGGTCTAAATTTATTTGTTCATCAGTCGTGTACTCCAGTACACTCCTTCTTCACAAATAAATTTATCCTCAAAAATCCTTCACAAAACTTTACCAAGTTATTTTTTCATCATCACCAGACCTACAGATCACTCTTCAGCATAAGCCTTGCATAGTCAAGGTCTTCCGGAGTGGTAATCTTGAGATTGTTCCTCTCTCCTTCGATGTAGGAGAGGGGAATTCCCTTTTTCTCCGCCACCGACGCGTCATCCGTGAATTCCGTGTCATAGGCCTGGGAATATGCCGCCTTGATGTCTTCGGAAAGGAACATCTGAGGGGTCTGGGCGCGATACACCTCCGAGCGGTCTATTCTGCGGTCCGGAATGGTCTCCAGACTTTCGCTGCCGTCGGCGTGCCTTACCCTGCGTATGGCTTTCAGAGTGTCCACGGAAGGAAGTACCGGAATGAGGGCGCGGCAGCTTTCCATCTCACGGAACATCTTCCCTATCATTTCCGGGGTGACCAGCGGCCTCACTCCGTCGTGAATTGCCACTGTCACGCCGTCCGGGACTCTTTCCAGTGCGTTTTTCACTGAGTGAAAGCGCGTTATGCCGCCTTCCGCCAGAATCTGCGGACAGAGAAAACCGTTCTGCTGGCAGTAATCCTTCCAGGTTCTTGTGAACTCTTTCGGGAGTACCGTCACCACGCTGATGTCCGGGTCGGCGTAGAGGAATTTCTCTATGGTCAGGCGGAGTATCGGCTTGCCGCCCAGGTCCATAAACTGCTTGGGAACGGAGGCTCCCATCCTGGTTCCCCGGCCGGCGGCCATTATTATTACATATTTCTTTCTCTCCATAGGGCAATGCGGACACAAAAATACTCATAATGACAATAAAGAAAAAGTGATGGAATTAAAAAAATATTCGTACTTTTACACGTTTATTAACTTTACAGAAAATCGGATACCCTTAATTATGGCATTTTCGTTTTTAACCCAAGAGCTGGCGATGGATTTGGGAACAGCCAATACCATCATCTTCCAGAATGATCAGATAGTCCTGGACGAGCCGAGCATAGTGGCTCTCGACAACAATACCGGCAAATGCATTGCCATCGGCCAGAAGGCCAAGTTTATGCACGGACGCGAGAATCCGGGCATAAAGACCGTAAGGCCTCTCAAGGACGGTGTGATTGCCGACTTCAATGCTGCCGAGCTGATGATCCGCGGATTCATCAAGCAGGTGAACAGCAAGCACAAATCCCTCTTCACCCCGAACATAAAGATCGTTGTGGGCATCCCTTCCGGAAGTACCGAAGTGGAGATCCGTGCCGTGCGCGACTCTTCCGAGCACGCCGGAGGACGTGACGTATTCCTCATATTCGAGCCTATGGCTGCCGCTCTCGGAATTGGCCTCGATGTCGAGGCCCCGAAAGGCAATATGGTAGTTGACATAGGAGGCGGCACCACTGAGATCGCGGTCATTTCGCTCGGAGGTCTCGTCGTGCAGGACAGTCTGCGTACCGCCGGCGACGTGTTCACCGCCGATATCCAGTACTATATGCGCCAGCAGCATAATATAAAGGTCGGCGAAGTCTCTGCGGAGCAGATCAAGCTGGCCGTCGGAGCCGTGATTCCGGAGCTTGACAGCGAGGAGCCGGAGCCTATGATCGTGAAAGGTCCTAACCTTATGACCGGACATCCGGTGGAGATAGCCGTCACCTATCAGGAGATCGCCCACTGTCTGGACAAGTCCATAGCCAAGATCGAGACTTCCATCCTCCACGTTCTGGAGCAGACACCTCCTGAGCTTTACTCCGACATCGTTGACAGCGGAATCTTCCTCTCGGGCGGCGGCGCGCTTCTGCGCGGTCTCGCAAAACGTCTGTCAGAGAAGGTTAACATCACGTTCCACGTGGCCGAGGACCCTCTCCACGCCGTGGCAAGAGGAACCTGCATAGCGCTCAAGAACACTGACAGCTACTCTTTCCTGATGCGTTAAGCCCGCCTCCGCTATGCTAAGGAATTCGAATATAGCTTCAAGAATCCTCGGCGTGGCGCTGTTCGTCCTTATGGAGACAGCTGCGCTGATGATGCTATCGCACAGCGGCCCCCTTCAGAACATCTGGCTTTCCAGAGTATCGTATTCGGTACGCGGCTGGATCTGGGGCGCGAGCGAGAGCGTAGGCGGCTATTTTACCCTGGCATCGCAGAACCGGGAACTCGCGCAGGAGAACTTCGAGCTCCAGCAGGAGCTGCGCAGATACAAGGATATTCTCAGCACGGTCCGTCAGGATTCCCTGACGGCCAATCTGGGATTTTCCCGTGACTTCGAGTACGTTTCCGCCACCATTCGCAAGGTCAGCCGGAACCGTCAGCACAATTACATCATCCTGAACAAGGGCTCCGAGGACGGAATCAAACCTCAGTCCGGAATCATCACATCGAAGGGTGTGATAGGCATCATAGACGCCGTTGACAGGCATTATTCATACGGCATTTCCTTTATGAACGCCGGGATGAGCGTCAGTGCCCGCATCGGTTCGTCAGGAGCCGTGGGGCCTATGACCTGGGACGGCATCAGCACGAACCGTGCTATCCTGAAGGAGATTCCGCTTCAGAACAAGTTCTCTCCAGGAGATACCGTCTGGACGAGCGGATACTCGTCGATTTTTCCGGCCGACATCCCTCTGGGTGTCACAGGGAGCTCCCGCATAGTGAACGGAGCCGTGAATGAAATAGATGTCATTCTGTTTCAGGACTTTTCTTCGCTGCGCTATGTGACGGTGGTCCAGACCGTCGATGACGATGAGCTGCTCTTTCTCGAAAGACTTGAAACAGCGGATGACAAAGAATAGACGAGGATGAAGAATATAGAAAGACTGTTCACCTACATTATCCTGCTGACGGTTCAGATATTGCTCTGCAACTATCTGCACCTGTCGCAGTTTGTTATGGTGTCCATCCTTCCGGCGATGATTCTTTTCAGCGATGTCAGGCTCTCCAAAGCCAGCGTGCTGTGCCTGGCCTTCGTCCTGGCCTTCGCGGTGGATTTCCTTGCAGACGGAGTCCTGGGGCTTAATGTCCTGGCGCTCGTCCCTGTCGCATTCCTTCGTGACGGCGTCATCCGGCTGGTCTTCGGAGAGGAACATTTCTCCCGCGGCGAGGGCATTTCGCTGGTCCGTCAGGGTATATGGAAGGTAAGTACGGCCATAATTATGGCTCAGGCCCTGTATCTTCTCATCTATATCTGGGCGGACGGTGCGGGAACCCGGCCGCTGTGGTTCTGCGCCCTGCGCTTTCTGGCTTCGCTTCTGGCCGGAGGAATCCTGTCTCTCCCTGTAGCCAAGATACTTACAGCCGAAAAATCTTCTGACAAATGGTTATAGACCGCAAGACCAAACTCCTTGCAGGACTGGTGGCCGTTGCCGCCGTCCTGCTTTGCAGGCTGTTCTATATCCAGATTATCGACTCCAGCTATAAGGACAGTGCCGACAACAACTCTATGGTCCGGGAAGTCATATATCCCACCCGTGGCATAATCTATGACCGCAACGGAAAGATAATCGTCGGAAACAAAGTCGCTTACGATATCATTGTCACTCCGAGGGAGGTGTCAGCCTTCGATACCCTCGCCCTTGCCTCGGTCCTGAATGTCGATCCTGAGGTCATCCGCTCCAAGATGGCCTATTACAGGAAATACCGTTCCCGCATCGGCTATCAGTCCCAGGTGATGATAAAGCAGATTCCCCAGGAAGTCTATATCAAATTCGCTGAGGTGCAGTACAAGTTTCCGGGTTTCCGCGGACAGATGCGAAGCATACGCTACTATCCTGTGAACGCCGGAGGCAACCTGCTCGGTTATGTGTCCGAAGTGGACGCCGATTACATAAAGAAGCATCCTGAGAATTACCGCTCCGGAGACTATGCCGGCAAGACCGGAATCGAGGCGGCCAGAGAGGAGGAGCTCCGGGGAGAAAAGGGTTATCACATATATCTGAGAGACTCCAGAAACCGCATACAGACATCCTATAAGGACGGCGAACTGGATGTCGAAGCCGTTCCGGGGAAGGACATAGTCACGACCATAGATGCGGACCTGCAGCAGTACGGCCAGCAGCTTATGAAGAATAAGGCCGGCTCTCTGATCGCCATAGAGCCATCTACAGGCGAGATTCTTGCGATGGTCTCCAGCCCGGGTATAGACGTGGACCAGCTCGCTGACATCGGTCAGCACTATGCAGACCTTTCGAAAGATCCCTACCGCCCGATGTTCAACAGAACCGTTCAGGCATCCTATCCTCCCGGATCCGTGTTCAAACTCGTCAACGGATTGGTCGGGCTTGAGGAAGGAGTCCTCAAGCCCTCGGATATGTATCCCTGCAACCACGGTTTCCCTTACGGCAACGGCCACAAGCTCGGCTGCCACGGGCACTCCTCTCCGCTGGCGCTCAAGGACGCGATAGCCACTTCCTGCAACGGATATTTCTGCTACGTGTTCCGCAATATCCTCGGCAACCGCGATTACCCGACCGTCCAGGAGGCTTTCGACGCCTGGCGCGAGTACGTTTGCAGCTTCGGCTTCGGGCACCCGCTCGGCAGCGATTTCCCTTCAGAATTGGGCGGGAACATCCCGACCTCGAACTATTATAACAAGGTTTACGGCAAGCGCGGCTGGAAGTTCTCCACCATCATTTCGCTTTCCATCGGGCAGGGCGAGATCGGAGTGACGCCGCTGCAGATCGCGAATCTGTGCGCTACGGTGGCGAATCGCGGCTGGTACAAGATTCCGCACATCATCAAGGATTCGGAGCAGGTGAAGATCGATCCGAAGTACCACGAGCGTCAGTACACCAAGGTTGACACCTCCAAGTTCGCGATTGCGGTGGAGGGTATGTGGATGGCGGTGAACGGCGGCGGAAGCGCCGGCGGAACAGCTTTTTCCGCGGCCATTCCGGGTCGTGACGTGTGCGGCAAGACCGGTACGGCGCAGAATCCGCGCGGCGCGGACAATTCCGTATTCATCTGCTTCGCTCCGAAGGACAATCCGCGCATCGCCGTGGCCGCATATCTGGAGAATGCCGGATTCGGAGCCACCTGGGCCTGCCCTATAGCATCGCTCCTCGTGGAGAAGTATCTTAACGGTGAAATCGCCCCGAACAGGGAATATGTGGAAAAGAGAGTCCTGGAAGGCGATCTTATGTATAAGGTAAAGAAGGATTAGACTATGCTCGACGAAAGCAGAAAATACAGACGGACCCTAAAGCAGACAGTGGACTGGAAACTGATATTCTGCTATCTGGCCCTTGTCCTCTTCGGCTGGCTGAACATCTATGCGTCCATCCATTCCTCCGATCCGTCGTCCATCTTCGACCTTGCCTCACGAAGCGGCAAGCAGTTTCTCTGGATTCTCACATCGCTCGGCCTGGGAGGAATCATACTTTTCGTTATCAATGCCCGTCTCTGGGAGGTCTTGTCCATTCCAGGCTACGTCATAGTATTTTTCCTGCTGGTTCTCGTGATTTTCGTTTCGGATGACACGAAAGGGTCGCATTCGTGGTTCGAATTCGGGCCGATCAAGTTCCAGCCAGCCGAGATATCGAAGATAACCACGTCTCTTGTGCTGGCGATGGTGATGAGCAAGCCGGGATTCAAGATATCGAAACTCAAGAACTTTCTGACAGTTGCGGCCATCATCGCGCTCCCGATGCTCGCCATCTTGGGCGAGAGCGAGACCGGTTCCGCGCTTGTCTATGCCGGGTTCATATTCGTCCTGTACAGAGAGGGCTTTTCCGGCTGGTTCCTCGTTTTCATAGGCCTGGTCATTACGCTTTTCATCGTCACGCTCACAGCCTCGCCGTACGCCGCCCTGGTGGTCCTCGCAGTCCTCGCGTCCATCTGCTACTCGCTCTACAAGGGAAGCTTCCGGGACTGGTTCAGCAAAGATCTGCCATTCCTGATCTTCTTCTCGCTGCTGCCGTGGCTCTGGAAACTTCTGTGCAGAGCCCTTGTGCCTGAAGCCTTCCCTGACCTCTCCCTCCCGCTGCCTAACGTGCTGGAGCCTACTGAAACTTCAACCTGGGCATTCCTTCTGAATATCAAGCCTGTATATATTCTTCTGACCTGTTTTGCCGTATTTGTCATAGTGAATCTTCTCCGCTCCTACAGAGAACGTATCAGCGGACTGGGCATTGCGATGGTGACGGTGGTTCTGGGAACAGTCCTGACTTTCTCCACTTCCTTTATTTTCGACAATGTCCTTCAGCCTCACCAGCAGAAGCGCATCGAGGTGCTTCTGGGAATGACGGAGGACCTTTCAGGTGTGGGTTACAATGTAAACCAGTCGAAGATTGCCATCGGTTCAGGTGGCTTCCTGGGCAAGGGTTTCCTTCAGGGCACCCAGACGACCTACGGCTTTGTGCCTGAGCAGAGTACGGACTTCATATTCTGCACCGTGGGCGAAGAATGGGGCTTCATTGGCTGTGCCGCAGTGATTTTTCTCTATGTTTTCCTCATCTGGCGGATCATAGACGATGCGGAGAA
>CAVFAZ010000084.1:0-19244 GCA_963620825.1 Kurthia senegalensis
AACCTGCAAGCAGGATTGGCAGAATGCCGACAGGACAGAGAACGGAGTAGCGGCCGCCGACATTGTCCGGAACCACGTAGCTGCGGTAACCTTCCTGGGTGGCGAGAGTCTTGAGCGCGCCCTTCTTTGCGTCAGTGATGGCTACGATTCTCTCTGCGGCCTCGCTGCGGCCGTAGGTCTCCTCGATATGCTGCTTCACGATGCGGAAAGCGACTGCAGGCTCGGTGGTAGTACCTGATTTTGAGATAACTACACAGGCCGTATTGCGCTCGGAAACCAGATCCATAAGCTCGGCGATGTACTCCTCGGAGAGGTTGTTGCCGGCGAATACGATTTCAGGATTGCCGTTCTTGCTCTTGAGCTGCTTCGCGAAATTGTGCGAAAGAGCCTCGATGGCGCAGCGTGCTCCGAGATAGGAACCGCCGATGCCGATAACGACCACGAGATTCACTCCTTTGGTCTTCCAGCTGTCGCGAATCTGTTCATACTCAGCAAGTTCAGACTCTTTCATGTCGATAGGAAGAGTCAGCCAGCCGAGAAAATCATTGCCCTTGCCGTTTCCGGCTGTGAGCGTGTCGAAGGCAGCGAGTGCCTTGGTCTCGTAAGTCTTGTAGTCAGAAGACTTTACGAACGAATTACATCCGTTAAGATCGATTTTTACCATAATAAAAACAAATTATTTACAAACCATTATATCCAGTATCACATTGTCCGTCTCGTGCATCCCGACCGAACCCACGCGGCCCAGATTGCATATCGAACGTTCGATGTCATCGTCGATTATTCCGTCGCGGCGGCTCACGCAGTGCCCCGCCAATGCCAGCTCACAGGCCTGCACGGCGCTAGACACTCCCGAAGCAACCTTCAGCGCGCATCCGACCTTCGCCCCGTCGCAGACCATACCCGTGATGTTCCCGATCATATTCTTAACAGTCGCGCAGACCTGAGCGTAAGTTCCGCCCTTTAGCCAGGCGATGCCGCAGGCCGCGCCGGTCGATGCCACCACACAGCCGCACAGGGCCGAGAGAATTCCCAGGTGGCTCTTGATGTGAATCGCGACCAGATTGCTCAGTATCAGCGCTCTGGCGAGCCTTTCGTCATCGATGCCGTAGTGCTCCGCATAGGCGATCACCGGCATACTCACCGTGATCCCCTGATTGCCGCTGCCCGAATTGCTCATCGCCGGCAGCGTACAACCTGCCATTCGCGCATCTGAAGCCGCAGCCGTGAGAGACATCGCATAAGAAAGGAAGCTCGACCCGAAAACCTCTGAATCAGAAGCGATTGTGCTTCCGACATTGAGACCGTAATCCCCTCTGAGACCCTCGCGTGCCAATGCCAGATTAAGCGTCCGGTCCTCCAGAATAAAGGCGATATCCTCGTAAGAAGCGCTTTGCGCAAAATCATATATCTCCTTGACAGTCAGGGAGCAGCGATGCGAAGAAGACGCACGGTCGCAGGCCTCGCCCGCATCCAGCAGCACCTCCCCGTCGCGCTCCAGCCGCACGATATTGTCGTGCCCGTCCTGAATCACCGCCGTAGCGACGTGCCCCCCGCAAGTCACCGTAACCGAAACATAAAGCACGTGATCCGTAGGGGCTACGCCCAATCTCACCCCACCTTCGAGTTCCTTTGCCCGTGCCACGGAAGCCTCCGACAGGTCCCGAAGCACCTCCAGCCCGTATTCGGACTTTCCGCAGACCACGCCGAGCGCCGCCGCAATATGCAGCCCGGTCATCCCCGTGCCCGGCACTCCGACGCCCATCCCGTTCTTCAGAATGTTCCCGCTGACCGACACTTCGATGCCGAAGTCCTCCGTCAGGCGATTCTCCACCCCAAGCAGTTCGGCCGCTTTTGCAGCGGCCAATGCCACAGCGATGGGTTCGGTGCAGCCCAGGGCCGGCTTCACCTGCGAATGTACAAGTCCGATTATTTCACGCTCTCTTTCTGTCATATATTATCTTGCTGTAATCCAAGTAATTGTATCTTTCATAAGCTTCTGCATCCGGGAAGGCTCGCAGATGCTTTCGAAAGGCACTCCCATACTGAACACCCTATAGAGACCCTTATCGGCGCAGACGGCTGCGGAAACGCCGTTCCCGGTATAGCGCAGAACCGTCTGCGCGCCCTTTCCGGCAGGCAGAATCCCGTCCGGATTCTCCACACAGTATATCTCATCGTTAATCTTCTGATGGAAGGTGAAGCCCCCGTCGAGATCGCTGAAATCCACGCAGGAGCGGTGCATAGTTTCCACTTCGCCCGTATAGCAGGCGTGGCCGGAGACCCAGCTGTAGCCCAGCACATCACTCACAAACGCCTTGGTATCAGCCCTATAGGCGCTGTCGATCCGGACCGGATAGACCTCGTCCCAGACATCCGTTCCGATATTGGCACCGGAAATCATAACATTTCCGCCGGAGGAAGTGTATTCGCGGAGCGCCTTCTGAAGGGCCTCAGGGAATACCTGGAAACGGTTCGGAACCGCTCCCCTGCCCACTTTGACGGTAACCTGCTTGCCGCAGAGAAGATCCAGCACGGGATATTCGGACGCGCTCACGGACGAAGCCGTAAAGGCGTCACGGGAAGAAGACTCCACGCTGTATCCGGCCGCCATAAGGGCCTTTGCGTGAAGATAAACGAAATCGAAGGTATTGCCCGGAATCAGACGGCCCGCATAATCGGAATGGGAGGCCCCGAAACCCGGATTGTCGTCATCAGTCCAGGCCTGGTTCCTGCGGTACTGATACACATTTCCTATGTAACTGATATCCCGGCCGTAAGCCACACCGCCGTCTGTGGCGGCGTCGAAACCCGCATAATCCGGAGTATCGAACCAGGTCGGAGCGGAAACTCTATCGAAATTATTGACCACCAGAACATTGGAGGCTGCGCCGTCAGGCGTGCCGACGCAGAGAACCTCGGACGGAAAACTCTTGCCGCCGGCATTGTACGCCTCGATCTTGAAGCTGTACAGGTGGCCCGGAGCGACCGCGACCTTTACGGAGCAGCCCTTAGACGGGTCGAGATAGACGCCCTGGTCGAAGGCTCCGTCATCCACCCGGGTGTAGAGAATGTACCCGGAAGGAACTGCGGTAGGCTCTTTGGCATCCTCCGTAGGCTTCCAGCTCAAGGTAGCCTGCTGACCGTCAAGATGGGCGGCGAAGGAGTTCACCGGAAGCGGCTGGACGGTATAACTGCAGGAATACAGGTCGCTGAGGAACTTGAGCATCGCCTTATAGACTGCGCGGCTCACTGTGAAGCGGAAAGATGGGTCGAGGCCGTACTTCATATCCGCAAAGTTCTGATGTGAAAGGAGTTCCAGAAGCATACCCGGAACGGAAGTGGTGCGGGCCTCGCTGTAGGACCGGTCCCAGATCATCCTCTTGCTCCACTGCGGGTCGAAGTCCGAACGCACGTCGCTGCAGATCTGGTCCGAAACCAGAGCCGCAAAATGGCGGCAGGCCATACGGCTCTCGCCGTTCGGCAGAAGGTCGCGGCCGTCGGCAAGCAGCGTATAGATGGAAAGAGTGCCTATTGTGGAATCGTTGGGAGTGATGCCCGCATCGGTATGGAAGCCGAAGGAAAGATCGACCGGAATGTTCTTGCCAGGCTGCTTAGGATTGGCCTTGGAGCCGCCCGACATCATACTGACCCAGGCGCCGCGCGAAGCGAAGTCCTGGGTGTAATCCCCTTTCCACTGGCGTGTGAGGGTGCTGTCAACTCCCGCCCACTGCATCCAGTAGAGAGCGCCCTCCGCAAACGAAGGCATTCCGGAAGTGGTGTAGCGCTCCACAGGCTCGTCCGCGCGGCCGCGGGCAATCTTGCCCATACCGCCCCCGAACTTGACCGCGTCAGCGGTCACCACGCTGTTTTTCTCGAACTTGTGACCGGCGGGGGTGGTGTTGTCGAGATACACGCAGCCCTCGCTCCCCTTCTCGAACTCGAAGGTACCGAGGTATATCCAGGTGCCGCCGCCCATCGTCTGGTTCACGCAGAATTCGGTCTCGCCGCCGGCGTGGCGGACGGTGTAATGGGCTGCGGATGTGCTGTTTTCCAGTGTTTTATATGAAACATAGACGGCATAGGAGCCGCTTTTCTCTATGGTCGGAGTCCAGCGGATTTCGCTCTTCACACCCTTGAGGATGCACGGAGCCTTGCGGGCCGTACCCATAGTGAACGGATTGTCATTCAGGACATAAGCGGGCTTGGCGTCTGCAAATCCCACTCCCGCGTCGATCCAGACGCCCTCCTCGCTGTAGCTTCCGCTGCGGCGCAGAAGGCCTTCACGCTCCCCGGTGAAGGACGGGTCGTTGTCGGCTATGATTTCGTGCACCTGTGTGTCGCGCTCGCGCGGAGTCAACACATAGGCTCCGGCGTTCTCCAGCATAGGTATGAGGAAAGGCAGCACATAACTCTGCGTGTACATATCCTCCACAGTACCGTGGCAGGGGGCTCTCTGCCACTCCCAGCGGTCGAGTTTCTCCTCGAAATAGCGTCCGTGGCTCTGCCAGAGGGCTATAATGCGTCCGTCCAGACCGCGCGGGAAAGCCTTAGTCCCGATACGGGTTACGAAAGCGTCCCGACCCTTGTCTGAGAATGAATGGTTATATGAATGGCTGCTCCCGTCATTGCCGAGAGACGGCGTGACCAGTGTCTCGAGCCGGTTGCCCTTGATGAAGATATCCCCGAGCTGCTCATTTTCATAGCCATCCGGGAATAGGGACACAAGGGTGCTGCGCAGCCATTTCACGTCACCGCCGTGCCAGGGATAGTCTCCCAGTTCCCTGGTGAAATAGAAATCCAGCTTGTTGCCCCGGCGCAGAATCTTGCTGAATTGCGGGTCGGAATCGACCGTGGTTCTCTCGCGCAGAAGAACCTGCAGGGAATCCTGCACGGGAGCGAAATCCTTCGCGATATTGCGGCTCTGGGCAGCCGCCCCGCAGCAGAGCAGGGCCAAAGTCAGCAGTGTTATGATGCGCCTAGTCATATTTCTTCACGAATAAGATCTCCGTAAGGACGGTGAGTACCGTCCCGACGGCTATGCCCAGCGAGTCGGAGTAGAAGTCCAGAGGGTCCTCGCTGCGGTAGTCCGTAAGCCCCTGTCCGATCTCGGTGGCCGCACCGAGAAGAAGGCCTATCATAATGAGAAAGAGATAGATGAGTATCCGCCTCCAGAGCTTGTCGTGGCGCCAGTTGAAGGACCAGCGGGCGAAGAATACGAAAGGAAGGAACATACAGAAATGGACTATCTTGTCCTTGGGAAGTCCCATAAAAGTAAGGTTGACATGCCTCAGGTCATCGAAATGGCCGAAACACAGCCAGATTATGGCTGCGAGATACGCCGCGAAGAGAATCCGGAAAAGCCAGATCCTCAACGTATGTCTCCTGCCTTTGCGTCGTTTTGTCATAGTGCCTGCATATCGTTCAATTTCCTGTAATACCCGCCGAGGGCGAGAAGCTCCTCGTGACGGCCTCTTTCCACAATACGGCCTTCATCCATCACTATAATCTCGTCGGCACCCTTGATGGTGGAGAGACGGTGGGCGATGGCAATGGTGGTGCGGTTTGTCATAAGACGGTCCAGAGCCTCCTGCACAAGCCTTTCGGACTCGGTGTCGAGGGCAGCCGTGGCCTCGTCAAGGATAAGGATAGGAGGGTTCTTCAGGATGGCGCGCGCGATGCTGATTCTCTGGCGCTGGCCTCCGGAGAGCTTGCAGCCGCGGTCACCGATATTGGTATTGTAGCCGTCCTCCTTCTCCATAATGAAGTCGTGGGCATTGGCGATTTTCGCCGCCGCCACCACCCGCTCCATCGTGGCGCCTTCCACACCGAAGGCTATATTGTTGAAAATGGTATCGTTGAAAAGAATCGGATCCTGGTTCACATTGCCCATAAGGGCGCGCAGATCCCTGATGCGGAGCTCGCGGATGTCCTTGCCGTCGATGCTGATGCTTCCGCCGGTCACGTCGTAGAAACGCGGGATGAGGTCCACGAGGGTGGTCTTGCCTGCTCCAGAGGCTCCCACTATGGCGACCGTGCGTCCTTTCGGTATGTCTATATCAATGTCAGACAGCACCTTGCGGTCGCTTCCCGGATAGTTGAAGCAGACTCCGCGGAAGGTAATCTCCTTCTCGAAACTCTCCAGAGGCTTGGGCTCCGCAATCTCCTTTATGTCCGACTCGCTGTCGAGGATCTTGTTGATACGCTCCATCGAGGCCATACCCTTAGGAATGCCGTAGGCAGCCTTCGAGAGGTCCTTTATAGGATTTATGACGCTGTAGAGAATCACCATATAATAAATGAAGGTCGGAGCGTCGATGGGAGAATCTGCCTTGAGGATGAGGGTTCCGCCGAACCAGAGCACGATGGCTATCATTACGGTTCCGAGGCACTCGCTGACCGGGTGCGCCAGAGCCTGGCGGGTGGCGACGCGGCTGTTCTTGACCTTCATCGCCGTGGTCACGCTGTCGAAGCGCCTGCTCATCTTGCCCTCCGCAAGAAAAGCCTTGATGACCCGCAGTCCGCCGAGCGTCTCCTCCACCTGCGACATAGTGTCGCTCCACAGGGCCTGAGCCTGCAATGACCTCTCCTTGAGCTTCTTACCGATGATGCCCATAATCCAGAGCATAGCCGGAGCGAAGAGAATCGTGAAGAGAGTCAGCTCCCAGGAGATGAAGAGCAGGGCCGCGAAATAGCCCACAATCAGGATAGGATTCTTGATGAACATATCCATCGTGCTGGTGATCGAAAATTCGACCTCCTGCGCGTCACCGCTCATTCTCGCTATGATGTCACCCTTCTTTTCCTGCGAGAAGAAGCCCAGCGGAAGGGAAAGTATCTTGTTGTAGATGTCCATACGGATGTCCTTTACGACTCCCGTACGCATAGGAATCATCACCGCCGCCGAAGCGAAGTAGCAGGCTGTCTTGAGCGCGGTCATAAAGCAGAGCGCCGCACAGAGCGCAAGCAGCACCCTTGCAGGTCCCCAGGCCGCGATGAGCGAAGTCACATAGTAGTAGAGATTGTTCAGCAGTATGTCCTTCAGAGCCACGTCGGTACTGTCCCAGGGAATGAAGGAGTAAACTCCGCTGTCCATACTGAAGAGAATCTTCAGGATCGGCACAATCAGCGAAAAGGAGAAAAGGTTCAGAACCACCGAGAGAATGTTCATCAGAACGGATCCCCAGAGGTACTTGCTGTAAGGCACGACATAGCGTCGTATCATTTTTATGAATTCTTTCATCTGGCTCTTTCGGATTTCGTTATGTTATTCGTCGAGAGTGAAAAGCTGCGAAGGCGTGCGCCGAGGCAGAGTCCGCAGCGTCACCGTCCGTCCCTGAGGACCCGCGAGAAGCCAGGAGTTCTTGCTCACCGGGTGCAGTCCCAGACTTTCAAGTCCCTCGACAGCAGCGTTATACGCTTTTTCAGGAGTATTATTGTTCTCGCTCAGGTGGCAGAGGAAGATGTGCCTGAGCTGAGGGTGGTAGAATTTCTGAATCGCAGCGGCGCACTCGTCGTTGCTCAGGTGGCCGCTGCCCTGGCAGATGCGCATCTTCAGCTCGTGCGTGTAAGGCCCGCCGATGAGCATATCCATATCGTAGTTCGACTCGATCACTACCGAATCGGCCTGCGAGGCGTACTGCAGAGCCTCGTCGGTCATCCGACCAATGTCGGTCATAACCACGAGGCGGTACCCGCCAATGTTCAGGGCGTATCCCACAGTCTGCGTGGCGTCGTGCGGAACGACGAAGCATCTGGCGGAAATGCGGCCCGGGATTATTTCATTCCATTCATCCTGAGACAGTTCCCGTCTGCAGGATGCTATATGGTCTCTTGTGAATGTGTGCGAAGCGAGGGCGCGGTGCAGCACCGCTGTGGCATAGACCGGTTTCCCGAGGCTCTTGCAATAGGCTCCCAGGTGCCTTATATGGTCCAGATGGTCGTGGGTCACAAGTACCGACGAGAATGAACCGTAGCCGTAACCGTGATCCCCGAGGATTCTCTTGAGCCTTCTGAGGCTGACTCCGGCGTCGATGAGGATGCCTGCCGGCTCCCTGTCCGGCTCTTCGAGGGAAATGAAGTAGCAGTTGCCGCAGCTGCCGCTGGAAAGACTGATGAACTTTATCATTGCTCCTCCTTTTCGCAATATCTGGCGATGACATTATACGCATCGGAGACTCCCAGCTCGCCGGCTCGGGAGAGATCGATACAGCCTTTCTCCTTGTCTTTCAGATAGATAAGTACCAGTCCGCGGTTGTAGTAGGCATCCCCCATAGCGGGGTAGCTTTCGATGGCCCTGCCGTAACTGTCGATGGAGAGCAGAAGCTGCGAGGAGAGGCAGTAGAGGTTTCCGAGGTTGAAGTGCAGATACGGCAGGTCCGGCACGATCTGAAGCGCCTCCTGCATATCCCCGATGGCTTCGGAATAATCGTAGCTCTGGTCTATATGGTCGCTCACGCGGGCACGGGTGGTACCCTGGTCGTCCATAGTGAGAGTCTGGACATTGTTCTGTATGGTGGCTATGAAATCTATCATCTCCGCCCTCAAGGCTCCCCTGTTCATCAGGTAGAACGCCTTGTAAAGTTCTGAATATCTATCCTTTGCCACATCCTCAGACGCCTGGTCAACGGCATCGTCATACTCGTTCAGGGCCGTAGAATACAGCTTCTTCCGGACATCGTTCATAGCCTTTATGAAGCTGACTCTGGACGGCGCCACTACTGTCCGGCCAGCGGACGAGCTGCTGTCCCCGTAGAGGATGTTTTCCAGACGGCCGCCGTAGCTGACATAGGAGAGCGTGTCGGAATTCGACACCACTGTGCTTACAGGCGAAGTGCTCAGGAAGCGGCGGAGAAGGGCGTTTTCGTAGCGGTTGCTCAGGGCGTAGCCCGTATCGTCTGCAGAGGCGACCATACTGAACTTGTAAAGTGGCCTCAGGCGGATGTCGATGTCGCGGTGCTGCAGGAGTTCGTTATCGAAGTCCTTTTTGGCGAAATCGGCGTCGAGAGCCAGCAGGGAGCTGTATTTCTTCGTGGTATCGGCAAAGGAGCCTTCAGCCGCTGCGTTCGCCGTCTCGTATTCGCGGATTTTCTGGCGGGCCGTCTCGTAGTCCTTTTTCGAAGAAGCGTTCATTCCGAGCATATTCTTCACGTACGAGCGGTTCATATAGGCCTTGGCGAAATCCGGATAGAGTTCGATGGCCTTGTCGTAATCCGCGAGGGCGTCCCTCCAGCGGCTCATCTGAATGAAGAACGAGGCGCGGTTGAAATATGCGAGGACGTTCTTCGGATTTATGTTTATCACCCTGTCCATATCTTCGAGGGCATCCTCGAAGTTGCCGACCTGGGCGTTTATGAGGCTTCGGTTATAGAGGGTGAGGGCGTTCCCCGGCTCGTCGGCGAGCACCCGGTTCAGGTCCTTCATCGCGGCGTTGTAGTCCTTCGTGTCATAGAAGAGAAGGGCGCGGTTGAAATAGGCGAAAGTGTTGGTGCTGTCTATGTCGATAGCCTTGTTCAGATCCCTTATGGCCTCATCGAAACGGCTCTGCTGGGCATAGATGCGTCCGCGGCGGATATAGCCCTCAGGGTCGTAGGAATCCATCTTTATGGCCTTGTCGTAGTCTTTCAGGGCCTTGAGAGTATCCCCGAGGAAGAGCTCCGAAGCTCCCCTGTTGAGATATGCGGCCGGGTCGCGCGGGTTCTTTTTTATGTATCGGTCGAAATCCCCGATGGCGCGGTCGAACTGCTGCGAAAGGAAGTACGCCACTCCCCGGCTGAAATAGATGCCGTCGAAGCCCGGACGGAGTTCAATGGCCCTGTCGAAGTCCCTGAAGGCCTCTTCGTAGCGGCCCAGGCGGCTGTAGCTGATGGCGCGGTAGTGGTAGCCGTTAGTAAATACGGGATTCAGTCGGACCGAACGGTCGAAGTCCTTTTCGGCTCCGCGGATGTCGCCCAGATTGTATTTGGCGATGCCCCGGAAGAAGTAGTTCCAGTAATCCGTGGTGTCCAGACGCGCCAGGACATTGAAATTCTCGATGGCCTGGGCGTATTTGCCGTCGGCAAGGCTGGTTCTGCCCCTCAGAAAGAATACGTCCCTGTCGTACTGGGCGAACGCAAGGCTGCCAGCACTCAGAAACAGTATGAGGAATGTCAAAAGTCTTCGCATAAAATCACGGAGGAACAAAAGCCCTGTCTTTTCGTTTTGTTGCCAAATATTCCTATCTTTGGCGGCAATTTGCAAATATAGCAAGAATCGGGCAAAGTTCCGATTAATGCGTCTAAACATTTTTATGCCGAAAGCGTGAGAACGAAGAGATTTTTACTTATCATCATTCTATGGACAGGGGTGACATTGGTCGCAGGCGAAAAGGCTGCGGCCCAGAATATGCTCAGCGAGAGAGCGTTGCGGGCGCGGGTGGAGTTTCTCACCGATTCGCTCTGCTTCGGGCGCGGGTCGGGCACTCCGGGCGCGGCTGAGGCGGCGTTCTGGCTGTCGCGGCAGTTCTCGCAGCTGAATCTCACGCCGCTCGGGCATTTCGCGCACAGCTTCGCGCTGCCTGAAAAGGCCGGGCACAACATCATCGGCAGCATCCCGGGACGCGCAAGCGGCAAATACGTCATCATAATGGCGCATTACGACGGTCTCGGCACGCTCGAGGGCAAGCTCTACCCGGGCGCGGACAGCAATGCTTCGGGCGTCGCGGCGCTGCTCTCGCTCGCTCAGGCGTTCTTCCATTCCCATTCGGCCTCCGGCCAATCCCACCCCACTCTCATTTTCGCTGCCCTGGACGGGCGTCAGGCCAATATGGCGGGGGCTTACGCTCTCTGCAGGGAGCTTCTGGACTCGAAACTCAAGGATCCGCGTACCGGATTCATAATCAATAAGGAAGACATTCTCCAGGTGGTCAATATGGACATCATCGGGAGCTGTCTGGAGCCATTGGACGCGGAGCGGCCGGACTATCTGATTATGCTCGGAGGCGAGCAGTATCAGAGGGATCTGCTCTCTTTCATCAACCGCTCGCAGGGCATCGGGCTCGACCTGGGCTTCGACTACTACGGGAGCAAGGATTTCACGGAGCTGTTCTACCGCAGGATCTGCGACCAGCGGCCTTTCCTCGAAAACGGCATTCCGTCCGTGCTCTTCACTTCGGGCATCACTCTGCGCACGAACCGCACGGACGACGTTTCTTCCTCCCTGGACTACAGCGTCCTGCGGAAAAGAATCGAGCTGATCTATCACTGGATTTCAATGCTCCGCTAGCGCTTCCACCTCGGCCGCGGAGACTTCGGAAGTCCCGCGACAGCATTGGACGCGGAGCGGCCGGGGAAAAAGATTGCTGCCGCGGGACTTCCGAAGCGCAGCGGCAAAGCCTGATAGCGCCCATGAGTTTTTCTTTTTTTCGCATTTATCATTATATTTGTAGGCTTTAACATTTCGGATATATGCAGAATGGAAAAATAATAGTGGGAATCACCCAGGGAGACGGCAACGGCATCGGTTACGAGGTCATTATCAAGGCCCTCTCCGACCCCAGAATACTCGACGCATTCACACCCGTGATTTACGGCTCATCTAAGATTCTGGGCTTCTACAAGAAAGGATTGCACAACATCGACCAGTTCGACACCTACGTGATAGGCAGCGCCAAAGAAGCGCGTCCGAAACGCATAAACATAGTCAACTGTCTGGCTGACAATGTTTACGTGGAGCCGGGCCAGCCTTCGGCCGATTCCGCCAAGGCAGCCATCACTTCCCTCGAATGGGCCGTGCGCGACATCAAGAACGGGGACATCGACGTACTCGTCACCGCCCCTATAAACAAGCGCTCGATGGCCGCCCAGGGCTTCTGCCACACCGGCCACACCGAATATCTCGAAGAACAGTTCGGAGTAAAGGACGGAGTGATGTTTATGGTCAGCGACAACATCAAAGTCGCCATCGTCACGGGCCATATTCCGCTGAAGGACGTGCCCGCAGACCTCACCCAGGACAAGATCCTGAACAAGCTGCGCCTTATGAACGCCTCCCTGAAGAGGGACTTCGGCATCGACAGCCCGAGGATTGCGGTGCTCAGCCTCAACCCTCACAGCGGTGACGGCGGCCTGCTCGGAGACGAGGAGGAAACCATCATCATTCCTGCCGTGAAACTCGCCCGCGAGGAAGGCATCGACGCATTCGGTCCTTATTCCCCTGACGGATTCTTCGGCCTGGGCAACTATTCCCGCTTCGACGCCACCCTGGCAATGTATCACGACCAGGGCCTGGCCCCTTTCAAGGCCATCGCATTCGAGGACGGAGTGAATTTCACCGCCGGACTTCCTATCGTCCGCACCTCTCCGGACCACGGCACAGCCTTCGAAATGGCCGGCAAGGACGAGGCCGACCCGCGTTCAATGAGGGCCGCAATCTTCCGTGCCATAGACATTTACAATGCCCGCGAAGCATATGACGAGCTTCAGGCCGGCAAGATGAAGGAAAGCCCGAAGGAAAACACCAACCGTCCGGGCAAACCTCAGATAGCGTAGGCCCCGGGCGAAAAGACATTTGATTTTCCGTCATTTTTGACTACCTTTGACCTGATGAAACGTTTCCTGCGCATAATTCTGTTCCTGCTCCTGCTTCAGACAGGGCAGGTTTCGGTCGTTATGGCGACCCATACAGACGACATCGCGGAAACGGCGGTGACGGAAAGCGTTCTGGAAACTGACGGATACTCCAGCGACAGATATTCGGACTTCGACTCCCCTTGCGGCATCGGAACCGTCTCGGCGCCGACTCCCGTTTTCACACCTTCGGAAAGGGGCGGCAGCTGGTCCGGAAACGCGAAGAGGGTGAGAACATCCTACTCAGCAGCACATTACATTCTTTTCCGATACGACAAACTTCTTAACAGACGTTTACTTGCAGACTACGACAGCCTCCTGTCCTGCCAATCATCAGGGACCCGTTCTCTGGAAAGCCGTCTGTTTTTCCTCTGCGCTCTGAAGAGCTGATTCCATTTTCTGCCTGAACTGTTTCAGACTATGAATTGCCTAGCATTGCATCCATACAGCCGCCCATCGAACGCCTTCTGCCATCAGGCGCGGGTTGTGACCGGCGTGGACTGCAGTGAAATACATTGTGAACGACAATTAAAAAACAAGAAAATGGAAAACAATTTCAAAAGAGTACATACTCCCGATAATCTCATTATCACAGCAATAATAGCCGTGGCCGGCATAGGACTCTTCTTCGTGAATGCAGGACTCGGAATCGCTCTCGTAGCGGTGGCCGTCCTTCTGTTCTTCCTCTGGAAGAGCGGTTTCAGAAAGGACGGAGTCCACACCGTATTTACGAAAGAGGCTATAGACGTACCGCGCAGCTTCAGACAGAACATCATCGACTTCCTCGAGGGAAAGAGTGACGAGGTGGAGTTCAAGGAAGGCTGCGAAGGCGGCTGTGTACGCATTGAAGCATTTTACAACAAACACGAGCAGATCGCTTTCGCTCAGCTTATGGATTTCAGCTCATACACCTACCAGCCTGTAGGCGAGATGGTTGAGCTCCGCGGCGCCAAAGCGGCCAAGTTCATAGAAACCCTCAATAAGAAGTAATGACCCTTTTTCTGGTTCTGATTGCAGCGATCATCCTGATCTGCGTCTGGCTGAACAATCTTTCGTCCCGCATAGGTATCCCTACCCTCCTCGCATTCATCCTGCTGGGAGTAATCTTCGGCAACAACGGACTGATTCCTATACACCTTGAAGACCAGGAGTTTGCAAAGGACGTCTGTACGGCCGCGCTCATTTTCATAATGTTCTATGGAGGTTTCGGAACCAAGTGGGATTCGGCCAGACCGATTGCGGTGGAAGCCGGACTTCTCGCCAGCGTGGGAGTCTTTCTGACAGCCCTTCTCACCGGAATATTCTGCCATTTCGTGTTGAAATGGGGCTGGGTGGAGAGTTTCCTGCTCGGTTCAGTGATAAGCTCCACGGATGCCGCTTCGGTATTCTCGATCCTGCGTTCGCGCAAGCTCGGTATGAAGAACAACATCTCCCCTCTCCTCGAAATGGAGAGCGGCAGCAACGACCCTTGTTCGTATATGCTGACGGTGGTGATGCTCTCCATAATGAACGGAAGCGCCTCCGGCGGACATATAGCGTGGATGGTCTTCGCCCAGCTGTTCTTTGCGGCAGTCTGCGGTGTGGGCATCGCCAAAATCTCGACCATACTTCTGAAGAGAATCAAATTCCAGACTGACGGTTTCGATTCTCTTTTCATACTTGCCATAGCCATCGCCTCCTATGCGATTCCGGATCTCATAGGAGGCAACGGCTATCTCAGCACCTACATAGTCGGCATCATCCTCGGCAACACCGATTTCAAGAACAAGAAGTCCCTCGTGAGCTTCTTCGACGGCCTGACCGGCCTGATGCAGGTGCTCATCTTCTTCATCCTGGGACTTCTGGCCCATCCGGCCACTATGCCTAAGGCCATACTTCCGGCCATCGCCGTATTCTTCGCCCTTCTGCTTTTCGCCCGTCCTATCACGGTCGTAGCCGTTCTGGCTCCGTTCAAAAAATACGGTCTCAAGCAGATGAAGGTGATTTCCTTCGCGGGACTGCGCGGAGCCGCATCCATCGTGTTCGCCATTATGGCAACCACCGGCAACGAATTCCTGACGAAGGACATTTTCAACATCGTGTTCCTCATCGTGCTGATTTCCATCTCCCTGCAGGGATCGCTCATTCCGGTGATTGCGAAAGCCGCGAATGTGATAGACGAGGATGCGAACGTCCTCAAGACGTTCAATGACTATGCGGAGAACACCGAAATGCAGTTCAGCCGTCTGGACCTCGCGAAGAACGGTCCGTGGAACGGCCGGCCTATCAAGGATCTGCATCTGCCTGTGAGCGTGCTGATTGCGCTGGTTATCCGCAACGGGGAGAAGATAGTTCCGAACGGGGATACCGTCCTTCAGGAGGGCGACTGCGTGATTATGCTGTCGCGCACCTACGATGACAAGGACACCTCCATCGAGGAAGTCACCGTGAAATCAAACAGCAAGTGGCTGGGCAAGACTCTCAGCGAATACCGCAAGAGCAACGACAACATCGTCCTGATGATCCAGCGCGGCGAAAAGAACATCGTTCCGCACGGCAACTCCGTCCTCCACGAAGGCGACGTTTTGACAATCTGCAAAATTTAGTTTTTCTTCGCGCGGGCGCGCTCGTTCAGAGCGGACTGAAACGCCCGTGCGTTCTTAAGATGCTGATCGTAGGTCACGGCGAAAAGGTGACTTCCGTCGAAATTGCTGTTCGCGCAAAAGTAAAGATAACCGTGATTGTCAGGTGAAAGCACAGCCTCCAGACAAGCCTTCGTAGGCACACAGATAGGTCCCGGAGGAAGCCCTGCATTAAGATAAGTGTTATATGGAGACTCGTACTTCAAGTGCTTCTTCAGAATCCTGTTGATGCTGTAATCATAGCAGAACGCGACAGTAGGATCCGCCTGCAGCTTCATCCCCATCCGCAGCCTGTTCAGATACACCCCCGCAATCTTCGGAAACTCCGGCTCGTAATTCGACTCCCCCTTCACGATGGAAGCCACAATCGAAACCTCCTCCTGCGTCAGCCCCTGCGCCTCAGCCTGCTTCTTGCGTTCAGGCGTCCAGAAAGCCTCATAAGCCTTCTTCTGAGAATCCAGAATATCCGTAATGCTCGCCGTCCAATACATCTCGTAGCTGTCCGGAATAATCATACTGAACACATTCTGAGGCGTGAATCCGTACCTGCTGAGAAGCTCCGGATCATCCAGCGCCGAAGCCACGCTGGCCGAATCTATCATCAGCTGCGAACTGATCTTCCGCGCGATCACCCCCTTCTGCCGCAGCGTGCCCGACAGCACCAGCCTGGTAGGCGTCTGCCAGCCGTTGTTCAGCATCCGGGCCACATACGCGCTCGTATGCTCCGGCTCCACCACATAGCGCCCGGGCTTCAGATACTGCGAGACCTGCTTGCTCTCGAAAGTCCTCTGCAGACTTCTCGGCCGCACCACCCCGCACGAATCCTTGATATTCTCAAGCACATCCTCCACGCGGGTATCCGGATAGACGTATAGCACAGTCGAACGCCGGAAATTAGATATCTTGTTATCGCTCAAGTAGTTCCCGAACACCAGCCCGGCAGCGAGCACACATCCCGCGACGACGAGGCCTCCGGCCAATATCCACTTCTTCGCCCGGGGCGAAAGCTTCCTGCGCGACTTCCTTGCAGTTTTCTCAGCCATAAGAATTTATCTCAATAAAACGGTATCCCCCTCCCTCAGTTCGTGCCCCGGCACAAAGCCGTTCATCTTCTCCACGCAATCCATCCTCACTGCGAACCTCTGGCAGATATTCCTCAGGGACTCCCCGTCATTTTCCACAATATATTTATCCAGACCCTTCTGAGTCCTTTTCTTTTTCCTCTGCAGATAGACTATGTCCCCGGCGTGCAGAGAAGCAGCCTCCGAGGCATCGTTAAACTTCAGTATCTCCTTGAGAAAGAGATTGTTCGCCTTGGCGATGGACTCATAAGTCTCGCCTTTCCGGGCATAAATGAAAGTCACCCCGTTCCTGGACAGAAGTGCCCTGCTGAGGGAAAAACTGAACTTCTCGGAAGCCTGCACAGCGACCGCCTCCTCCAGCTGCAGCGGGGAAACCGGAATCTCCTCCTTCACCTCGGCCTTCTTCTTTTTACGAGCCTTGGCAGCGGCTTTGGACTTAGCCTTCGCAGCCTTCTCCGCAGCCTTCACTTCCGCCTTGCTTTCCTTTCCGGAATCAGATACAACCGCCTCCTGAGCGCTTTCTGAAGCCTCGGAAGAATCGACATCTTCAGATTCAGAAGAAGCCGTATCATATCTCGAAAGCCCGTAATCCTCTATAAGTTTGATGAGTTTCGAAGGATAGGCCGGGTCCGTTGCGTATCCGGCCTTCTTCAGACCATAGGCCCAGGCCTTGTAATCGGTCACATCGTAATCGAAAAGGAATTTGTACCTGTCCCGGTAGCGCAGAAAATCCGAATGGTCCCTGAAGGACTCCTCCGCACTGTCATAGACCCTGAAGCACTCCCCTTTCCTGTCATCGTCCACCTTCATACTTTTGCCCTTCCAGTCCGAGTGACATTTGATGCCGAAATGATTGTTTCCCTCGGCGGCCAGTGAAGACAGCCCGCAACGTGACTCCAGCATACCCTGGGCCAGAGTTATGCTCGCCGGCACCCCGCTGCGGTACATCTCGCGGACCGCAGTGGAAGCCCATTTCTGAACGTATTTCTCATAGACGGAATCGGCGCTGAGCTGCGTGAGCATAAGCGCGAAAGCCGCGACAAGTCCCAATATTCTCTTCATAGCGGATGCTAAGTTAGCAAAAATCCCCTATCGGAGACACTCCCGGTGAGCAAATCGGACAATATTCCCCTCTCAGAGACTCTTTTTCAGCGGAAAATCGAAGATATCCCCGTCATTGACCGCCACGGTCCGGGGAAAAATGCTCCGGCACTCCCGCTCGTAAACCGACGCATCCCGCTCGCGCGAAGAGAAGTGACCGATAAGCAGATTGGACGCTTCAGCGTCCAATGCGCACTGAGCCGCCTGGAGCGTTGTGGAATGATGCCTCTGCGCTGCCTGGTCGGAGAGTGCCGCCGTGTAGGTGCACTCGTGGTAGAGCACATCGACGCCGTGGAGCCACTCCGGGAGCTCGGGGAACGGCGCGGTGTCGGAGATGTACGCGTAGCTTCTCGGCTCCCACGGAAGGTAGGTCAGTTCGGAGTTCAGGAGCGTGCAGTCTTCGCGGACCACGTCCTCTCCCCTTTTGAGCGTGCCTATCTCGGTGAGAGTCAGGCCGTAACGCTCGATCATAGGCTTATGGACGTTTCGCTGCGGGGTCTTTTCGCGGAAGATGTAGCCGTAGGTCTCGATGCCGTGGTTCAGAGGTATTGCACTGATGCTCAGGGTCTTGGTCTCGTAGAGAACCTCCGGTTCCTTCGCCTTCACGACTATGTGCCTGATTTCGAAGCCTATGCCCTCGCCGTAGTAGGAGAGGAAGAACTTCAGGATCCCGCCGAAGGAGTTCGGCGCATATATATTAAGAGGTATCTGCCTGCCGAGCATCCCCATCGTGGAGAGCAGTCCGAAAATGCCGAACACGTGGTCTCCGTGGATGTGCGAGATGAAAAGCGAATCTATCTTCTGGAAAGAGATGTGCGCCTGCTGGAGACGAAGCTGGACGCCCTCTCCGCAGTCTATTAAAAACAAGCGCCCGTGTACCGAAAGTACCTGAGCGCTCTGAAATCTGTCAATAATGGGCTTTGCCGAAGCAGAGCCCATTATATTGAGAGTGAAATTCATTTATTCTCCCTTCTCGAGTTTCTCCTTGAGGGCTGCGAGAGCATCGATGTCTCCGAGAGTGGTCTTCTCTACGGAAGAGTTGATCTTCTTCACTGCCTTCTTGGTGTTGTCAGCCTCTGTGGCAACTTCCTTCTCCTTGGCCTCAGCGTATGTTCTGGTGTGGGAGAGGATGATGCGGCGGGTGCTTCTGCGGAGCTCAACCACTCTGAACGGAAGGGTCTCGCCTGCCACTGCGCTCTTGCCGTCTTCCTTGACGAGCTCGCGGTTGAATGCGAAGCCTTCAGCGTTGCCGTCGAGAGTGATGTTGGCGCCCTTGTCGGTAAGGGAAGCAACTGTACCCTCAACTGTGGAACCTACAGCGTACTTGGCCTCGATCTCGTCCCAAGGATTAGGGAGAGTCTGCTTGTGGCCGAGGCTGAGTTTATGGTTGGTCTCGTCGAAGTCGAGGATCTTGACGTCGATGGTGTCACCTGGAGCGACTACCTCGGAAGGATGCTTGATCTTGTTCCAGCTCAGGTCGCTGATGTGAACGAGACCTTCTACACCGTCCTCAAGCTCTGCGAACACACCGAAGTTGGTAATGTTGCGTACGACTGCCTTGTGAACAGAATTTACAGGATATTTCTCGCGGATGCTCTCCCAAGGATTTGCTGAAAGCTGCTTCAGGCCGAGGGACATCTTGCGGGCCTCGCGGTCGATGGTGAGGATCTGTGCCTCTACCTCGTCGCCCACCTTCAGGAACTCCTGTGCGCTGTGCAGACGCGGGCTCCAGCTCATCTCGGAAACGTGGATGAGACCCTCTACGCCCGGAACGATCTCTACGAATGCGCCGTAGTCAGCGATGAGGATAACCTTGCCCTTGACCTTGTCACCGA
>CAVFAZ010000085.1:0-24348 GCA_963620825.1 Kurthia senegalensis
AATATTTAGGAATATAGGTAATGGATGCGAGGTTTTTCAGAGTCCGCTCGACTTCATCCATACGATTTTCAAGTTTGCCTACCGCTGTTTCAAGGTCAGTGACGCGGTCAGCCAGGGCATTAATAGTTCCGTTAACACCGTCTATCGCCGTCTGAATGGTTTGGGTGATGGTGCCGTTATTTTCTTCGATGGCATCTTCAATGGCCTCCTTATAAGCGGCAGTGATATCTTCAGCCGTTTTCTCGAGTTCTGATTCCAGAGCCTTTATGTCTTTGGTATTCTGTTTAACCTGCTCTTCCAAGTCTCCGACCTGTTCTTTTATCTGCTTCTCAAGGGCAGACTTGAGGGAATCGAGCTTGGTGTTCATCTTGGCTATGTCATAATAGCCGGTCAACTGCTCGTTCACCCACGTCTTCATCTACTCGGCTGACTTCTCGATGGCTTCTTTTATGGCTGCCTGATACTCTTTGGCTATGTCGCTTTGCAGACTGACTACCTTTGCCTGGATGCCGGTTATCACATCCACGGTTTTATTATACTCATCAAGAGTAACGAATGTGGCGGAAGCCCAGTCCTTAACACCATTAAGCTCCGTGTCCACATAAGCCTTCAGCTCATCCATCCGTTTGTGGAGAGACTCATCCTCGGTCTGCAGGGCCTTGATGGCTGCATCAAGAGTCTCGCGCTCTTCGCCTTCAGTAACTTCCAGTTCCAGAACCTGCTTCTTCAGGGCATTGATATACCCTTCCAGCTGGTCGTCAGTCTGGTCCAGAAGTCCCAGAGATGTGTCAATGGAAGAAATCTGACCTTCGATGCTCTGAATCTTGTTTGACTCCAGGGCATCCATCCGTTCCTTAAGATCCTTGAATTCAGATTTAGTAGCGCAGCCGGAGACTATCCCCGCCGCTGCAGCCAGGACAAGAAGGACTTTCGTAACTGTTTTCATACTCATATGTTTGGGTATTATAATATTCAAAACAGACAAAGATAAAAAACTTTGTCCTCAAAAATGCCCTATTCCAAGGACAAATCTTTAATTTTTCGTCACTTGTCCCTAAATAACGGCATTTTTAGGGACGAAACTTCCTATATGCGTGCGGACATTGAGGCTTTGCCGCGGAGACAGCGGCAAACTCTGAAAATTCCAAGAATGCAGAGTCGAAGCTCCTAACGGGCGCAGCAAGCTGCGCGGAGGGGCCTGGGGAGGGCTCTCCCCAGTATTATGACGTTCAAACGCAGGCGTATGCGTTATAGCATACGCCTGCGTTTAAACACAAACCACAGGGAAAGAACGACGAGGAGCATCATCGCGAGGATTAGGAGCCAGGCGAGAGGGAAATCGGATAAAGGAAGGGTGACATTCATTCCGTAGAAGCTGGCCACGAGAGTGGCAGGCATCAGAAGGAGGGACACCAGAGTGAAGATCTTCATCACGCGGCTCTGATCCAGATTAATCAGGCCCAGCACCGTATCCTGCAGATACTCAAGACGTTCGAAATTGAAATTCGTATGGTTTATAAGGGATGCGATATCCTGCAGAAGCACATTCAGACGGGAATCATATTTCTTGGGATAGCGCCCGCTCTTCAGAATATTCGAAATCAGCCTCTGCTTATCGACCACATTCTCGCGCACCACCATAGTATTTTCCTGAAGCTGATTGATATCCAGGATGAAATCCTCATTGATCTGCTCCTGCTGGTTGATCCTGCGGCTGAAACGCGCCGTATCCTTCGAAAGAATCTCGACGATATCGGCGTCAAGGTCAACCCTCTGATCCATAATGGTCAGAAAAATCGTAAAACCGTTAGGGAACAGATTCGGCCGGGCCATCAGCTTCATCTGCAGAGTATTGAAGCTTCGAAGCGGCACCTCGCGAAGCGTCGTCAGGGAGTCTCCGACCAATGTGAACGACACAGGATCGGACTTGAACTCGTCATCCGACGGAGTAAGGAAGTTGGTGTTCGCATACACAGCCCTGTCATCCTCAGAGAAACGGGATGAACTTTCGATTTCTTCAGCTGTGGCGCGGCTCTGGATTTCTGTTCCGAGAAAGGCCTCAGCGGCTCTCTTCTCATCTCCGTCCGGGTCCATAAGGTCTATCCAGAGAACTTCTTCCTTCTTGAATTTGCCGAAATCGGCAATGGCCTGAGAAACATCCACCTGGCCGTCGTGTCTGTAGAAAATGTTGATCATTCCTCTTCCTGATTGTTCCCGGCACCAGTGTCGGAAGGGTTTATACTCACGTATGCCGACTCTACAGATAGGTCAGCGCGCAAAGGTAATAAAAAGATTCGGAAAAAGAAGCCGGGCAGTCTCAAAAAGAACCGGGAAGCTGCGAGAGGAAGCGAAAAAAGCCCTAAACGAACTCCAGCAGAATATTCAATCCTATCAGAATCAGCACTATACCTCCGATAAGTTCAGCCATCTTGCCCAGCTTGTGACCGACCTTGTGCCCGAAGAACATACCCACCACGACGGAAAGGAAGGTAACAAGGAACACCGCTGCGGTATTCAGAACGATATCGTGAAACTCCAGCTGCCCCATCGAGAGGGAAATACCCACCACAAGAGCGTCAATGCTTGTTGCGAGCGCCCCCAGAATGACGTGCGTGAAGCCGTCGAGATTCCTGACCTCGCACTCCTTGCGCAGAGCCTCGAGCACCATCGATCCGCCCACATAGAGCAGCAGCAGGAATCCGATCCAGTGCGCAATCTTCTCGACATAGCCCACGAAGAGGTCGCCGAAAAGGTAGCCCGCAAGCAGCAGCCCCGCCTGCACGAAACCGAACACAAGAGCAATGACCGAAACATTGCGCCACTCAATCTTCTTGAGCGTGACGCTTGAGCAGACGCAGACCGCAAAGCAGTCAGCACAGAGGGAAACGGCGAGAATAAGCGCCGCGATAACTTCAACGAATGTCATTATGGTTTGAATATCTGTCTGTTAAGTAAAGATCTGCCGAGTGTCAGGGAGTCGGCGTATTCCAGGTCCGCCCCGAAGCCGAGCCCACGCGCGAGCGTCGTGACCTTCACGCCGAGCTGCGCGACCTGACGGTAAATGTAAAAGGAAGTGGTCTCCCCCTCGACGTCTCCGCTCAGCGCAAGTATCAGTTCCAGAGGACCTTCCTGAGATTTAAGGGTCGAGAGCCTCTCGACCAATTCTGAAATCGTCAGATCCGACGGTCCCACTCCGTTGATAGGCGAAATGATTCCGCCGAGAACGTGATACACACCCCTGTATTGGCCGGTGGCCTCGATGCTCATCACGTCGCGCACGCTCTCGACCACGCAGATGGTACGATGGTCGCGGGACCCGTCGGAGCAGATGGCGCAGCGCTCGCCGTCGGAAATCATCCGGCAGTCGCGGCAGTAGAGCGCATTGTCGGAGAGATTGCGGATGGCGTCGGCGAAATGATGGACATTCTCTTTGGGCTGCGAAAGCAGGTGCAGGGCAAGGCGCAGTGCGCTCCTCTCCCCCACTCCGGGCAGGGAAGATATGGCCTCCACGGCATCAGAAAGCAGTTTCGAAGGATATTGATCCTTTATCATAGCCTGTGATATTTGACGAGTCCGTCGATCGGGGCGGGAATGATTCCGGAGAAACGGATGCCGTACTCCGACGCCACCTTGCGCAGAACCGTCTGATTATGATAGCCGTAGCTGCCGACTACGCCTACAGGATAGTTCACTGTATCATACTGTTTCAGAGCCCTTTCGATGAAATTGCGGAAATTCCGCTCCACCAGGTCGCGGACATATTCACTGCTGTCGTAACGCTGAAGAATCCACGGGGCGAAGTCTCCGAGGTATTTCGAAGGAGCCGGACTCCTGTAAACATTCTGAACCACTGTAAGATAGTCCACGGTAAATTCAGCTGCGAACTCGGAGGAAACAGGCTCCGGGACCAGTCCTTTCAGAAAATCGGCCATAAACAGCTTCCCAAGACACGCCGCTCCGCCTTCATCGCCGAGGATAAAGCCTGCGGAACGGACATTCTTCACGACCTTTTCACCGTCGAAAAAGCAGCTGTTCGAGCCTGTCCCGAGGATGGCTGCGATGCCCGGCCCGTGTCCGCAGACTGCACGGGCTGCCGCAAGCAGATCTGAAGCGTATTCTAAATCGGCCTCGGGAAAGTATCCGGAGAGGATTCCGTGCAGCTTTGCAGCGGAAGCGGGAACGGTCTCGCCGGGCGAGGCGATAAGCCCTGCCGCATAGAAATGCACCTGGGAAACCTTCTCGTTCTCAGGATTCAGACCCGCTACGGCCGCAGCTATGATTTCCCGTACAGCCTCAACGGGCATCACCGCGACATTAATCCCGGCAGTCCTGACATTCAGAACTCTACCCGATTCGGACACGGAACACCAGTCGGTTTTCGTAGCCCCGCTTTCGACGATTACAATCATTCGCAACAAAAATTATCCTGCAAATATACCCAATTTTACTCAACATACACCCCGTGCCGGCGCCAATGCAAATAGCCAATGCCAGCGGAGAGTGTGTAGAAAGCGTAAAGAGCTGTCATCCAATACAATCCCTGATTCAGACAGAGCATCGTGGAACAGAGGTCGGCGGCAATCCAGAGCCACCATTGGCTGATGTGGGAGCGCGAGAGCCACCAGGTGGCGATGGCGCTGAGCACAGCCACGGCCGCATCCAGCGTGGACATCGGATCCCCCAGCACGCGAAGCAGCAGCACAAGCGCAGCGGTGCCGGCGACAAAGAGCAACGCGCTGAAAATCAGAAAGCGAAGCGAGATTGGACGCAGATGCAGAGCGTCTGCGGCCGCCTCTTTCGAGGCGTCCAATTTCTTCTCGTCCCGCGCCCAGGCGTACAACCCCCAGAAGGAAATCGCGACGTAGTAGGCGTTCAGCCCCATCGACGCCCAGAGCGACTGCCGGGCGAAGACCACGACGGCGGCGACGCCTGTCAGCACGCCCACGACCCACATCCAGCGGTTCTGGAGGACCTCCAATACGATATAGACGAGGCCGGTGACGAGAGTGAATATTTCCCAGAAGTCCATTATTCTGATACAGGAACTGCGATAGGATTAGCGTAGATGCTGAGGAAGATGTCTTTAAGTATCTCAGGGTCAGCGTCCTGATATTTGTTCAGCGACTCGAGGCGGTCATCGAATGCCACCATCTGTTCGTCGGTGTAACGGTCCGTGAAGGCTCTCTGGCCGTAACGCAGGTCGTGCGCGATGTAGTTGTTCGGGAAGAGACGGAACGCGGCGCAGATGCGGCGGTCGAGCAGGTTCGCCACCTTCCTGTGGAACTGCACGTTAGGCACATCGTCGAAGGCTTTCAGGTCCTCTTCGGTCACAGGATCGCAGAACTGGATGTGCATACGGCCCTTGGGCTGAGTGAGACCGGTCAGAATGCTGTTCAGGTCCTCTCCGGGCTTCTTGACATAGGTTCCGCCGCTCTTGGTCACATAGAGTTCCAGGGCCTTGAGCACGTCGCACGGTTCCCATTCGTAGGACACGCTGACCGGCATTATGTTCAGCTCGGCGAGCGAAGCCACGCGATCGTCCGTGCGGCTCATTCCGAACATCTTCACTATGCCCTGGTCCGTGCGGTCGATTCCGTCTTTGGTCCGGCCGTTGCGCTGGGCAATCCAGACGCTCTGGCGCTTGTCCAGAAGGGTGTGGCGGAGGTAGTCGGAGAGCAGCAGGGAGCTGTTGTAGAAGTCACGCGGGGTGACTCCGGCCCTCTCGACACGGAACATCTTGTTGCTCTTTCCGAAGTCTATCAGAAGCTGGCCCTGCATCAGGTTCGCACCGAAGGTAATTTCAGTCGTGTCGTGTCCGTTCAGGTAGAGCACATACTGCATCAGGCTGGAATCCAGCACGATATCGCGATGGTTGCTGACGAAGAGATAGCGTTTCGAAGGGTCTATCTTCTCAGCCCCGCCGTAGGTGAACTCCGTGATGGTCTGCGAGATAACCTGCTCGTTGAAGGCCTTCATCGCATTCAGCTGGAAGTCAGAGATGTTGCGGAAAGACCTGAACAGCTCCCGGACCTGCTCCACCGGGCGGTCCGGATAGAGGAAGGAAGATAGCAGCGGGAACGAAGGATGGGCGGCTATGCGCTGCATTGCTGCAGGCACTTCCTCATCACAGTAGGGACGCATCCCCTCGAAACGTGCGGTATCCATATTATTACTTTTTTCTTTCGTCTATGAACTTGACAGGCTTGCGGCTTTTCGCCGGGAAGTTAATTGCGGCGATCTCCGGTACAGGGCAGATTTCGATGGCCGGGGCCACGCGGATGCGGGAGCGGAAACGGTCCTTGAGTTCCTTTACCACATCGAAGTCAGGAGTGTATTTCAGGCCGACCTTGACGAGGACGTCGTCCGTGCCGGCATCGGAATTGCGGACTATAACCACGTAATTGTCAACGTATTCGGTATTGTCCAGAACATCGTTTATTGCAGGCGGATAGAGGGTCGTGCCCTTGAGCTTGATCATATTGTTCTTGCGGCCGAGAAGCGGTGAGAGGCGGTATGACCACCTTCCGCAGCCGCACTGCTCCGTATGCTTCACGCTGACATCGCCCGTACGGAAGCGCAGCAGCGGCATAGCTTCGACGCCGAGGGTGGTGACCACGACCTCGCCCGGCTGACCGTCAGGAACCGGCTTGCCGTCCTCGCCGATGATTTCTACGATGATGAGTTCCGGATGCACGTGGCCGCCCTGACCGCAGTCGCACTCGCTGAAGGTGGCGCCCATTTCGGTGGAAGAATATGTGGCATAGAGCTGAACCTCCGGCCATTTTTCGTGAATGCGGCGTCCGAGCAGGTTCAGGCTGAAGTCCTGTTCGCGCAGGCCTTCGCCGATGCCGATAATTTTGCGTATGCTGCTGTGTCGATAGTCAATTCCGTGAGCCTCAGCGTATTCGATAAGCTTCAGAATGAACGACGGCACGCACATTATGGAGTCCGGGCGGAAGCGGCGGATGGTGTCCCACTGAAGTTCCGGGATGCCGTTGCCGACACGAATCACGCCCGCGCCCATCTTCCTGAGTCCCAGGAAGTAAGCCAGACCCGCCATAAAGCGTTTGTCGATGGTGGTCATCAGCTGGAGCACACTGTTCTCGTCGAGTCCCGCGCAGCGGAAGGATTTCTCCTCGTTATAGGCCAGGCGGTCCAGATCAGCGTCAGTACAGCCGAAGAGCACCGGCTCGCCGAGGGTTCCGGAAGTCGTGATATAGTCGATTATCTTGCTCCGCGGCACGCAGCAGAAATCGTCATTGTAGAGCTGCAGGTCCTTCTTCTCCGTGAACGGAATGCGTTCCAGGTCCTCCAGATGCCTGATTTCGTCAATGTCAATGCCATTTTCGGAGAACATCCGCTGATAGTAGCGCGAATTCTCCTTGAGATACACGAGAGCCTTGTGCAGCAGCTCTTCCTGATACGCCTTGATCTCTTCGGGCGTTTTGAATTCGATGTCCATAGTTTTATTCATTCCGGCCGGCTTCAAGAAGCCGTCCAATTAAAGTCTATTCACTGGGGGACGTATCCCCCAGACCCCCTGACACCATTAAGTGCTTCGAATCGAAGTGGACAGGGTACAACTCCCTGAGCCAGTCCAGGAACAGGTTCATCCAGTTTCGGGTCGCTTCACTCCCCTTCTCCGGGTTCGCGCCGAAACCGTGTCCACCGGTCTCGAAGCGATAATATTCGTGTCTCACTCCGGCAGCGGTCAGCGCCGAATCGAGAAGGGCGGCATTGTGCGGATCGACCACATCGTCATCCTCCGCATTCAGCAGAAACACCGGCGGACAGCCGGGTCCAACGTGCCTTTCCAGCGAGAGCGAGTCCCTGAGCCTGCGGGAATAAACCCTGCTGTCTCCAAGCAACCCCCTTCTGGAGCGATGGTGGCAGTAAGGCTCCTGCATCGTGACCACCGGATAAATCGGAGCCACAAAATCCGGCCTCAGGCTGGTCTGCGAAGGCTCTCCGAGCTGCTTCCCCGCGAAATCCGTATCGAAGAAGCAGGCCGAAGACATCGCCAGATGCCCTCCGGCCGAGAATCCCATCACCCCGAGTTTTTCCGGAGCGGGCTCCCCAAGGGCGCCGCCGCGTACCAGACTTATCGTTCTCTGCAGGTCGGCTATCATATCCGGATGCCTCTTGCCCCTGAAAACCAGCCCCCTGTGGAAGATGAACGGAGTCACGCCTCCCACGCGGTATGAAAGCACATAGGCGCTTATGCCGTGAGAGTTCAGCCATCTGGCCATCAGCTTCCCCTCATTGTCAAAGTCCAGCCAATAATAACTGCCTCCCGGACAGATTATTACGGAAATGGACGAGCTGTCGCAGAGATACGGTCTCACGACAGCCTGACGGGCGTGATGCCCGGTCTGATCCCCCCAAATATAAATCTCCTGCGCCCCAAGCGGAAATACCGTCAGGAGGGCTAAAATCAGCGCCTTTAGTTTTCTTGCCATTTCTACTTCACCCCCGATATTTCCTTTCTCAACTCTCTGTTTCCTTCCACCGCTTCCGCCGTCTCGATTGCCGTCATAGGGACTCCCCCGATGCCGTGCAGATTCACGTTCTGCCCCGTCAGAAACAGGTTCGGAACTTTGGTGCGTACAGAAAGATGAGAGAGAGTAAGATAATCATAATCTTTCGCATAACCATAACTTGAGCCCCTCTCCGTTCCGTACCAGTCGCGAAAACTCAGCGGCGTGGCGGCAAACCGCTCCGACTCGTCCATCACCGAAGTCAGAGAAGGCAGGCCGCAGGCGGCCAATCCGCACATCTCGTCCATCCTTTTCTGTTTCCACTCGGCATAGCCCTCACCGCGTCTGAAACGGCCTGCAGCGGCCCATGGTTCCACCTGAGTAAAATCCATAGTGCTGAGAAGGGTCAGATGGGAAGCGGTCTTTCCGTTTTGGGAAGGAGTCATAAAGCAAACCGTTCCCCGGGGCCAGAGGTCGGAAGCTGACATCTTCCATTCCGAACCGTAGTCCTTATAGACAAAAAGAGGATGAGCCACATAAGGAACCGCGTCCTGCGGAGGACGGATATATGTCTTGAATGATGAACTGCTCAGCGGAATCTCCTTCAGGCGGGAAGTATAATGCTTGGGAAGAGCATCCGGAGGGAGACATCTCAAGAGTCCCGTCGGGTGTATGGCAGACACATAATTTGAAGCCGAATAACATTTCCCGTCCCGTGTTCTCACCAGGGCTATCTTCCTGTCCGCCATTTGCACGGATACCACGTCAGAGCTCAGTATCACTTCCCCTCCGCGGCTGCGAATGACTGAGGCCAGTTCTTCAGCCAGGACATCGCTTCCACCTGTAAAACGGCAGGGCTGTTCGATAAGAAGGACCGAGGCCATAATGTGGACGAAGGCCGGAGTCCTGTCCTCCTCTCCCGCATAAAGCGGGGCCAGAAAGGCCAGGAGCGAGCGCAGACGTCTGTCTTTCGCATATTTGGCTATAAAGCCTGAAGCGCTCATAAGAAATTCTGAAGAATGGGTCGTCCAGGCCATGGATTTCGATTCCGAGAAAGGCTTCAGATAGAAAAGTTCCTCCTCCTGCGAAAGGGTGTAGAGGGCCTCCATATAGGCCTCAATCCCCTCAGCTTCAGACGGGAAGCGGGAAATCAGATATTCCGTGAGCGCCTTGCGGCCGCAAGGCAGGTCATAGCGCGATGAATCCGAAAGATAAAGGACAGAAGCCAGGGCGTCATTGGCCGCAACCTGCGGCCGCACACCCAGATAACGGCAGAGACGGTCGAGCACGGCGCCCTCCTCGAAGCCGCCGGCCACGTGCATTCCGGTCTCGTACTTCTCGCCGCCGCGCACGAAGCACTGCAGACCGCCTCCGATGGAGGCGTTCTTCTCGAGAACCGTGACCTTGTAGCCGCGTCTGGCGAGCAGCGCTCCCGTAAAGAGTCCACCCATTCCTCCGCCTATGACTATGCAATCCTTATCCATTGTCTATAAATGCATTACGCTGTAATCGCCGCTCCAGGGCGCCTCCATATCGTCTTCGGAGCGTCCGGGGAGGAAATGAAGGTTCGACGGAGCATTGACGCAGGCGGCCGCAATCCTGTGAAGTTCAGGATTCTGCTCGTAAGCGAACACGGCTGTGTCAGGATGCGTCAGAGCCAGAAGGAAGGCAACCTCACCCTGGGCGCTGCCGTCCATCACGACTGCGGTGCAGCCCGAAGGCAGGCCATCGACGGTATGCCTGAGAGCCCCGACATCGGACAGAGCGCGCTTGGCGCGGTCCTCCACTTCACTTCCCTTGTAAAGATACTGACTCCTGACGAAAGGAAGCCAATATTCCGTATTTTCCTTTTCGCGGCAGATCTGCGCGTAATGTTCTCTGTACAGTTTTCTGAAGCCGGAGGTGCGCTCGCGGGAAGAAGTCCCGTAACGGGTATCGTCCGGCGCAATCCTCTGACCCACTTCCACATAGATGCTTCCCGGACGGAGCATGAAGTCCATCTTCGGCAGCACGTGCCCTACTCCGTGCAGATAAACCGGGATAATGTCAAGTCCGAGCTCTTCCGCGACGTGGAAGGCTCCGCGATGGAACCTCTGGATGCTGCAGTCCGCAGAACGCGTTCCTTCAGGGAATATCATTATGGAATAGCCTCTGGAGGCGAGCTCACGAAGTTTCGGCAGGGCATCTTCAATTCCGTCCTCCGCCGGCACGAATTCCGCGCGATGTATGAGAGCTCCGTAGAGAGGATTGTTCCAGACCCATTTGTTCGTCACCACGACCATCTTAGGCGTCAGCATCAGAAGGCACATCAGATCCAGATGCGACTGATGGTTGCTGATGATGACGGCCGGACGGCTGAAGTCCTCACCGGAGTCGTTGCGCATTTCGAATTTAGTCCCCGGCACACGGCGGATTACAAAGCGCGAGAAGCCGCAGAGCACCTTGTGGAGCCATTTTTCCTTCCATTTGCGTTTCGGGCCGACAGTGAAAACGAGCATCGCAAGCGGCGAGACTATTATCGTGACGAGAAGGAAAAACGAGAAGGCGAAAACTGTCCGCAGCCATCTGAGAATCGTCACAGGCATCTGCCGCACCTTCGTTCCGTGCTTGCGCGTGAGGTAGCGGAAAATCCACTCAGGCAGGAAGCACGCCATCACGACGACCACGAACATACCCAGAATCGTAATCTCCGCGAGCGAGCGCATTGCCGGGTGCCCCGAGATAATCAGGGTGCCGATGCCGATGAACATCAGTATCGCAGAAATCAGCACGCTCTCGTTTCTATCTGACAATGAGCGGGTTCCAAGCGCGTACTCCTTCATCAGACCCTCCGTTATGTAGATGGTGTAGTCGTCGCCCTGACCGAAGATGAAGGTGGCCAGCACGATGCTGACAATATTGAACTGAATGCCGAGCAGATTCATTATGCCCAGAATCCAGATCCAGCCGACCGCCAGCGGAAGGAACGAAAGCAGAGCGAGTTCCAGACTTCCGAACGAGAGCCAGAGGAAGAAGAATACCGCGAGGCTGCACATCGCGAGCACCATATCGAAATCCTGCGAGAGCGAAGTCACCAGAGAAGTGATGAGACGGCTCGTATCCGCCGAGGCAAAGTCCTGCTGGGTAAGCAGTTGCGGGTCTTCGCGGGTCGATTCCACGAACGGAGAGAAAGCGCTCTCCGAAAAGCCCAGAGCCTTTGCGCTCTCCTCCATCTGACTGATGACGTCTGCGTGCTCTTTCCAGAAGGCCGGCCACCGGCCGTCCAATCCGACCCTCTCCTGCTCGGAAGGCAGAAGTGAGGCCACTACCGAGCCTCCACCCATACTGTCCAGACTTCCGGCAAGCAGGTCCAGGTCGGCCTGCTGCTGTTTGGTCATATAGTTTATATGGTGCAGGTCAGTGTCGAAAGACTCCCCTCCCTTGCCGCTTATCATTATGGCCAGAGTCACCGCGACCATCACCCAAGGCACTGCGCGGCGCAGTTTACCAGGCTCCCGCAGAGGCCTTTCGGCCTTCAGACGGTTCTTCTCACCCACCGAAGTCTTAACAGGCTTCGCGAAGAGAGGCATAATTATCAGCACGAACAATATTGTCCCTATCAGCATGAATGAGCCGAAAAGGGCGAGGTCGTGCATAGCCTTGGCTTTCAGGAAGATAAGGCAGAGGAAGGCGCTGACGGTAGTAATGTTTCCCGTCAGAAGCGGGGATACCATATCACGGAGCGTCAGACGGTTGTCCCGCGTATCGCGCAGATAATGCATAAAATGCAGAGGATAGTTCGCCGCGATTCCGACGATTATGGACCCGAGTCCGAGCACTATTATGGATATGCTGTCCTTTATGAGTCCGATGAAACCCAGGGAGAACACCCCGGCGAAAAGCAGGGACAGGGCTATCCACATTATATATCTCCAGTTTCTGAACGAGAGTCCCAGGACGAGGAATATGCCGATGACCGCAAGGGCCACAGCCCAGATACTGTCAGTCTTGATGCGGTGCGCATTGGTCGCCGCTATGATCGGCGACCCGACGGCTGAAACGCTGATGCCGGGGCAGCGCTGCGCGACCTGCGCGCCCACGCCGTCGAGCATTGCGGAGAGCTGCGCGTTCTGCATCGACTCGCTCTGGCCGTTCGGGGAATCGAAGAAAATCACTCCGACAGGCTTTTCGCTGTGCAGCAGATGGCCATCGACCACACGGTAGCCGGTATTGGTTCCCGCCTGTGCAAGTCTCTGAAGGACAGGCGTAAAGAGATGAAGCGGGTCGTAAGGCATCGTGGTCGCGAAGAAAGTTCCCTGAGGCAGGGACAGCAGGCGTCTGTTCGCTTCCATCTGCTGCTGAACGTAGCCGGGAGCCGCGAGCAGCGAATCCATCCGCGCATAGTCCTCCTCACGCAGGAAACTCGGGTAGCGGGTCTGCACTTGGGTTATCAGGTCCAGCGCCGAACTCTGATCGACTGTAGCGCTCATATCCGGAACTGTCATCAGGGTGTCAGTCTCATACCAGAGCTCTTCGAAACAGTCCATCGCGGCGATGAGAGCATCGTCGGAGGAAGCTTCGCCCTGCAGGTATTCCGGATCTTCCTCAGTCCCGGCGACTTTCGTGCTGTCATAGCGGAATATCACCGCCACGCGGCTCTGCTCGTTAAGCTGCGAGAAGAACTCCACCTCTTCTGTGTTCCGCTCGTCGATGGGCAGGAACTCGGAGATGTCCTCTTCGTAATGCAGACGGCTCGCTGACCACACGCACACGGCGACCAGGGCCGCCAACACTGCGAGTGTCAGGCCCTTGCGCTTCGAGAGGAAGTCGTAGAGAGAGAGGAAAAACCTGGTCATTTCTTCTTTAGTTTTCTATATATGGCAAGCGGCAGTCCGTAGAACAGAGCGCCGAAGCAAAGCACGGTGTTCAGGACAGTTATGCGCATAAAATCAGCGAAGGGACGGAAGTGCGAAACCCTGTCCTGGGGATAGCACACCCTGATGGGCGCAGGAATCATCTTCACTCCGTGCCAGGCGGCATAGACCATAAGTTCCAGCTCGGCTTCATAGCGGGCAGTGATATGGTTCAGGCCGTGAATCGAATCCAGCGGATAGACGCGGAAACCCGACTGGGTATCGGGAATGTTCTGGCCCGTCTGAAGCCGGAACCAGAAGTTGGAGAAGCGGTTCGCGAAAGTGTTGCCCCGGGGCATATTGTCCGCAGTGAGACTGCGGCTGCCGATGATGAAGGCGTCCGGATGCTCCTGCGAAAGCTTGACGAGCGCCGGAATGTCCTCCGGAAAGTGCTGGGAATCAGAATCTATCGTTATGCAGTGGGTATAGCCTTCGCACTGCGCCCTGTAGAAGCCGGTGCGAAGTGCGGCGCCCTTGCCGAGATTGCGGTTATGGGGAATCACCTCCACGGGAACGCCCTGCAGAAGGCTCGAGGCCGGGACGGTGCTGCCGTCATCGACCACTATCACATCGCTGCACTGCTGCAGCACTCTCTCCACAACATCGCGCAGAGTCTTGGGATTGTTATATGTGGGAATAATTACGCAGAATTCCATAGTCTTATCTAAAAAGCCTGACTGACGAGAACGAGGGAGAGTTTGCAGAGCACATTGCCGCCCTCTCCGCGCGGAGAAAGCACAGCAGAGGCGGTAAGAGTCTCGCCGTCATCATTGTATGAAGTAATCCTGTAGCTGAGTTCCGGGGTCTGGTCAGGATAGACCGGACCGACGAATTTCACGCGGCGCATCTCCTTGACATAGAGCTTTCTGCCGGCATAGCCGGAGAGCAGTTCGGAGAGCATCTGCACTATGCAGACGCCCGGAACTATGGGCTGCTCCGGGAAATGGCAGCGGAAGATGAAATGGTCCGCGTTGATCCTCAGATCATAAGTCCCGAGTCCTCCTTCCACGTCGGAGGAAAGAACGGTGAAGAAACTACCACTTAATTCCATAACTTCCGTTTACAGAAATATTTGACACAGTTATGCTTGTGCTGTTTCCCGCAGGGTCGTTCATCACCATACTCATCAGAAGCCCGGTTTTCGGGTCGAAATTAAGCACAAGGCTCGCGAACATACGCTGCAGGTCCTTGCGCACAGGTCTGAGCTCCGCCACCCATACCGAGCCGAGGTCCGTGAAAGTGGTGCGGAACATTCTGCTGTCAGTGAGGCTTTCTCCTGACATACAGCCCATTACCATATCCGCAATACCCTTGTACAGTCGGCTCGAAGAGGCGTCGCTGACGCTCTTGCCGGAGCCTGATTCCACGGTCACGGTACCGCCGTTGACAGTCATCACGTAAGGCGTCGGCTCCCTGTATTCCCAGCGCAGCTTCGAGTCCTTCTCGAAATACATTACCCCGGAGGACTTTATCTCATCTGCAAGAAGTGACATCTTGCGGACCTGGACGAAATCGCATTTCATCGTTTTCATCTCCGAAGCAGCAGAAGTGATTTTCTTCAGCATCTTGTCCGCTGTGGACTGGGTCGCCTGTATTTCTCCAGCGACTGTTCCAGCCCCGGCCGGAACGGCTGCCCCGAGAGCCGCCATAAGGGCGCACAATAACATCAATCTTTTCATAATCATCAGTTTTCGTTCATATTACCTGGCTATCAGCACGCAGCCAAGCAGTATCAGCAATATTCCCAGCCAGCGCACGAGCGGCACCTGTTCTCCGAAGATGAAGATGGCCGCCAGCATACCCATCACGTAGCTGAGCGAACTCATAGGGTATGCGATGCTGAACGGGAAGTGTTTGAGGATATAGAACCACAGCAGGGACGCGGTCAGAAAGGAGATTCCGCAGCCGAGCCACCACCAGTTGGTAAGCTGGCTGAGCAGGAATTTCCATTTCCAGACGAAGTCTCCCATCTTGGCGAGAGCCAATTTGAGAAAGACCTGTCCGAGCGCGAGAAACACGCTCTGAATCAATGCTATAGGTACTATCTTCCACATAATTCATCCGGCTGCTTTGCAGCCAATAAACCATTTTCTTCCGACTGCCTCGCAGTCGATATCTTTCTTCAGACTGCCTCGCAGTCAATAGTTTCCCTCCGCTTAACTCCTGCACAGCAGAACAAGCGAGCAATGCCGCCGCTCGGCGATGTTAACGACAAGCAGGGATTGGCCGCAAGGCCGCGGAGTGCCGTCAGCGGTCAGGCTTGCGGGAACCTGTCCCTTCGCAAGGCATTGGCAGGAGGCATAGACTCCCAGGGCCGGGGCTGAGAAACAGTCTCCGAAGAGCGGCTTGTAGCGAAGCCTCGACGCCTGCGGGAGCACATCGCGAAGAAATGCGTAGTCGGCGTCCGCCTCGCTTCCGTTCATTCCGGTCATCACGCATCCCACTTTTTCCGGACTTAATCCATTCTCTTGCAGCATCTTGCGAATCTGCGTGCAGACCTCGTCCGAAGACGGGTGGTTCTTGAGCCATACGCCGCCGAGCGTGCAGAGGGCCTGGTCCGACGGTTCATCATTTAGAAGTACCGACACGGCCGCTTCGCTGCAGATGTCACAGTCAGAGAGGAATCCCGCCTTCCGCATAAAGGTATGAAAGACGGGGGTCATCTCGTCGTGAGCGCCGACCAGCGCGCTGTGAATCCGTCCCAGGCGGAATTGGAGCCAGGCATCGTAGAGAGCGCTGTCGAAGGAGAGGTGCTTTTGCGAATAGGTCGAATTGTAGCCGTGAGACTTCGTATGAATGCTTATGAGAGAGGAAGTTGTATTGTGCGTCGATTGCATGAACTGCGTCGGCTTCAGAAGGTTTTCGCCCTCGCGGACCATCGCGTCAATGAAAAGTTCGGTGTTCTCCACGCTGCCAAAACCCGTTCCGGTAATCACCGCGTCCGGATGCTCTACCCCGCCCTCGGAAAGCGCCGAGAGGGATGTGGCAAGCGCACGCTTGAGCAGTTTTCCCATACGGCGGGCTTCGCCGGCCGAGATGAACTGCTTGAAATCAGGATCAAGGCAGCGGACATAATTCTGCTCATAGCGCAGCGGCTCGGCCATCCAGTCCTCGCACAGAGGCAGCTGAATGGAAATCTGCTTTGCGGATATTACATATATCTTTTTCATAGAGCGGATATTATGAGCGATGAGTCATTTCCTCCGAATCCGAAGGAATTGCACAGAACGTGCCTGAGAAGGGTTCCGCGCGAAAGATCCATATTCGGTCTGATGCCGTTTTCCGGCATCGGATGACTCCAGCCGTAGTTTACGGGCAGGAACTTTTCACGCAGGGCCAGCAGGCAGATTACGGTCTCGATGGATCCCGAAGCGCTTGTGGTATGGCCTGTAATGGATTTCGTCGAGGACATCGGAGGCAGCGTCTCCCCGAAAACGCGGAGCATCGCCTGACTCTCGCTGAGGTCATTGTTCGGCGTGCCGGTGCCGTGGGCATTGATGTAATCGATGTCCTCCGGCTCCAGTCCCGCGTCCGCAAGTGCCTTGCACATAGCTCTGTACGCTCCTTCTCCGTCTGGCGATGAGGCCGTCTGGTGGAAAGCGTCGCAGGCATTGCCGTAGCCTGAAAGTTCCGCCAGGGCGCGGGCACCGCGTCTTTTCAGCGACTCCTCCGACTCCAGCACGACATAAGCCGCGCCTTCGCCCAGATTCAGTCCGGCCCTTTCCGCATCGAAGGGGCGGCAAGGCTGGCGGTCGAGAATCATCAGCGAATTGAAGCCGTTCAGATGGAAGCGCGTGAGGCACTCGGCGCCTCCCGCAACCACGATTTCGGCTTCGCCAAGACGGATTATCTCCGCAGCGACTCCGATGGCGTTCGCGGCCGAGGAGCAGGCGGTGGAAATAGTGTCGATGAAGGCGAAATCCCCGTAATGGTCAGCGATCAGCTCGGAGCTGGAGCCGCAGTCGTGGGTGCGCAGATACGCGTTCCGGCTGTCGTTCTCGAGGAAATCGAGATAGTAGCGCTCGGTCTGATCCATTCCGCCCACCGTCGTGCCCGAAATGAAGCCCGCCCCGCGCAGGTCCTCCTTGCCAAGTCCAGCTTCTTTCAGGGCTTCGCCCAATGCTAGCATCCCTTCCAGCGAGGTTCTGACGCACGCTTCGTCATCCGGAATTCCAAGGCGCTCACGCATCTGATTGTCAGTGAGTTTCACTTCACCGACAGGAAATTCAGAGTGTTCGGTCTGAAGGTATCGGACGGGAGCTATGCCGCTGCGTCCGGACAGGAGGGTACTCAGGACTTCTTCTTTACAAAGCCCTGCAGCACAGACAATTCCGCTTCCGCTGACATAGACTGGACGGGAGGATGGCATTATTTCGTGCGGTTTTTGGAGATGTAGTCAGCCATCACATTGACGGACTTGAAGATTTCCTTGCCCTTCGAAGGGTCCTGAAGCTTGATGCCGTAGTTCTTTTCCATAAGCACGATGAGCTCGAGGGCGTCGATGGAGTCAAGTCCGAGACCTTCGCCGAAAAGAGGAGCGTCGTTGTCGATATCTTCAGGCTTTACATCCTCAAGATTAAGCACTTCGATGATTTCGTCCTTTAGTTTTGCGATTAATTCTTCCATACGTATTTTAAAATTTTAATATTTTTCTTATATCTTCTTCTATCTCCTTTTCCGTCTCACCCCGACGCGCAATGGCCGTGAACCCCTCGAAATCATCCGCCGAGACGCAGTCCAGCCAACCGAAAAGCACGGAAGAAGTCCCGTCGTCCTGAAAGGCATCGGAGATGACCGAAGCCATCTGCTCCGCATCCTGATTTTCAAGCACATAGAAGGTAGTTTCTCCGCGATAATGGTTGCGGATGGATATCTCTCCGGTAACTATGTTCGGAAGCGTATAGACGAAAAGGGCAGGACTCGGAAAATAGTTCTGAGGATCGTCAATGGTCTGCTGATAGTTTCTGTCCGCGCTGAGAGAAGAAGTGCGGCCGAAAAGCAGCACAGCCCTGTCAGTGCGGTACTCCCCTTCCCCGAGGCGGGTCTCGCCCTCTTCACAAAGGAGCAGTTCGCTGCAGAGGAAACCGAGCTTGGAAAGGCCGTCCATCTTGAAGAATTTAGGCCAGTCATTCACCTGCGCGTGATATATGTCCGAGAGCAGCTGAGCCCCGGTACTCTGATAATCAGCGGATTTCACACCGTCACGCAGCAGCGCGTCATTTTTTATCGCAATCCACTTCCTCATAACTCACCCTCCTGTCTGTAAAGCAGGGCGGCATTGCTGCCGCCGAAGCCGGAAATAAGCTTGATGAACGAATGGCGGGAAGTCGGGCGGTTCCCGCTGGAGACATTGACCGGGCGGGAAACGCCCGGGCGCGAAAATCCTCGTGTCGCAAGCACGCAGCCGTGCTCGACGGCACGCATCGCGAGTATGCTTTCGAGCAGGCCGGCGGCGCCCATCGTGTGGCCGTAGCAGCCTTTGAGTCCGGTGACGGGCACTTCGGAGAGTCCGGCGCGGTCAATGGCGATGGATTCCATTTCGTCGTTGTAGGCCGTCGCGGTGCCGTGGACATTGATGAACGCTAGCTCGTCAGGCGTGCAGAAACGCAGCATCTCCTTGAGCACCAGCATACTGCCTTCGCCCGTGCGGGACGGGCCGCTGATGTGGTTCGCGTCGTTTCTCGAAGCGCCGGCCACAAGCACCCAGTCGCCCTTTTCAGCCTTATCGACCGCCTTGAGCACTATCGCTGCAGACGCTTCGCCAGGGTTAAGTCCCTTTCTGTCAGCGTCGAACGGGCGGCAAGGCTCGTCTGAGAGCGCCTTGAAGGAGAGGAAGCCCGAGAAGATGAATTCGGACTGCTCGTCGGCGCCCACGACCACGGCCGCATCGAAGCGGCCGCTTCTCAGAGCGCGGAGTGCGAGAATCTGGGCGCTCACGCCCGAAATGCAGGCGTTGCAGACCACAATCGGAGCGTTCGGATTGCGGAAGAATCCGCTCACGGCTCTCGCCGCCACGCCCGGAAGTTCCCGCTCTTCAGGAAGCTGCGGATCCGCTCCGCCGAGCATCGACACGTTCGCCTTCGTCGTGGAAATCACGAACAGCGCGCGCTCGCTCGAAGCGTCCACTCCCGCGGCCGCCACAGCGTCCAATGCCGCCATAATGCACAGGCCTTCGAAGAATGTGTATTCCCCGCCTATGCCCCTGCGTTTTCTTTCTTCCGCTATTTTTTCACGGTCGAGACGGGACATCACCACGCTCTCGCCGCGTTTTCCCATATCGTCATAACGGCGGACCGCGCTTTCACCTGCATATACGGCGGCGTAATTCTCCTCCGAGTTCATTCCCAGGGGAGAAATTATGCAGTCCGATGCGCGTATGACTATTTTACGATCCACTTTTTCTTCCAATTTTCAAAAAACTCCGGCGCTGTCCAGAGCAGCCGGTAATTATGGTCCATAAAGACCTGGGTGCTGTGGCCGGTAGCGGCAAGCTCCCCGGTCTCTGCATCCCTTATCTCATAGTCGAATACGAGTTTTGCGGCCTCGCACGGACGCCATACGGCGCTGACCACGGCCTTGCGTCCGAAGGTCAGGGGATGGAGGAACTTCACGGATATATCGACAAGCGGGAGATAGCATCCGGCTGCATAAATATCCAGATATCCGATTCCATAGGCATCTCCGAAGGCTTCGCGGGCATCCTCGAAATACTTGATGTAGTTCCCGTGCCACACGACCTTCATCGAATCCACTTCGCTGAAGCGGATTTCTATCTCCTTTTCTATCTTGAGTTCCTTGTACATCTCGGGTAACTTCTCCTGCAGCAGTATCACTTCTTGGTTATGTCGCTCAGGGCAATCTTCAGCCTGGCTTCCGCCAGGACCTCATCGCCAAGTCTCACAACGGCTCTTGCAAGCACTATGTTGAAGACCTCTTCGATGACCTCCATAGTAGTTTCTATGGTCTCTCCCACCATCGGAGTCCTATAGACCTTGAACGTATCTATGGCCCCGATGAAGCCCAGCTTGACATTGCCCTCTCTCGCGCGGCTGAGGTAGCCCATTCTGGACGCGCAGGTCTGCGCAATGTTCTCGTTCAGTCCGGAAACGGTGAGATGGGCGTTGTCCACGAAGATATTATCCTCACGGACAGTGAGTTGAGTCACCACTCTCTCGGGAGTGAACGAAACCATCCTGTCCACCATCACGAACGGCGGACGCTGAGGAAGCAAGTCCTGTATGTTTATGCACTCCACCTCTGTCATTGCGGCATCTTCCAAAAATCATAATAATTGAACCACTGGTGCGGATACTTTCTCACCACTTCCTCCAGCCTGTCCGCGAACTCCTGAGCCAGAACCTGGATTCTCTGCCGGGCCGGAAGGCTTGCATCGGCCTCCAGCCGGTACTCATACAGTTTATAGGCTCCGCCCCTCTCACGCATATTGAATACTGTCAGCAGCGGGACTTCCTTCTGGGCCGCAAGCGAGAACGGGCCTGCAGGAAACAGGGCATCTTCTCCGAAGAACCTGCATTTCACGCCTTTGTTCGAGCCGAAGAGCCGGTCTCCCGTCATACTTACGACTTCCCCTCTGTTCAGGGCGGCGTTCATCTCGAAAAGCGCCGTCATAGAGCCGTCCATACGGATAAGATGGATATTGTGCCTGCCCATAATGGCGCTGCGGTAGTTCATCATAACCTCGGTCTCGCCGGCATAGACAAGGCCGTTCACCGGCTTGGTGGAGGTCAGAAGGTAACCGGTCATCTCGAAACTTCCCGCGTGGGAGCTCAGCTGCACGAATCCGCCCTCCTTGCGCATCAGGTCCGCGAAACAGTCCGGATCGGAATTGATCAGACGGAACTTTTTCCCGGCATAGGCCGCATATCTGTCTATGATGATCTTGCCGAAGCAGAAATGGTTCCCATAGACGTGGAAGAAGGATTTCAGCGGGCCGTAGCCGAGCCTCTGGCGGAAGAAACGGTAGGATGCGAGGTAGCCCTTATGACTGAAAAGCATATAGAAGGGGACGACGAGAGCCATCACCGCATAGATGAAACGCCTGTCCACCACCTTCAGGAGGGCGACAAGTGAACGAATCATCCACGGCAGGCCATCGCTGCGGCCGCTCCAGGCCCGCTTTCCATCCTCTGAGGCTGCCATATTATGCGGAGAGTTTCTTCTCCAGGTAGTCGCAGAATTTGCTGAACGTGGTCACGCCGGCCATTTCCTCTGCTTTGATTCTCACGCCGAAGTTTTTCTCGACGATTACCACGATATCGATGAAATCGAGACTGTCGATTCCCAGGTCCTTTTTCAGGTTAGCGTCGTCCACAATCTTCTCTTCGTCAATCTCCAGATCCTCCACCATAAAATTGCGGACCTTTGCTTCTATCTCTTTTCTTTCCATAAGTATTGTTATATCTTTGTATTATATTGTCTTGCAGGATTTTGCGCCGGATTACCTTTTCCGGCAGACCATTATGCTGTGTCCCTGGCCGAGTCCGTCGTAAATCTTCTCCACCTCCATTCCCGCCTTCTTCACAAGGGCTTCCATCGCCTCGGAGTGGTACATCTTGCTGTTACCGTTAGCCATGGCGGTGAAATAGAGACTGGTCATAGTGAGGCAGAGGGTGGCCGTCTCGAATTTCTGGCGGTCCCAGAAGGTCTCCATAATGTAGAGACGGCTGTCGGAATCCATTGCCTTCACGGCGCGGCTGAGAATGCTGTAAATCTCATCCTCGGAAAAGCAGTCCAGGAACTGGCTCATCCAGATGGCGTCAACGTGCTGTCCCTGAGGGAACTGGGCGTTCGGGTCGAGAAGGTTTATTCCATAGCCGTCGATTCTTTCGGCACCTTTCTTCCCGGCTGTCTGCTTGCGCATCATCGCGCACTGCTGCGGCAGGTCGAGGATGGTTACCTTGACGTTCTCGTCATAATCAACGCATTTTAAAGCCCATCGGCCTGTATTGCCGCCGACATCCATAAGGTATCGGGTATTGCGGTCAGTGAATACTATCTTGAGGGCCTCGTCGAAAGACTGGTCGGAATAGAAGTGGTCGAATCCGAACCAGCTCTTCTGCGCCTGCTCCGGGAGTTCGGAGAGAGCCTCATATATGGTAGGCCAGTCTCCGAAGTGCTTCAGACCGGCAGGTTTGCCGGTCTTCAGAGCTTCCTCCAGTTCGAACCATCCTATGTAGTTCACGTCATTGTTGACATCGATGTTCACCCTTGTGGCGGAATCGTTCAGAAGGAACCAGCCAGCCTTGGAAATGGTGAATCGCTCGCTGTCCTTATCCACGAGGACTGTTCCGATGGAGAGGGAAGCCTCGGTGAGGACTTTGACTGCATATAGGGAAAGGCCTGTTTTCTCAGCTATTTCATTCTGGGTGAGGCCGTTGTCGCTGTCACGCAGGAGGTCGAGGATGCCGAACTTGATCATCAGGCGGGAGGCCTGGAAAATGGCCGGACCCCAGGCTATGAACTCTGCAAGTCTCTGGGCTTCAACGGCATTGAGATGCTCCTTCGTATAAGCTTTTTCAAGGGCAGGTGAAAGGTTCATTATATTATATTCTTTTGATTACCAATGCACTGTTGGTTCCTCCGAAGCCGAAGGAGTTGGACAGAATCACATTCAGTCTCTGCTGCTTCGTCTGGGCGGCGATGTGAAGTTTCGCTGAATTTTCGTCAGGATTTTCGAAGTTTATGTTAGGGGCGACGAAGTCATTCTGAAGCATAAGTATGCTGTAAACTATCTCGCTTGCTCCGGCCATCCAGCACTCGTGGCCGGTCATCGATTTGGTGGAGCTTATCCAGGCCCTGCGTCCTTCGAAAAGTTTGGCGAGGGCGATGGCCTCGAACATATCCCCCTGAGGGGTGGATGTGGCGTGGGCATTGATGTAGTCCACATCGTCGGCCGTGACGCCCGCCCCCTTGAGGGCGCGGCACATAGCCAGATAGGATGCGTCGGAATTAGGTTGGGAGATTCCTCCCGCACCGTTAGAGGAGAAGCCGTAGCCGCAGACTTCGGCAAGGATTTGCGCCCCGCGCTTCACTGCGTGTTCATAGTCCTCGAGAACGAGGGCTGCCGCGCCTCCGCTCGGAACGAGCCCGTCTCGGTCGCGGTCGAAAGGACGGGAGGCCTTTGCCGGGTCGTCAACTCTGGTGGAGAAGGCCGAGAGAGCGTCGAAGGAAGCCATCGAGTAATGATTCGTTTCCTGTGCGCCGCCGCAGAGGACCATATCCTGAAGTCCCTGACGGATAAGCATATAGCCCAGTCCTATGGAATGGCTTCCACTTGCGCAGGCAGCGCTCACGGTGAAGTTCACGCCGCGCAGATGGAAGATCGTGCTGATGTTCATATTCACGGTGGAGTTCATCGACTGGAAAATCAGTCCTGAACCCAGCATCGCCGAGTCCTTGTACTCCTCCATCATTTTCGCGGTCTGGATGACCGGAACCGAAGATGAATCATTTCCGAAGATGACGCCCACTTCATTCGCATAGAGATAGTCTTCATCTATCCCGGCTGCGGCGAAAGCATCGCGAGATGCCATATAGGCGTATTCGGCTTCTTCCGGCATTCCCACTCTCTGCCGGCGGTCCAGCAGGCCCTTCAGGACGGGACGGGGCACTATTCCGGTGAGAGGGGAACGGTATCCGTACTCCCTGCGGATTTCTTCAATGCCGATACCTGAGCGGCCCGCGAACAGCGAGTCTCTCACGTCGTCAAGAGTCTGACCGAGGCATCCCCAGATGCCCATTCCTGTTACTACTACCCTTCTTTCTGACATTCTGTACCGAGAAACTGTTTAAGAGTAAATAATTTAAGTATAGAGCCCGCCGTTCACCGAAATGGTCTGGCCGGTGATGTATGCGGCTTCTTCCGATACGAGGAATCCCACCAAGGCGGCGACCTCTTCAGGTTTTCCGAAGCGGCCGGCAGGTATCATTTTCTTGAGTTCCTTCTCGTCGAGGTCCTT
>CAVFAZ010000086.1:0-21959 GCA_963620825.1 Kurthia senegalensis
GAATTGTCTCCCGAGTTGTGAATTGCTTTCTTTTTGTATCTTTGACATATATCGCAACAGCGCAATCCGCGCTATGCGCTATATATCAAGCACTTGCCCACCATGGCAGAAAACAGGAATCTCCGCCCATAAAGCGGAGATTCCTATTTTCTATAGCGCATTTGAGCATCCAAATCTGACTTCCCTATCGCACGAGCATTGAACTATTTCCATCTTGGCAGCAGTTGCCGAGAATTTCTCGGTAACTGCATTTATCAGGCCCACTCCTGAAACTCAGAACAACTCCAGCTGCTGCTCGATATGAGGAAGCTCAGCATTCTTTCTCCCTATAAAAAGTTCCATCGTGGAGAATTGCCTGTCAGTGATGCACATAATTCCCACGTTTCCGTACTCCGGGAGAAGGCTCTTGACTCTGCGGATATGAACATCCGCATTCTCAACTGACGGACATTGCCTCAGATAAATGGAAAACTGAAACATGGAAAATCCGTTACCCAGAAGCTCCTTCCGGAACTTGGCAGCCACCTTGCGCTCCTTCTTTGTTTCGGTCGGCAAATCAAAGAACACAAGCACCCACATAACACGATATTCGCTTAACCTTGACACGGTTACATTTCAGGATAGACAATCTTTCGCAATTCGCCGGAAAAGCATTTTGCGAGAGAAGATGTGGTTTGAGTTGCAGCCAGCATCAACGGACTCCTTCGTCCGCCGATTACCACATCCAATACAGGGATACTGAGAAGACGAGCCTTGATCTCTTTGGTAAGTGTAGGGCAGGGATTCCCTTCTTTCACTATATCCACGACAAGTTTGTCAACATAAGGGCGATACGGTTCCATAATATCATCCGCCAGGCAATAGGCATTATACCTGTTGTGATGATGAATGCCCAGCGTCGGCAACAACCCGCTCGCCACCAGAGACCTTGCCACCACCGCGCGGAGAATCGCATATCCGTAATTCAGCAGATTGTTAGGCGACTCCTCCATTCGTCCACGCGTGAAATACGGAATCTCCGGGAAGACATTCTTCCAATAGAAGGCCGCAGCGCGCCCTTCAATATTGTCCGAGTCCCCGCTCTTAACCTGCCCGGCCCATATTATCATATTCCTGGCATCCTCCCCGGAGACATATTTCAGAACCGCAGCCTGATTGAGAATCTTATATTCCACAGTCTGTTGCCAGAGCTGTTTGCGAAGAGGAAGCGACGCATCTATCTGATCACGGAAGCGCTCGTTCTGAACAGTATTGACTGCCAGCGGCAGCATCAATCCGGTCGGCATGGACTTCTCGTTACAGGTCACCACGGCAGCATTATTGTCCAGCAATGCGGTCATCAAGCCGGACGTAATGGTTATCTGACGGTTATCGATGACAACCACCCCGATATCTTCTATCGGAATGTATCTTTTCGTCACTGCGTCATCAAAAATCGGTAAATCCCCATCAGGAGGTTTCTCGAATGCCAGCCTCTTGTTATCCAAGGACAGATAGGCTGGATTGCCGAAATATAAGGTCCTCTTAATCATATCAATACTCCCCTACTGCGACAATTCTGCCGATATGGTCTATGCGGACTTTAACAACTCCATTCAGGAGGGCGATGTTGGTTATTCGCTTCCAAGCAACATCTTTCAACTCTTTGACAGTTTCGATAGAAGTTTCAAGATGATGGCGGAAACGATAATCTTTCGCACTAAGGGTCTGAACCCTAAACAAATTCGGGCTTATTGCCGCATAATTGGCAGGGTCTGTAAGGTCGATTTCTTCAGGATTAAACCCGGTTTCAGGGTTAGGAAACACGAACATCTCATTGATTTTCATACTGAAGAGGAATGCCCATCCAAGATCCTTATTGAATGCCCGGTCCACAACAGGGAGGCCGGCAGTCTTTCTCTGAAGAGCCTCAAAGAAGGAGACGATATGCTCCTGAAGATTTCCGTCCGCGTCTCTGAAAATCGCAACGTGATGATTGTTACGCAGATTCACATAATCATTCGGAATCGTATTGCCGTCCTTATCCAGAACGAGCTTGCCATCCTTGTCACGCTTATCCCTTATGGCACAAAGATCCAGATTCTCGGCAATCGTCACCCTCTTGAGTTTTATTCCACGGGCCTCATCCACCCAGATTGGATCCTCGTCAAGATTCACGAATGCCTTCTGCGGTTTATTGTCAAATCTGGCCAACCTTTCCTCAAGAATCTTCTTTACACGTCCATCTACAACCTTATCCACACTCAGGGTCGGTCCTATTTCCTTTCTGATGGTATAGACAATCTTAAATCTGACACACTTAACCTTAGCTGGGACAGTTCTGGAATGTAGTTCATCCACATAGATAGGATTCTTATCAGGAGAGTTCTTCCCGGTGAATGCCTTCTTCGGATCGCCGCCAAACTGCTCCAGCCTCTTCATAAGAGCCAACCGTTCCCGCTTCGATGCCACATTCCCGATTTCTTCGGCGGTCATCTTCCCGCCAACGGGCATCTCATAAGTTTCATATATCCTGCGCTGGCCATAAACCTGTTCCTTGTGGAGTTGCCCACGCGGTGTCAGAGTATTGGTCTTGCGGACATTACCATCAGCAGCCTTGGTCTTGTTGACTGTTTTGGTGGTCACTTTATTCTTAGACTTGATGGATACGAGCGTCGATTCCAGAGCCTCCTTGAAGGCAGCCCTCAAATCATCGAGAGGCATAGGAGGAACAGGTATTTTCTTATGGCCAAGCATTATGGTCATCTTCTCATTGAGGGAAAATTCTTCTGTCCCCTCTATCGCATTCAGATTGTTCAGCATCTGAATATGGGCAGGACGGGTGAATGCTATGGTTATGGCATCCATAGCGTGATGACGGTGATCATTGCGTTTGGTCCAGTCATCAATCTTCTCCAATGTCTGTCCGTTATTCTTGTTTACTGTATAGGTCTTCCCAGCCTGCCGGTACTTCGGCATATTAAGCTCCTTCATAATATCCACAAGCTGCCACTTCTCGCGAAGCAGAGAAGTGATGCTTCCATTGGTCGGAACGACCGTGCGGACTATCTGCTGGAGCAGTTCGGTGGCCTTTCTGGCGATGTACTGCGAGTTGGTCAGGTCTCTGTTGACGAAGTCTGACGGAATGTCGGATTGAGGCATCAGCAGCCAGCCGTGCTTGCTCTGCGAGATGGCGCCACGCTCGAGCAGGTCATTGACTCTCAGCTTATACTGGTTGAGACCCTCCACCCCGTATTTCCTTGCGACATAGTCGTAAGCGGTTTGCTTGTCTTTTTCGCGATTCACGTCGCTGAATTCCAGAGTCTTGTTCGAATAGGAATCGTTGAACAGAAGCGCCTGAGGTATAATATGTTCTACATTAATACTTTCCGAAAACAGCTGATCGCGATGAATGTATTGATTCGAGTAGAGGGTCTTGTACCCGTTCATCTTAAGCTCTTCGTAGAGACGGTACTTCTGTATATCCGCATTGCTGACATATGACAGATGAAAGTCGTTCTGAAGTATTTTCCTGATTTCTTCATTGGCTTTAGTCCGTTCAGAAATTCGTTGTGAGTCATTCTCTCGCTGTTTGGCAGTCTGTTTCAGGTTTCTGGCCATTTCGATGTGGATTTCATCCGGCTTACCATAGACATCCCCCACCATATTGACCACATTAATCATCTGATTGACAATCTTCTCCACCACAGGATTCCTCAAGGCACCCTTAGGAAGCACGTCAAGCCTGTCCTTCAGAATGCGGTTTTCGTTCTCCTCTTTCGTAATCGAGGATGAATGATTGTATCCCGCCCGTGCGCAAGCGACGTCGTATGTGCATCCATCTTTCAGATAAGGGAGAATCTTTCTCATCGCCTTATGGCTCAGTGACGCATAATCACTTGTAAATCTGATTGTTTTAAGGACGCGAGCATACTCGGTCGGCATATTGCAGATTTGAGAAATCTTCCGGACCAGACTTTCATCCCCTGTCGCCGAATTGTCGCCCTCGTAGGAATACAGAAGGTGCCACAACTTGAAGAGAGGCTGCTGTTCATACTCATCCTTGGGAAGCTCAGAATTGAAATCCAGAATCTCACAGTTAAAGCCAAGAGCATCAAACACTTCAGATACAATGGTTTTAACCTTGCCGTACGACAATTTCTCGATATCATATTCCCCGTGACCCGTGGCGGAAACTATATCCAGGAACTTCTGATAAAAAGCCGATATCGTCAGGTTACCCTGGATTTCGTTATAGTTCACCTCATATCCACGAGGTTTGGTGATGCCTATCACTTTCAGAATCTCCATAGATCTTATGGATTTCCTTATCTGAAGAGCATCAAAGAGGAGTTTCTTCTGCTCATCGGTTAGAGAAACTGTCTCACAGGTCGCCTTATTCTTGACTGCTATATTGTTCAGAATCGACCAGATTTTGAATTCCTGAAAAAGAAGGGAGGAACGCGGGGCGACGCGGCACCCCTTCTCAAATTCGCAGAAACTGATAAGATCCTTCTGTGACTTCAGGCGACGCTGATAGAAGATAACCGTATCGCGGATTTCAGATTTGAGCCCATCTGTAAGTTCCGGATGAAACTTCCTCTGACATTCCCAGATCTTTTCGAATTCATCAAGGTAGTCCTGGCGATAGAACACTTTATTCTTGGTACTGTAGTTCGGGTTCGCAAGGATTTCGCCGTAAAGGTATTGACCGACCGTCTGTTTCTTGAATACCAGTTCCTTGCTTCTGTCGCTTATCGCCCCAAGATAACCGCTTGAGTTCTGAATTTCACCCTTGATATCGGCGATCACATAAGCAACCACCTCTTTATCAAGCTTTTCATTCAGAGCCTCGACTCTCCAGTCCAATGCTGCCCGTTTTCTGTCCTTGCCTTTATTGTCTGCCGTATCGACCCCATAAATGGCAGAGAATTTCTTTGAGACATTGCTCCGTCCATCATTTTCGATTTTCTGTTTGAAATCCTCAGTCAGGATTTCCGGCCAGAAGGCTGCCTGTTTGCACCAGATTTTCTCAAACTCAGCGACAAGGTCGGAGCGATAGTACTCGGGAAGCATTTTTCCTCCATTGTCCAGAATTCGAACAGAATATTGGGCAGGGGTGAGACCTTCATCATACAGAGCACGGGCCACTTCCATACCGTCGATAAGATGGCCTTCTTCTCCGGCATCTGTCCGACGGTTACTTTTGTAGCCGCGTTTGCGGTTAATCATAAGAAGGATACGGGACAATTCTTCCAGAGAGACTTCGATTTCCGGGGCATCAGCACGCAGCTTGAATGTCTGATATGTAGAAGCCGCACCTTGTTCAGAAAGAATTGTTTCATCACTTATCCAGCACTCTCGCCTGAGTATAGATATGAGATGTTCCCTGCGGAGCTTATACCTCTGAAGATTTCTGCGCATACCGCGTTTCAGACGACGATCCGCATTTGTCGTTATCGCTTTTCCTTTTTCAAAGCTGTCTTTTTCATCCGTAGTAAGAGGGTTAACACGAACTCCGGCCTTAATTATGGAAGATTTTTCTTCGCTTGTTTCTGCCTGATTGACCAGTGCCCACCCTATGCTGGTGGTGCCCAAATCCAGTCCCAATACTTTTTTCATAAGTTTTAATGTTATTGATTGTCACAAATTTAATTAAGAGAATTGTAAATTCAAATAATTCTGCGTATCTTCGCTGGACATAAAGAAGCAATTCACAATAAGGATTATTCCGTTGTGAAAAATCATTGGGAGCGGATTATCAATTCGCTCCTTTTTATAATTTATCTCGCGGCCTGCGGCCAAAGGGAAGTGGAGGTTCGGGGAGGGAGACGCGAGGGTGAGAAGCACGGGGAGTCTCAGTGTGAATGTGCAGGTCCATCGACAAACTCGGGAGCCGTGAAGGGGTGGAGATCACTCGATGGTGAAGCCGATGGAGAGGGAGAGGCCGTCGGAATCTACTACGGTCAGGGTGTGGCGGCCTTTGGGAGGGTTCAGGGTCAGCTGGTGAATGTAGCGGGTGGAGCCGGCGTAGCTGCTGTCCAGATGCCAGAAGACTTCGGCGTCGGGATTCGAATGGGCAAGGTTGAATACCACACCCTTCACACTGCCGTCCAGCTGGCGCGGGATGGAAATTACCGCACCGTTCTCGGGATAAATGAATTCCATCGGAAGGAATGAATCCCCCGCCTTGCTCCCCGGAGCCAGAGGAGGGAGGGGACGGTACTCCGGATGATTGCTCTTGTAGAACCATTCCATAGAAGGCGGCAGCAGGAACATCGTCTCGCTCACCGCTCCCGGATAAGAAGAATCCACCCTGTAAGCCCCGTCAGGAGACAGCAGAACCGCCTTGTGATAAGGGCAGACCTCCGTCTGAAGCGCCTTGGCAGGCAATAATAACGTGTCCGCCTGCGGACAATGCGGCCCTCTCAAATGCCCCGACGAAGGACAGACCTCGGCCAGAACCCCGTCCGACTCGTCCGGGCTCTCGAACCACGGCGAAGCCGGCAGGGAATTGAAAATGTCGAACAGCACCGGCCCGGCCGTCCGAGCACCCACAAGTCCTGCAGTCCCCTGCCCCTGGGCATTCCCGGCCCAGACTCCCACGGCATAATCCGCAGTCACTCCCACAGCCCAGGCATCACGGAAACCATAACTGGTTCCGGTTTTCCACGCCACTTTCCGCAGTGAAGAAATCAGTCTCCAATCCATTTCGTCCGGACGGTTCACATCCTTCAGGGCGTCCAGTGTCCAATATATCGCCACAGGATCGTGCAGAGGAAAACCAGAAGCATATTCAAAACCCTGATACACAGCAGACAGCGAAGCGTACATACGCGTAATGTCCAGCAGAGTCCCTTCCGCGCCTCCCAGAATCAGGGAAAGCCCGTAAAATGACGGCGAATGAGTCAGGGTGCTCATCCCGCAATCCTTCAGAAGAGAATGGAAGCGTGGAACCCCGAAACGCCGCAGCATATAGACCGCCGGGACATTCAGGGAACGGGCAAGCGCCTGCGAAGCAGGAACCGCCCCGGCGAACTGCAGATCGAAATTCTGAGGAGAGAAGCCGTTGATATTCACCGGAATATCAGGCAAAAGCATAGACGGCATCAACTCCCCCTCCTGAAGCATCGCGCAGTATAAAAACGGCTTCAGTATGCTGCCGGTACTCCGCGGCGAGCGGACAATATCGACCTGTGCGCCGGGGCGGCCGTCCGAAGGACGGGAGTTGCCTATGTAGGCAACTGTCTTTCCGCTGTGGACATCTATGACCACAGCGGAAAGATCCGCCACGCCGCCGGTGGAAAGCTGGGCATTCCAGCGGTCACAGATATTGCTCACAGAGGCCTGCAGGCCAAGGTCAATGGATGTCGTAACCGTCTCCCCGCGATGATATTTATAGTAATAATCGACAAGATGCGGAGCATATTGCGGCAGAGGCTGAGGCTCCGTCGGAAGCGGCTCACATACAGCGAGATAATGGTCGGTGGAATCCATATATCCCTTCTCCAGAAGCCTGTCCAGAAGCCGATTGCGCTTAATAAGCAAAGCCTCCCGGTTGCGGCCCATATGAATCGCCGAAGGCGAATTCGGCAGCACGGCCAGCAGCGCCGCCTCTCCCCAGGAGAGCTCAGAAGCATCGTGCGAAAAATACCTCCACGACGCCGCATCCAGCCCGACGACGTTCCCGCCGAAAGGCGCGTGCGCAGCGTAAAGCGCGAGAATCCCGTCCTTCGGATAGAGTTTCTCCAGTCTCCAGGCCAGAAGGGCCTCAACGGCCTTCTGTCCAATGTTTCTCTCCTTTCCGCGTGACATTCTGACCACCTGCATCGTGATGGTGCTGCCCCCGCTCACGACCCGTCCCTCGCGCAGATTCTGATAAGCCGCGCGGGCGACCGACAGTAAATTAACTCCGTTATGAAGCCGGAAATGCCTGTCCTCGAACTGGATAAGAGCCTTGGCATATTTGTCCGGCGCCGAAGCAGAAGCCCCAAAAGAACCAGAGCCCGAATAAGAAGAAGCCGGAAACCTCCACTGCCCGTCATCCGCAATACGCGCCCCGAGCAGCTCCCCGTTGCGGTCCAGAACCACGGTCGAATACGAAGTCCCCCAGAACGGATCCCTGGGGAATGCATATAAAAACACCAGATACAGCAATACGAGGATGGCCGCCGGAAGCAGCCATCCCCTGTTTGCCTTGAAATATTCCCAAAACCGGGACATCGTCTATCTCTTCACGCGGACAGTGCATGAAACCGTGCAGGCGTAGGTCGCAGCATCGTACATATCCTCACAAACCACTGAAGGAAGGGTATATACGCCTTCATAGGAAGCCTGCAGACGAAGCTTGAATGACTTGCGGGAGCCTACAGGAAGATCGAAATACCAGATAACCCTGTCATCGCGGATATCCTGATAATTGAAACCGGCCGATTCCACAGAACCGCCATAGAGCCTCTCATTGAAAATCTCCCAGCCCGAAGGCATCCTGGCCGTAAGAGCCAGATTGCCACGATCAGACGAGGAAGCCGAAATGTTCGAAACAATATACTCCGCATAGAAGTCAGTCCCCTGCGCAAGAGCCTTAGGATCAACGACATCGCCAGACGCGTCAGTATATCTTACAGAAAGGCTGATGTTCGAACTTCGCGCACTGACACTCTCGCCGGAAGCCGGATAACTGTGCACAATGAAGGTCGCATAGACCTTGTCCGAAGCCTCATTCTTAACGGTCATACTGCCGGAAGACGGATCGACCGAAGTAGAAACCGAAGACTTGGCGCTGCTCACCTTCTCCCCGTTCACAGAAACATTTATGACTGAATCGCCCACCTTGGCCGCAAGGCGGCTCATAGCAAGCGAAGCGAAGGCCGCGTCCTGGGTGCCGTACCAGCCCTGGGACATCTGCTCGGCCACCTCGGACGCAAGCGGCAGAGCCGGGGTAAGATTGTCCGTAAGGACTTCAGTCTCAAGCTGCATAGCCTTGTCACGAAGGCCGTCTCCGAAGGTATTGCGCCAGCACTGCGCATCGGCGGCATCAAGAGAAACGTTCGAAATCAGCTCCGCGGCGATGTTCTTCTTCCCGCAGACGGCATAAGCCGCGGCGAGCCTCCAGCGCGCCTGGGCAGTCATCGCCGGAGCGGACTTCAGACGGTTCATCGCGCCCTCGTCAGCAGCGCCCGCAAGCGCCAGAGTATAAAGGCGATACGCCTGCTGCAGGTCGTATTCGGCATAAGCGTCGCTGTGCCTGTAGTTCGAAGTGCACTTCTTCTGATATCGCTTCCACGACGCAAGCACGCCCTTGTTCACGCTGTAGCCGTTCTCGGAGGCTGCTGTGAAGAACTGACCCGCCATAGAAGTCGCCCATTCATTGGCCTGGGACATCCCGGGCCAATATGCTATGCCTCCGTCGGCGAGCTGCCGCGAGTAGAGTTCCTGCAGGATGAGCGGAATCTGAGCGTCGGCGCGCGAAGCGTTTTCGGCGCTCAGGTACGGTTTGCAGTAAACGAGAGTAAGGCCGCGGGCGGCAAGCTGCTCGCTGCAAGTGTATTGATAATCAGTAGCGAAGCTGCACAGAGCATCGAAATCCACCGAAGGGAAATTGCTCAGCGAAACCTTCGCCCAGTTTTCAGAGTCAGAAGCGAAAGGATTGAAAGTCAATGTCTTGCTTTCACCCGCGCCAAGCAGGAAGGACTGAGTCCGGGTCGTAGCAGGAACAGGGTGAACCACCTCGATATTGACAGTCTCGGATGCCTTGTACGAGCCGCTCACGGCGCTTACCGTAACCTTGGCACTTCCCGTCGCCCCGGTAGCCGAAAGAGTGAAGCGAGCGAGCTGATCTCCTGCAGCGGCGAATGTAAGACTCTGGGACTCAGCACCGCTGAGCGCCAGCGGCCCCTCAACCTTCACGCTCACGCGCACATTCTTTATATCGTCCTCCATCGCAAACACATTGACCGGCAGAGTCACCTGGTCGCCGGCCGCGATAGTGCGCGGAAGCGTCGGCAGCAGCATCAGAGGCGAGCGCACCGGCACTGTCTTCTCGGCATTGCCGTAGGCGCCGTTCTGCCCGGCCACGAGCATCACGCGAACCGAGCCGACGTACATCGGAAGCTTGATTTTGTGAACCTTCTCGCCCTTGGAGAGCTCAAACGGCCCGTAGAAGCGGACGACAGGATTGAAGCGGTTGTCCTTGCGCGCGTCTGAGACGATGTCCGTGTCGCCGCCGATTCCCGCGAGAGGCGAGAATTTGCCGCTGAACGCTCCGAAAACGTCGTCGTAGAGGTCCCAGGTCCTGACTCCGAGCGCCTCGCGCTCGTACATCGAAGAGTAAGGGTCAGGCGTCTTGAAGGCGGTCAGGTCGAGCAGGCCCTCGTCCACGACCGCGAGCGTATAGGTCATCGGACGGCCCTTGGCTTCGCGCACCTTCACGCTGAACTCCTCCTGCGGGCGGAGCACGTCAGGCACGGTAAGCTGCGGCTCGAGCTTCGCTTCAGGAGCCGTAACCAGCACAGGCTGAACGCCGTACATCCTGACAGGCAGGTCGTTGCCGGCATCCTTGCGGCTCTGCAGCATCGTGATGTGCACATAGAAATTCGGAGCCATATCCTCGGTCACCCTGATGACGTATTTCGTGTCCTCCGCCTCGTTCGTGCTGACCCAGTCGCGCGAAATGACCCCGCGGCCGTTCTCCAGCGAAACGAGAGCGCGCCCCGCCTTCGCCGCCGGCACATAGACGGTCACTTCGTCGCCGACCTTGCATTCCTTGCGGTCAATGCTGAACGAGAGCATAGTGAGCGAGTTAGGGTCGTTCTTGTCCGACCGGCCTCGCCAGCTCGGCCAATCCACATAGAATATTCCGCCTGCGGCGTGACCGCTGGTCAAGTCTTTGGCGTACAATAGGAAACGTCCCCAGTCAGGATAGTCCAGACGGAACGGGATATTGACGGCGGAGCCGGAAGAAGTCAGGGTCCCCTGGCTTACAGGAGTGGAACTCTTGCCGTTCACATAGGAACTGAGGGATTCGCTGCTGCTCTCCCACCACCAACTCCAGTCTATCTTATAGATGCGGTATTCGATCTTGTCTCCTGACACAGGCTTACCCCTGCTGTCGAGCACGACAAGCGGGAACTGGAGGTCAGTATCGGTCTCCTGCCACTCTGAAGGCAGTTTCACGCCCACATAGGACTTGTAAGGGGAGAAAATTTCGGTCTGGGTGGCGATGCTCGCGTCTCCGCCCGGTTCGAATACCTGAGTGATGACATTCGCGTTCAACATTCCCGGAGCATTCTGCACCGGAGCTATGTTTACATTCGAGGCTGTATGGCCGGAGGCGTCAAGAGTGGATGAGAAGATATCCCACTCAGTCTTGGTATAGGTCGAAATCGGATCCTGGAAATTATAGTCCTCATAACCCTTGAAAGGCTTGCCGCGCCTGGTAAGGGTCATCGAAGCCTTGGCCTTCAGGCCGGAAGCCGCAGGACCGGTGAGCCAGGAGGAATTCACATCGAAGCGGACCGTTCCGCCGGCCTGAATGATGTCGTCCGAAAGTTCTACGTTCACCTTCAGACGGTTGGCCTTCACGGTCTCCACCGGGAGGGCCTTGTGGAAGGACGCTCCGCCGACCTTGAAATATGCGTTCCAGGTACCTGTAGGGTCACTTCCCTGAGTCGGGACATTGAATACATACAGGCCGTTAAGTCCCGATGCTTTTACGGACTTGCTGTAGAACTGACCCTGAGGGGTATAGAGTTCCATAGTGACCGGATGATTGGCCGGTACGGCCTTGTCGCGGTCCTCTATCATTATAGACACGTGCAACGTGTCTCCCGGTCTCCAGACTCCCCTCTCGCCGTAAATATATGCCTTCATTCCGGACTGGAGCTCCTTTCCGCCCACATCGAAGCGGCTGAGAGACTTCTCTTCGCCATCCACTGAGCGCAGATACCCCGTCTGGCCGTCCTTGCGGACAGTGAACACGAACGCCTTGCCGGACGGAATCTGCAATTGGGCGAAGCCCTTGCTGTCAGTCTTGGCGCGGGCGAGTTCCTGGAGCTGGAAGCTGTAGGCCGTGACTTCGGCGCCGCTCAGAGGCTCGGTGGTGGCGATGTTGTTCGCTGTTACCCAATACTCTCCGTTTCCTGCGCTCTTGACGATGATGCCGATGTCCGAAGCGAGCAGCGAGCAAGCCGGGAAGCGCTCGGAAAGCATATAATAGGACGGAGTGGCAGGGTTGTCCCTGTCCTCCCAGTCATAGACGTCCCAGTCGTAGTAATTGTCGTAATAATATGCGCTCGGATGGTCCCAGATCATCTCGTCTTCGCGGGACACGCAGGCCTGCGCGGTGCTGACCATAGCGGACGAAGCGGCATCCATAGCCACGCCTCCGTTATACAGGGAGTATTCCTGCCTGAATGACAGACGGATACGATAAAGTGCGCCAGGTTCCTTCCTGAAGAATGAGCTGAGGTCAATGGAGAAATCCTGCCATTTGTGCAGGTCCTTGCCCGGGTCGGAGTCCAGACGTACCGTGCCCTTGTAGATCAGGCGGCCGGAGCGGCGCAGTTCATTGCCTTCATCGAGCTTGGCATTGTCCTGCAGGTACATCAGCATATTGTTCTCATAGACCTTGACGACCTTCACATCGACTGCGGAGAGGTTCACGGCGCGGAACGGCAGCACGACTTCGGTGGCGTCCGGAAGGATGGAGCCGGTGAAGGCGAGCTGAACCGCCGGGGGGATGTCCCCGCTGCTGAAAGTCCGGGTGTATTCGTTTCCAAGTGCCTTTCCCTCAGCGTTTTTCAGAAGAGATGAGACGGTGAGTTTCACGTCCTCCCCGGCGCGTTTCTCGAAATAGAGTTTCACCCTGTTTCCCTTCACATCCATATAGCTGCGCCCCTCGGTATCCGTGTATATAAGTCCCTTGCAGTCACGGGATTCGTCCAGAAGTCCGGAGAAGCGGATGTCAATATAGCTGTCACTGCCCTCGACAAGTTTTGCCGAAATCACGCGGAAGTTCTGCACCGAAGGGACTTCGACGGTCTCTGCATATTTTTCAGTAAAGCCCCACTGCGAGGCGTCAACGGTGAGTTTGAGTTCCGAATCGCTGTCCGGAATCTCTATTCCGGTGATTCTGAAGCCTATTGCAAAGCCGTCTTTCGACTCCAGCTCGACGGCCGGGGAGGCTCCGCGGTATTTCACAGAAATGAGTTTCTCCGCTTCGAGCCCCGCGACTTCCTCGCTGAACCGGATGCTGCCTTCCAGCTGATAGCTTTCCGGCTCCGCAGCATCTATATAAAGGCCGTCAACACTGACGGAGAACTGTTTGCGCGCGACGCGGAAGGAAAAGTCGAATTTCTGCAATGCTTTGTCGCTGACTTTGACGACGTCCCCGAGGCGGAAGGAAGCCTTGTAGGTCTGCCCCTGTTTGAGAGCTCCGCTTTCAGGGATGAATTCTATGCAAGTGTTTGATACCCAATTGGCTGCGCCCTTAAGCGAAGGACTGAAGGAGAAAAGCGCGGAAGGATCGGCGCTGCTGTCAACGTCCGAGGTGAACTCGATGCGGACCGCCGAGTCCGTGGTAACCGTGCCGCCCGTGTAGGCATAAATATAGCTAGTGAACGCCGTGCTCGGATCCTGCACGTTCTTTGTATTGCGGCAGCCGCAGCAGAGCAGAAGCGCCAGCGCGAGCGAGGCGGCAGCGGCCAATTTTGAAGCAAGTCTAAGATTTGTCGTACTCATAAGTTTCAGTTACATTCAATCCAGTTCCCGCAAAGATAGTCCATAAACGCAGAATTTCAAAGCAGTATTATGGTCATTGGGCTTGTCGAAATGACCTTGGTGCTTTGGCCGGAAAAAGTGAGGGGCGCGGACTTTTCAGCCCGCACCCCTTTGTATTCGATATAAGTCAGTAATTACTTTTCTTCCCCGGCGGCTTTTGTCACCGTCCAGTAGTCAATGCCTGACTTGGTGGTCTTTGTCGAAACGCAGCCCTTTGCAAGGAAGCTGTGGTTATTGTAGTTGCAGGCAGGGTTGAAGTCTTTGAAGGTTCCGCCGTAAACGTTGATTGTTCCCTTGGTATAACCATAATTAACGGCATCCTCATAGTCATACAGGCAATAATTCACTCCTAAAGTTTCTCCCGCTTCCGTCGCGTTCTTTAAGGTAACGGACTCGAATTCACCCCCATAGATATTGAAGACGCCGCCGTTTGCCCAGCAACATCCAGGGCCTTCCGGATCATTGCTGTCGCAGGTGAAGGTCATTCCATAAACATTGGTGACGCCACCTGTGGCCACTATGCAAGCGCCGCCGCCCTTCGCCTTGAAGTAAGCCTTCTTGATTTCGGCATTACCGGCGCCGATTTCAATGCAACCGTTTGAGCACTCGAAATACCCATTTTCGACGACAAGATTGCCTGGGTTATCCGTTGACTTATACTTCTTCAGAAGGATGATGGCACACGCAGTTCTTGGCTTGTTGTTTAAAATGAACTTTCCGTCACCCGTAACGGTCAAGTTGCCGTAAACTGTAAATCCATAAAAATAACTCGCAGATTTACAGGTAACGGTCTTTCCGTTCGCATCCAGCACTACTGTACGGCCATTCATGACTTTGACCGCTGTCTGGAGATTGATATCTTTCGTCAGGACGACCTTGGTTACTGTTGCATCTCCTACAGCCGCGATGAGGGCGGCATTGTCCGCCGCATAATATCTGATGTCATCTGAAGCCACATACACGTTCGGTATCGAGACGCCTTCCACTGTAAGTTTTCCGCCTGCAGAGTTGTCTATCGCATAGCCGCTGCCTGTACCCTTGACTGTTCCGGCAGCGCTGCTGCTGTTATCGGTGACGGTAAGGGTGGCGGTATTCGGGACGGTAATCGCGGTAGCTGTTGCAGCGGTGATGGTGAAACCATTGAGATCGATGGTAAGTTCAGCATTGGCCGGAACGGCGAAATCTCCGGTGATGGCGGCTGTGAGCTTCACATTGCGGTTATTCTTGAGCGCATACGCCAGAGTGGTCCCGTCCTTGGCGTTGACGATGGCTGCCTGCTGCTGTTCGCCGGAAGTCGTGGTTTCAGTCGAGGACTCGATGGTGGCGACTTGCTCTTTTGCAGAACCGGAGACGACATTTTCACCGATCTCGGCACCGTCCTGAAGCTCGATTACCGGAGCTACGTAATCATTTGTTGCGCCTTCCGGTTTATTAACCACGATGGAAGCTACCTGAGCCTGAGCAGGTTGTGCGCTGGCCGCCTCGGTTTCCTTGGAAATGACGATCGGAGCGGAGGATTCGGTAGTCACTGACGTGGTGATATTGGCCGTCGGGGCCAGGACAATCTTTGCCTCGGCAGAAACGGTGCTCTTAACGTCCACGGTTGCGACTGTGCCGGCTATTTCCACACCGCCCACGGCAACTTCGAGCTTTTCAGTGATTTTGGTGCTCTCGCTGAGAACGAGAGTGGTGTTACTGGTATTGGATTTGACGTTGGTGAAACTTCCGCCTATGATCTCCACGTGGCTGGAGCTGAGATTGATATAGGTGAGGCCATCGACAGCGTAGCTGCCGCCGTTGATGGTCACGTTCTTCGGCTTCTGGTTGTCGTTTGCACTTTCGGCGTACTCCAGGGCGATGTTCTTGCAGTCGCCTTCGATGTTGACCACAACATCATCCGCTGTCGCAGGAAGGCGATAAGTGCCAGTGCCGCCGGCAGGAATGGATATGCGGTTCACGTTATAGTCCGACTGCGTGAATGCTGGGGCAATCGAGAGGGTGAACGAAGTTGTGCTGGTGTAGAGGTCGCCGTAAATGTTCGTGCGGTAGTTGCCCTGGAGAGGGACGTTCGGAACATCTATGGAATTGATGGCGGCGTCGTTCGAACCGTAGATCGTCAGAACTGCATCTGTAAGGGCTTTGGATGTCTTGCCCACGAGCACATAGTTCATTGACACATAATCGTATTCGGTGTTACCCACGGTGAGTTTTTGAGTCGGAAGTGCGGCGGCTGTAAAATCCGCGCTGCTGCTCCCGCTGACTGTGCCGTCCACGAGGTTAAGCTCGGTGGCAAGGCCAGTAAGATTCAATGAAGACTTCGTTACCGTAACGCCGTTATTTGATGCGTTCGTAACGTCAGCCGCGGTCACGCCGAAATTGAGCTGGGCGAACGGACGGGTGAGGGTGATGGTTTCATTGAGAGCGCCGGTAATCTTGGTCGGGGCTTTATAGCAGTAGAATGCGTCGCGGCTCTCATCGTTCGCTGTACCCGAATAATTCTTTACGGTGATTTTCTTGTTTGCAGCATCGAGAGTGTAATGAGCGCCGGCAGCATTATAGGCCCAGAAGATGAAGCTGTAGGTCTGGCCTGTCACAAGGCGTGCCTCGAAAGTGGCACTGCCGTTAGTCATATCGACTGTCTTGCTGATATTTGTGTTTTCTATGTACTTGCCGTTCGAGTCATAGACACAGCAGGCGACCTTGTCCACGGTCGTTCCGTCAGCTATCGCCCTGGTCTGTAGGTCAGGGGTGGCTACGGTGAAGCTTACCAGGGCTTCTGCACCCTGGGAGTCAAAGGTCTGCTCCTTTGAACACGACGCCGCAAGCGCGACTAGCGCCAGGGCGGCAATGGAAGTCAGGATCTTTTTCATAATGATTTCTTTAGTGATTGGTTAATATTATTGGTGATTGTTTTGTTCTGAGCAGTCAGGTGGGGAAGAGTCTATGGCAGAGCCATATTGTATTCTCCGTCGAAGTCCGGATTGATTCCTATGCCGCCGTCAGTGCTGAATTTGAGGGTGAGGAAGTCTCCACGGACCGTCGTAACCCTGCTTCTTTTCAGAGGAACGGTCATTACCGGGGTGAGCGAGAGCAGTTCATTCGTCGCCCGCTCGTAGAGAGCCACCTGTACCGTTACGCTGGACTCCCGGCCGTTCACCAGGACATAGTCGAAACCCATCAGCACCTCGTTCATACTCAGAGGTGTGAACTCCGAATCGAATTGGACGCCGGAACGGGCGTCTATAGGCTTGTTCGTGAACATATCGAACACGTAAGGCATAAAGGCGGTGTAGCTGAAGCGGAGGTAGTAGTCGGAAGGCTCGAAGCCGGCTGTTTTCGAAGGGTCCCAGGAGTTTTCCGGAGCTGCATCCGAGCGCAGCTGCGACGGCGTGCAGACGGACACCTTGGCCTCGGCGGCCGATTTTTCGTTCAATACGCCCATCAGAAGGCGGTCGAAGTCTGTCGCGATGAACTGGAATTTCGCAAGCGGACGCTCCATCTCCAGACGGACCTCCAGAGGAGTCTGGACAACGGCCTTGCCTCTCACGAGATTTACCGCTGAACTGCCATAGAAGGCGTCTTTCCGGTCAGTGTTCGCACTGTGCTGCTGAGGGAGGGTGATGGCGGAGAAGTCGGAAGTCTCATAGAAGAGATCCTTCTTGCTTCCCTTTTTCACATAGTCGGCCCAGCAGCGGATCTGCCAGTTTCCTTCCGGGAGCAGAGCCTTGGTGCTGTAGTCAAGAGAGGAGATGTCGTCCTTGGTGAGAATGAGGGTATAGTCGTCGTCTTCCGTGCGGGAGAATGTCCCGTCAGAAAGGCGCGGATAGAATTTTACTGTATATCTGAATGAGTACTGCTCTTCGTCGGTGCGCGTGGTCTGACCCTGATGTTCGACGGTGAGATATGGAGGAAGGTCGGTCGCGAAGGCGAAGCTCAGGGTGAAGCTTATCGGCGCGGTATCCTGGGAAGTTTTATGTTTGCGGCAGGAGGAGCTGCTGAGAATCAACAATACACAGCAACCGAGAATCAGCAGAAATCTCCTGATTTTTAAGGATATAGCCTTACCCCCCCCCACGCATAAAAGACGTCAGGGATGAAAGGTGTGGATATGTTCAGTGCTATCCGCATCGCTCAGAATTCGTAATTGGGTTCAGTAACTCTTCGTTACTAATGCAAACTTAATCATCTTTTCTGAAAAATGCAAATCTCCTTAAAACATTTTTACTTTTCTCTCGCCCGTCATCTGACGTGGTGGGATTGCCCGCCCGGCCGTCGGGCATCAGGTTTGTCCGTAAAAAGGGGCGGTTTTACGGACAAACGGGAGAAAAAGAATGATTTGTCCGTGAAAAGGGGCGGTTTTACGGACAAAGTTTCATATATTTGGGAGAATTTATAATAACAAGGTATGACAACCATCATTATCATTGCTGTCATCGCCCTCCTGATTCTGTGGGTGATCGGCGTTCAGAGAAAACTTGTGAAACAGGATGAGCTTTGCCAGAATGCGCTCAGCCAGATCGGCGTTCAGCAGTCCAGCCGCTGGGATGCGCTTACGGCACTCGCCGAACTGGTAAAATCCTACAGCGAGTACGAATTCAACACACTGACCAAAATCATCGCCGAGCGCAAAAGCATCGGAATGAACAGCTCGGCGAGCGAGGTGGATGCTCAGGAGAATGTCCTGAAGAATCTCACCACCCATATCAATGCCGTGGCGGAGCAGTATCCGGAGCTCAAGGCCAGCGAAAACTACACCAAGGCTATGGACAGCGTGAATCTCTATGAAAATCAGGTCCGTATGAGCCGTATGGTCTATAACGACAGCGTGACGGCGTTGAACAGGATAGTCCGCCAGTTCCCGGATTCGCTCGTAGCCGGGCCTCTCGGATTCAAGCAGAAAGAATATCTTCAGGTCGAGGAGCAGAAAACACAGATGCCTTCGATGAAAATATGACGGGACGCGTTATAGGATTGGTCGCAGCTGCCTTTATGGCGGCTGCGCCGATGTGTTTTGCCGACACGAGCATCTACGGGATTGACATCGACGTGGCGCTTCGCAAGGACGGAAGTGCCTTGGTGACAGAGACTTGGAACGTCAGCGTCTCGGGTATCACGGAGTGGTACCTCGTGCGGAGCAACCTCGGTGACATCAGAATCTCGGGGCTGCAGGTCAGCGAGAACGGACGGCAGTTCACAAACGAAGGTCTCTGGGACATCGACCGGAGCATCTCTCAGAAGGCGTTCCGCTGCGGCATCGTGGAAAAGAGCAACGGCTGCGAGCTCTGCTGGGGCGTCGGGAGCGACGGGCCGCACATTTTCACAGCGTCCTACCTGATGTCGAACGCCGTGAAAAGCCTGGAGGACTACGATATGCTGCATATGCAGCTCGTCTCCCCCGGACTTTCGTCCAATCCGAAACGTGTCCGCGTGAGCATTTCCGCGCCGGTCCAGCTGGACACGACCGTGGCCCGAATCTGGGGCTTCGGCTATTACGGGACCACTGGCTTCGAGAACGGGGTGGCGGTTTTCGACGCCCCTGACGGACTGGAGTACGAGGGTTCGGTAATCGCGTTGCTGCGCTTCGACAAAGGTATCTTCGAGTCGCCAAGCATACAGGACAGGCCTTTCGAAGAGGCTCTGGATGAGGCGCTTGAGGGATCTTCATATTTCGAGGAAACGGAAAGTTTCTGGGAAGTTGTGGCGAGTATCGCCACCTGGCTTATCGGGATTTTTGCCATGATCGGCGGCATATCGGCCGGAGCCTCATCCTCAGGCAAACCTTCCAGATGGCAGATAAAGAAATTCCTGGGCAGGAAGCCGAAGGACATCGGCTGGTGCAGAAGCATTCCGTTCGATGCCGACATTCTGGAGTGCAACTGCGTCGCGCAGAAGGCGGGCCTCAACGAAGGCAAGAAGACTCTCTCCGCAGCATTGATACTCAAGATGTTGCAGGACGGGTACCTCCTGACCCAGAAAAACGGCAAAGGCAAGGTCGAGTTCCTTTTCAACGACTCGGCTGACACCTCGGCCCTGAACGACTCCGCAAAGCAGCTGCTGGAGATGATGCGCGAGGCGTCAGGCTCCGACAACATCCTGCAGGACAAGGAGTTCAGCCGCTGGGCGAAGAAGAACCCTTCGAAGGTCTCCAAGTGGACCAAGGAGGCTCTGAAAATCGGCCGGGCCGGCCTTGAGGCAGGTGGCTACTTCGAGGGCAAGTCGCTCAATGCCAATGGCAAGGAGAAGGCCTGCGAGCTGGTGGGCTTCAAGAAATACCTGGAGGATTTCACTCTGCTGAGTGAGCGTCATACCGAGGAGGTCGTGCTCTGGAGGGACTATCTGTGCCTTGCGGCTCTGTTCGGAATCGCCGAGAAGGTGGCCAAGGAACTGCAGGATATAAATCCTGAGGCGTTCGAGGAGGTAATCGGTTACGATTACGCCACGATGAACACTATCCTCTATACGTCAAGACGTCTGTCAGAAGCCATCACGAACACACTTGCAGCTCAGGAAGCCAGCCGCAGCGGCGCCAGCGGAGGTTTCGGAGGAGCGTCCTCCTTCGGCGGAGGCGGCGGCTTCAGCGGAGGCGGCTTCGGCGGAGGTGGCAGATAGGCAGGTCCTGCGGAGCCGCGCGACTGCACATTATCTCAGCTCGAATTCCGTGAGGTTCTTCATCCCCGGGATTCCATAGTAGGCTTCCACGATATCTCCTTTCAGATAGACGCGGCAGCCCAGATTGTCAGGGTTATCGACCAGGTTCAGGGCGTCCCGGATATCTCCCTTGTCCAGCTGCACGGAAAGACAGCTGGACTTGTCCGTTGTGGAGGACCTGGCCGCGATGGCGATATTGGTTTTCGAGGTGAAAGGCTCTGAAGTCTTCATTCCCGAAGCCGTCAGATTTCCTCCGACTATGTATCCTGTCACCCATACTTCTTCAGCCCCTGCGCTCGACCGGGCGTCCGCAACGCCCAGCGCATCGTTTATGCTGTTTCCTCCCGAGCCGCTTCCCGACGCCCCTCCTATGATATAATTTTCTGACAGCCAAGTCTTTACCGTATCCACTTCTATCTTCAGCCCGCCTGACGCAGCACTGGCGGAAGGGGCGGAAACATTGAGAGTCAGGATTTCCCTGGCCTGCAGGGTCCTGGTCAGCAGAGTCTTGTCGGTCGAGGATTCGCTGAGCACCAGGGACACGTCGCCCGGTTTGAAATATGCAATGCGGGTTTCCCTGTAAGAATAGAGAAGACTGCCCGAGTTGTCTTTAAGGTGCAGGCTGCCCTGCGGGTATGTCGATAGGAAATCGGATGCAATCTTCAGACGGATTCCGCAATTCTGAAGCACGCAGTTCAATGTGACGCAGGAGACTTTTTCGGAAGAAATCACGACCACCTGTTCGTCTCCATAGACGGGTGAGGAAAAGGCCGGTTTGGTGAAGTCCGAGGAGCGCACCGAGACGGTGTAGCTTCCCGGCTTGACCAGCATAGACTCCGGCGAATCGCCGTATTTGCCGCTGTAAACAGACTTTCCTTTCGAGTCTGTCACGCTGAGAATGAAGTCGTTCGTGTCGGGAATCTCCGCCGTCGCGCGCGTTACGGCGGAAAACTCGCGCGAGAAGCGCAGCTGAAGTTCACCTTCGGGTGCCGGTCCGAGAAGGTTTTCGCAGGAGATGAGGCCTGCGGCCAATACCAACATTAGCAGGAATCTTTTCATAGTCGTCATTTTGGGCAGGGAGGCCGTTCCCTGCGTTAATATCCATAAGTATGGCGCCACGACCTGCGCCACGGTCATTTCACTGACCGCGGCAAATGTATGCAGAATCTCCGTAACCCCTACTCAAAAAGGTATATTTCAACGTGTAATCTTTTTTAAATCAGAAAATTAAAGAAAGCTATGCGCTAAAATACATATATTTCTTTAATGAATCTTGTCGCGCTGACTCCGGCAGTTCCTGAAACCGCAATCATTTTCCCTCGGCCGCTTCGCGTCGGAAGCTCCTCAGCAGCAATCTTTTCCCTCGGCCGCTTCGCGTCGGAAGCTCCTCAACAGCAATCTTTTTCCCTCGGCCGCTTCGCGTCCAATGCTGCTGAGGAGCTTCCGATGCGTAGCGGCATGGCCTTATGCGACCGTCGAGCTTGACAAGACGCCCACTCGAGGGGTAATTAAATCGATAAAATGCGTCCCTGCTCTTTAAAAAATAAAGCAGA
>CAVFAZ010000087.1:0-5178 GCA_963620825.1 Kurthia senegalensis
GGATATGCCATCCCTCAGGGCAGATACCCTGCGCGCCTTCCAGGGACTTGGCCTTTTCCTCATCCTGGATGTCGCCCACCTTGAGACCGAGAGCGACCTCGGACTGATAGAGATAGCCCTGCTCCTCGATGACATAGGTGTTCTGGCTGAATACCATTCCGTTCTCGGCAGTATTGAGGGTGAGAGGGTAGTAAACGCCTGCGGTAACGTTGTTCACATCGTCGCAAGGGGTGTAGCCTTCAGGGATGTAGCGGAGGTTCTCGGTCATCCATACCTTGCCGTCCTTCATCTCTCTTGTGGAATATCTTACACCTGCCAGTTCAACGTAGCCTTCCCATACCATAGGAATGTACTCAGAGCTGATGGCTGTGAACTGGTCTTCGAAGCCGATGGATACGGCGATTCCCTTGCCTTCATCTTCCTTGAAGCTCAGGCCCTCGATAGTGAACATTCCCGCGTCCTCTTCGAACTTTATGACAGGGGCGATTACTTCCTCCTCTTCTCCGTCGCGGGTCTTGATTTCAGTGGTGTTGACAAGAAGCGTAAGCTCCTTCTTGTCATATGCTTCCTTGAGGCCCTTGACGGCGCTTTCAGGAAAGATCTGGAAATGGAAATCGGCCAGGCCGTTCTTGTCGATGGTGCCCTTGCCGTCGCTGTACTCAGGAATGAACGAGATGGACTTCACTGCGCCAACAGGAGAATATACAGGGAAATAGAAAGAGGTTCCGTCAGCGAGCGTGATATATGCGTAGCCGCTATCCACTTTGATGCTGCCGATGAGCGTCTCTCCATTTTGACCCTGCTTGCCCTCCGGGCCCTGTGGACCTTCCGGACCCTGCTTTCCTTCCGGTCCCTGCTCGCCGTCCTTACCATCGTTGATGGTGAGTGTGCTGCCGTCGGAGAAAGTGACTATGTTCCCGTCTTCAGTCGGCTTTACACCTGTGATGGTAAGTTTGGCGTCAACCGCTTCCTGAAGCTTATCGATTCCATCCTGAAGCGACTTGACATCGGTCTCGAGCTGATCTACGCGGTCATTGAGCTCTGAACATCCGGCCAGCCCCAGAACCAGGGCGGCAGATGTGACCATAACTAGAATTCTTTTCATAATCATTTGTGTATTTGTTAGTTGATAATTATTCCGCCTCATATCCGAGAGCCACTACGCAGAGCACGCTGTAGCGCTCCTTGATGCCGAGCAGGTTGCGCAGATAATCCTCCGCGGTACCCTTCGACTCGTCATTTTTGTCGCGCAGGCGTCCGCGCACCTGAACCCAGCAGCTGCCGAGTCCGAAAGCGGTGGCCGCGAGCTGGATGAAAGTGGCGGAGATTGAGGAATTCTCAATCCACATTTCCGTAGCCTCACTGTCGCCCAGAACCACGATGGCCGCAGCGGCGTCCTTTACGAAAGTAGCTCCCGAGGTCCTCATCTCGGAAATGGCCGCCAGAGTGTCCTTGTCCTCGATGATGAGGAAAGCCGAACTCTTGCTGTTCCTGGAAGAAGGGGCGGTGTTCGCCACGTCTATAATCCTGTCGAGCAGTTCACGCTCCACTTCCGCGCCCGTGTAATTTCTGACGCTGTGTCTTTTTGCGATGACTTCTGAAAATTCCATAATATTCATATATTTGTACCTGTTATTCGGGTGAATGGCCCGTGAAGGGACGGCCCGAACGCGCAAAGTTAAAAACTTGTTTTGAATAATAGGGCAATTTGCTCCGCCCGCCGGGGCGAAATACCCATTGTTAGGTATTATGAAAGGAAGATTGATTATTGGTATGACCGCCGCCGCACTGCTGCTGACAGGTATCACGGCGCGCGCTGACGAAGGAATGTGGATGGTGAATCTCATCTCCAAGGCCCTGGAAACCCGGATGCAGGAGAAAGGCCTGCAGCTCTCTGCAAATGAAATTTACAATGCCGAGGCCGGAGGCCTCACAGATGCCGTAGTCTCGATGGACTTCGGCTGCACGGGCAGCATAATTTCCGACGAGGGTCTTGTCATCACCAACCACCATTGCGCGTACTCCGACGTCTATAAGCTCAGCACCGACGAGAGAAACTACCTCGAAGACGGTTTCTGGGCGCTCAAATCCACCGACGAGGTTCCGATCGAAGGCAAGAGCATCTATCTGCTGCGCAAGGTCCTCGACGTCACCGACGAGGTCAATGCAGTATTGGCCGAGGCGGCCGCCGGAGGCCGGCCAATGGGGTTCCGGAAGATTGCCTATCAGCTTGAGAAGAGGTACGCGGCCGATTCTGGCTGCGAGGCTTCGCTCTCCTCGATGTGGGCGGGCAGCAAGTACTATATGGCGCTTTACACGGTTTACAAGGACATCCGCCTCGTCGCGGCTCCTCCGGTGAGCATTGCGGCTTTCGGCGGGGACGTCGATAACTGGGAGTGGCCTCAGCAGAAATGCGATTTCGCGCTTTACCGCATTTATACTTCGCCTGACGGCACTCCGGCGGAGTATGCTGAAGAAAATGTCCCGCTGAAGCCTGTGCGCAAGCTCACGATTTCGACCCAGGGCTACCAGGACGGGGACTTCGCGATGGTCATAGGCTATCCGGGAAGGACCGACCGATACGCTTCGGCTGCGAAGATAAACTACGAAGAGACAGTAAGTTATCCGATTACGAACGAGGTTCGTGCGGCGCAGATGAAGATAGTTTCAGATGCGATGAACGCCGACCCGGCGGTAAGGCTTAAATATTCAGATTATTACTTCACCCTCAGCAATATTCAGGAGAACAATGAAGGTATGGTTCAGTGCCTGGGGCGTTTCGGCGTCGCAGCTCAGCGCCGTGAGCAGGACGCTCAGCTTCAAAAGTGGATTCTGGCTGACAGCGGACGAAGTGAGAAATGGGGCGGAGTGCTGGCGGGATTGGACAGCGTTTACGCTGCCATCGAGAATGCGGACCGCAGCCGCATCTGGTACCGCGAGACGATAGTGCGCGGCACCCGGCTGGCGGTGGTCGCGACGCGCCTGAATTCTTCGCGCCGCAATCTCTCGAACCCGCGTTCGGTGAACATAATGAAGCACAGCGATGCACAGACCTATTCTGAACTGGACCTGGGCGTCGAGAAGGAGCTCTTCCGCTACAGCGTCGCAAGCTATTATGCCAATGTGGACGGGCGTTTCTGGGGAGAATTCCAGAAGAGTCTCTTCGAGAACTACAGCGGTGACTGTCAGGCTCTTGCGGACGCGCTCTGGGAGAGCAGCTGGCTGACCGACGAGAAACGGATCGCGGAGTTCCTGACCAGCGACGGCCCCGAAATGGAGAAATACTGCGACGACTCGCTTTTCAACTTCCTTCAGGAGGTGAAAATCAATGATTTCAATGAAGAGGTTGACCGTCTGCAGGGCGACCGCACTCCGACCGCTCTGGGCAAGGACTACACCCACGCCCTCTACGAAATGCGAATTGACCTCGGCATCGAGCAGTATCCGGACGCGAATTCCACTATGCGTCTGAGCTACGGAACCGTCGGAGGATACGAACCTTACGACGGAGTATATTGCTTGTCCCATTCGACAGCCGACGGCATACTCGAGAAATACGATCCTCAGAATTACGACTATTCCCTCAAGCCGCAGTGGAAGTCACTGCTCGAGTCACAAGGCCGTGGAATGTGGGTCAATTTCCTGACGGACAATGATATAACCGGAGGCAATTCCGGCAGTCCGGTGCTCAACGCGAAGGGAGAGCTCATCGGCCTGGCCTTCGACGGGAACAAGGAGTCGCTCGCGAGTGATGTCGATTACACGCCGCAGTACAACCACTGCGTGAACGTGGATATCCGCTATGTGCTCTGGACTCTTCGCAATTACGCTAAGATGGACAGGATTCTTGAAGAAATCGGACAGTTATGAGACTGATAGCCAGTATATTGCTAACGCTTCTGGCCTGGGGTCCGGGCGCAGCGCCGACGGGGCACACCCTCGGGGGAGTCGTGCTTGACGCCGACGGCAACGTCCCGCTTGCGGGCGTCGTGGTGACTCTGGACGGCGGAACGCTCTGGGCGGTCACTGACGAGAAGGGCGAATTCCGCCTGACCAATGTCCAGAACGGAACCTACACATTGGCAGCGAGCTGCCTGGGATATGTCGATGAGTCGCAGAACATCAGCGTGAAGGGCGATATGCTCGAGCTCAAGTTCGTGATGCACGAGAGCTCGCTCGCGCTGAAGGAGGTCGTCGTGACCGCGCAGAAGGGGAGCGACGCGGTGGGCACTTCGCACACCCTCGGGCGCGATGCCCTGAACCACCTGCAGATGTCGAGTATGTCGGATATGGCCGCGCTCCTGCCTGGCGGCAAGACCGTGAACCCCGACCTGACGTCTTCGAGCAGCTTTTCCCTTCGTTCCGGCGGCTCATCAGCCGCCAATGCCGCATTCTCCACGGCGGTCGAAGTCGATGGTGTGCGTCTGGGGAACAATGCGGCCTTCGGCTCTATGAGCGGAGTCGATACCAGAAGCATCGCCGTCGATAACGTGGAGTCGGTGGAGATCGTAACAGGCGTTCCGTCAGTGGAATACGGTGATTTGAACAGCGGTATGGTCCGGATTCACACCCGCAAGGGACGCACCCCGCTCCGTGTATCCTTCTCCGTGAACCCCCGCACCTACCAGACTTCAGTCTCCAAGGGCGTCGATCTGCAGAAGGACCGCGGCGTGCTGAATGTCAGCGCCGAATGGGCCAGGGCTACGAAAAAACTCGTATCTCCTTATGAATCATATACGCGCACGGGCCTCAGCCTGGCATATTCGAATACCTTTGCGGGGAAACTGCGTTTCGAGGCCGGTCTGACCGGAAACCTGGGCGGAATGAACAGCGAGGATGATCCGGACGCATTCTCAGGGGAGTACAGCAAGGCCCGCGACAACGTCCTGCGCGCGAACACTTCGCTTACCTGGCAGCTGAACCGGGGCTGGATCACGAGCCTTAAATTCGAGGGCTCCGTGAACTATGCCGACAACCGTACCCACGACCATAAATTCAATACCTACGGCTCCGTTCAGCCGGCTGTCCACGCCGAGAGCGAGGGCTACTATTTGGCTGACCGTCTGCCGCTTACCTATTATTCGGACCAGATTGTGGACTCCAAGGAACTCGATTATGCGGCCTCGTTCAAATACGACTGGGACCGCCGTTTCGGCGAGGTCAGAAGCCATCTGAAAG